>NZ_JBQKCH010000009.1:0-111293 GCF_052122455.1 Acidaminococcus sp. HCP3S3_G9_1 | reverse complement strand
TTCTGATAGACAATTACCAAACGTCCATTTTAAAGGTACCAGGATTGTTGAACTGTCTAAAACAAGGGGTCCTACTTTTAGAAACTGTCCTTGACAAGGGGTACGGTTTACTCTTTTCTCTGCACTCTGCACTCTGCACTCTTTACTCTGCACTCCTGCTTACGGCAGATACTGCAGGGGGCTGACCACTTCTCCGTGGATACGGACTTCGAAATGACAGTGGGGTCCGGTAGAATTGCCGGTGCTGCCGGCCAGGGCGATGGTCTGCCCTTTGCTCACCTGTTCCCCTTCTCCCACGGTAATGGAAGAATTGTGGCCGTACAGGGTCACCATGCCCCCGCCGTGGTCGATCATCACCGCATTGCCGTAGCCGCCCATCCAGCCGGCGTACACCACGGTGCCGCTGTCCGCGGCATGGACCGGATCCCCGTAATCGGCGCCGATATCCAGCCCTGCATGGAAGATCTGGGTCCCCCAGATGGGATGGACCCTCCAGCCGAAGGGAGAGGTGATCTCCCCGTTCACCGGCCAGGCCAGCTGGCCGGTGCCCCCTGCCTGGGGCATCATCCGGCCTTCCTGTTCCATCCGCTGGATCATGGCGGTGATTTCCTGGCTGTTCCGCTGGAGTTCTTCATATTCCGCATCCAGCTGGGCTTTTTCCGCCAGAGCCTGTTCATACAGTTTCTGCCGTTCCACCGTCTTCTGGGCCACGATCTGCTGTTCCTTCTGGCCTTCCGCATGGGCAGCTGCCAGCTGGCTCTTGATGTCGTCCAGTTCCGCCTTTTTCGCCAGCAGTTCCTCCCGCTGGGTCTCCAGCCGGTCGATCAGGTTGAAATCCCGGCGGACCACCCGCTGGAGCAGGTACATCCGGGAAGAGAAATCCCGAAAATCCGCCGCTCCCAGCAGCACATCCAGATAGTTCACCTGGCCGTTTTCGTAAATGTCCCGGAGCCGTTTTTTGTACACCGCCCGGCTTTTGTCATATTCCTTCTGTTTGGCTGCCAGAGCCGCCTCGTTCTGACGGATCTTGATTTCCAGAGCCTGCTGCCGGGCCTCGATGGCCGCCAGCTTCCGCTTGGCTTCCGCCAGTTCTTCCTGGGTCAGGATCAGCTGCTCCATGGCATTGCCGATTTCTTTTTTCTTTTCTTCCAGCTGGGCGTCCTTTTCCCCCAGCTGCTGCTGGATCTCGTCCAGCTGAGCCCGCTTCTCCTCAATGGTTTCCGCCCAGGAAACGGAAGCGGACAGCTGGGTCCCCAGCAAAAGGAGGGCGGCAGCAAGGGCTGCTTGTTTCTTCATCCCCACCGCCTCCTACACATCCAGGAACTTCCGCAGGGAGATGCTGCTGCCCAGAGCCCCGATCAGGGTCCCCACACAGACCAGTCCCCCGCAGAGCCAGCCCATGGTGGGCCAGCTGGGCAGCATGGGGAAGAAGGCCAGTGTCCCGTAGATCTTGGCCTGGATGGCATTGTACCCTTTGTACAGAGCCGCCGAAGCGATCACCGCCCCCACAAAGCCCATGATCATTCCCTCCAGCAGAAAGGGCCAGCGAATGAACCAGTCAGTGGCCCCCACATATTTCATGATGTTCACTTCCCGGCGCCGGGCAAACACGGTGATCCGGATGGTGTTGGAGATAATGAACAGGGTGGCAATGGCCAGAAGCACGATCAGCAGCACCCCGCCGATCCGGAGCACCCGGGTCAGCTGGAACAGATGTTCCACCACTTCCTGGCCGAACTTGGCGGTTTCCACCCCGGGCATCTGCTGGAACTGGGGCACCAGCTGGGGAATCCGTTCCGGATTGTCCACCTGGATCTCAAAGGAGGCCGGGAAGGGATTGTCCTCTCCCAGGGCCGCCAGCAGCTTCTGCTGTTCTCCCAGACGGCTCTTGAAATCCGCCAGGGCCTGCTCCTTGGTCCGGGGCGTCACCTTCACGATCCCGGGGGTGCTCCGGAGCACTTTTTCCATCTGCTTCAGCTGGTCGGCGGAAGCGCTGTCTTCCATATAGATGGTGACCTGGACCTGGTTCTCCAGATGTCTGGCCAGGTTGTTCACATTGAGCACCATGGTGAGGAACATCCCCAGCACCAGGATGGACAGGGCCACAGTGCTGATGGAAGCAATACTCATCAGGGAATTCCGCTTCAGAGAGGTAAAGGTCTCCTTGATGTAATACCATTTTGTACTAAACTTCATACCCGTAAACTCCTTTGCGGTCATCCCGGACCAGCCGCCCGTTTTCCAGGGCGATGACCCGTTTCTGCATATAATCCACCATGGTCTTGTCGTGGGTGGCCATCAGGATGGTGGTGCCCCGGCTGTTGATCTGGGTGAAGATTTCCATGATTTCCTTGCTGGTTTCCGGGTCCAGGTTGCCAGTGGGTTCATCGGCGATCACCAGGAGAGGATCGTTGACAATGGCCCGGGCAATGGCCACCCGCTGCTGTTCGCCCCCGCTCATCTCTCCCGGATAGTTGTCCCCCCGGCCCTTCAGGCCCACCAGTTCCAGCACTTCATTGACCCGCTGTCGGATCTTGTGGCTGGGGGCCTCGATCACCTGCATGGCAAAGGCCACGTTTTCATAGGCGGTCCGGTCGTTGAGCAGCCGGAAGTCCTGGAAGACGATGCCCAGCTGCCGCCGGAGATAGGGAATGTCCCCCCGCTTCAGTTTCATCACATCCACTCCGTCCACCAGGATCTGCCCGGAAGTAGGTTCGATTTCCCGGGAGATCAGCCGGATGAAGGTGGATTTGCCGGCCCCGCTGGGGCCCACCAGGAACACAAACTCTCCCGGTTTGATATGTACGTTGATATCCTCCAGGGCTACCGCCCCGCCAGGATAGACCTTGCCTGCATGACGCATTTCCAGCATGGGATTCCTCCTGTATTTTCATAGGTTGGAAAACCCGGTCCAAAAAAGGCCCGTGGACATCTGTCACCGGGCCAAAAGGGCCAGGGCCCCTCCAATATTGGCTCTGGCTTCTTCCCGGAGGGCACGGATCTGTTCCCGTCCCTGCCGGCCGTCAGAGTTCCAGAGTTTTTCGGCCATGGCCGTCAGTTCTTCCGCCGTCACCTGGCCGATGGTATCCACCACCGTCCCCTTCATGCCATCCACGAACCGGTCCACCTTGGGGTCATAGGAAATGGCCATAAAGGGAACGTCGTTGATGGCGGCAAACACCAGGGCGTGGAGCCGCATGCCAATCAGCAGATGGAGACAGCTGATCAGGTCCTGGTATCCCTGGGTGGAACATTTCTGGTCCAGGATGAACACATCCCGGCGGTTTTCCATAGCCTCCGCCACCTGATTGGACAGTTCCCCGTCCGCCGGAAACTGGAGGGGCACAAAGACAATCTGGGCCTGGAACCGCTTTTTCAGTTCATCCGCCGCCCGGGCAAATTCCCGTACGAACCGTTTTTCTCCCTTCCAGTGCCGGAGGGCAAAGCCCACCAGAGGCCGGGAAGGATCCACCCCCAGTTTTTCCAGGAGCCGGAGGCCCTCCTGTTTCCGGCCTTCCGGAAGGGAGAACACCGCATCGCTGGTCACATGGATGGCGGCAGGATCAAAGCCCATGGATTTCAGATCATCCAGGGACCCGTCGTCCCGGACGGTGATCAGATCCGCCTGCCGGCACACCAGCCGGGTAAGACGGCGGCTGAACCAGCCCCGGATGGGGCCGATGCCCTGGGCAAACAGCATGATTTTCTTCCCCATGACCGCCGCCAGGGCAATCAGGGAAAGATAATAGTAGAGGCTCAGCCGGCTGGTCACGTTCTGGAGCAGGCTGCCGCCTCCGGAAAGGAGCAGATCCGTCCCGGCCATGGCCCGGCAGATTCCAGGCAGGTCGAACCGATGGACCGCCTTCACCGGATGGAGCCGGGCGGTGACTTCCGGATTCCCGGAGATCACCGTCAGCTCCACCTGGGGATCCTGCTGTTTCAGGCTGGTTACAATGGCCGTGAGCATGGCCTCGTCTCCGGCATTGGAAAACCCGTAATAACCGGAAATCAGGATCTTACCCAAAGGGATTCCTCCTCTTTGCACAGAACGCTGCCACATGGGGATACGCCAGGGCGAAGATGGCAAGGGCAATAAGCCCGGCCACCAGCCCCACTCCGTATCCGTCCAGGGCCCGTACATAACTCATGAGAATGGGCGAACGCATGTGGGCAAAGGTCTGGACGGCACTGCCCTGGCCGATGGCGGCCCCGGTGACGCACAGTCCGTAGAACCAGGTGGGCAGCTTTTTCCAGGCAGCCCAGGCGGCCAGGAAAAAGGCCGGATGGCCGATCATGAATTCCTTTTCCCGGGGCCGGGCCCACATGGTCTCTTCCAGGAAGAACCGGAGCTTCTGCTCAATGGCAGGCACCGGCACCCCGGCCGTATGGCCGCTGCGGCCGATGAACACCCAGGCCACAAAGGCGAAGATGCCCAGGATGCACAGGGCCTTCAGGTTCAGAGGCTGGTTCAGGAAGCCCAGCACCCGGCGGAAAGGCTTCCGCCAGTCTTCTCCCTGCTGCCACAGACCATGGGTCCGGAGGAACAGCAGGCAGGTCAGGACCACCGGCAGCATGAAGGTGGCCTTTACCCCCCGGTAGATATCCATTTCCAGCAGGAACCGGGTATCGCTGAGTATGCCTCCCACCATGGACGCCCCGATCAGGGACAGGACGATGGTTTCAAACAGATGGACACAAGTCCGGAGAGCCAAAGCCCCCAGGCTGCCCCGGGATCCGTTTTTCCGCCAGATCCCCATCATCCGGTGCATGCTCAGCACCGGGAAGATCACCGCAGCCCCAAAGGCCACGCCCTGACGGGCCAGGAGCCCCAGGGGTCCGGCAAAAAGGCCGGCAGTCACCAGCACCCCGAAAATGCCCGTGGCTTTGACATAATGCTTTTCAGGGAGTACCCCCAAAAGCAGGAAATACAGGCACCAGGCGGCGGCCAGGGAGAAGGCCATGGGAATGTACCACAGCCGGCTGGGCTGGTATACCTTGTAAATATCCGCCGGCCCCGTGGCAAAGCCCTTGCTGGCCACATCCCTGGTCACCCGGTCCACATAGTCCAGGTTGGTCTGGAGCAGGGTCTTGTTGTCCCGGGGAGTCAGGAAGGTCTTGATGTAGTTCACCCGGATGTTCCGTTCCTCATCCGCCAGGGACCAGCGGCGGAAGGCATCGAACACCTGCATTTTCCGCTGTTCCGCATCGGCGATCACATAGGTCCGGGCCACCTGATAGTTGGCCAGTCTGGCCAGTTCGGTCATCCCTTCCAGTTTTACGAACTGGAGCTGGGTGACCCCTTCCACCATACCCATGGTAATGTGCCGCTGGAGCAGGTTTTTGGCCACCAGAGGCAGGTACTTGTTGTTCCCCAGCATCTGTTTGCCGCTGCCGATGATCAGGCTCACTTTGGCCCCGCTGTCATCCAGCCGGCGGAAGAAGGCGTTGATCTGTTCCTCTTCGCTGGCGGCGGCTGCGGTATACCGTTCACAGTAGTTGGTGGGACGGATGGCCACCATGAAGCCGTTCTTCGTCACATCCTGGAGCTCATCGGTGGACGGCCCCAGGTCCATTTCCCGGACGCCCCGTTCGTCCCCGGCAATGGGGTTCTTGCTGATGATGGTATCCCCGTCGAACCGGAGGATCAGGGGAGAGGCATTCAGTTCCACGATCCGTTCTTTCCCGAACCGGAGCCGGATGTCCTCTTCTGCTTCCTTCAGGGCCCGTTCACTGGTCCCGGCGGAAATGTACAGGGCATCCACCATAAAGTCCGGATTGTCCACAATGGCCTGCCATTCCGGACGAAGCTGCTGGACCCGGGCCAGTTCCAGGAGCTGGGCCCCGGTGAGCACATTCACGGACCCTTTCTGGGCCAGTTTGTCCAGGCTGGTGTCGAACACTGTCAGGGTGGTCACCCCCCGGTCCCGGAACTCCTTGAACACCTGCTCCTTGGGAACTCCTTCCTCCTGGGCCATGCGCACCAGGCTGTTGTATTCCATGACCGTTTCAATGGTTTTGTTGGCCCGTTCCACCTGGATCCGCTGCCAGTTCAGGCACAGGGAAGCGGCCAGTCCCAGGCCCACCAGGGCCAGGAACAGTTTCTGATAGGTTTTCATGGTGTCAGACCACCTCTCAGTGTTTCAGGCTGCGGAGATAGGCTTCCACAAACAGGTCCAGATCCCCGTCCATCACCGCCTGGATGTTGCCGGTTTCCGCTCCCGTCCGATGGTCCTTCACCATGGTGTAGGGCTGGAACACATAGGACCGGATCTGGCTGCCCCATTCGATGGCCTGGTAATCCCCGGCGATTTCGCTAATCTTTTTGTCCTGGATGGCCTTTTCATATTCATACAGTTTGGCACGGAGCAGGGCCAGGCAGCGTTCCTTGTTCTGGAGCTGGCTCCGTTCGTTCTGGCACTGGACCACGATCCCGGTGGGAAGGTGGGTCATCCGGACAGCGGAAGAAGTCTTGTTGACGTGCTGTCCGCCGGCACCGCTGGCCCGGTAGTAGTCCACCCGCACATCGTCCATGTTCAGGTTCACTTCCACGGTTTCGTCCAGTTCGGGCATTACATCCACTGCGGCAAAAGAGGTGTGCCGCCGGGCGTTGGCATCGAAGGGAGAGATCCGCACCAGACGGTGGACCCCCTTCTCGCTTTTCAGGAACCCGTAGGCATTGTGTCCCTGGATGGTAAGGGTGGCGCTTTTCACCCCGGCTTCTTCCCCGGGGAGTACATCCAGCAGTTCCACGGAGAATCCCTTCCGTTCCGCATACCGGGTGTACATCCGCAGCAGCATGTTGGTCCAGTCCTGGGCTTCGGTGCCGCCGGCCCCGGCATGGAGGGTCAGGATGGCGTTGTTGGCGTCATACTGGTCGCTGAGGAGCATGCCCAGTTCCAAGTCCGCCAGGGTCTTCCGGGCGGTTTCCACTTCGCTTTCGATTTCACTCTGGAGGCTGTCGTCCTTTTCCTCCATGGCCATTTCCCAGAGGGTCTCCACGTCTTCCAACTTCTGGTTCAGCCCGTGGTAGGTCTCCACTTCGCTTTTCAGGTTGTTGGCTTCCTGGGCCACGGTCTGAGCCTTGTCCGGATCATCCCAGAACCCGGGCGCCGCCATCTGGTGTTCCAGGTCTTCGATCCGCTCTTCCTTCTGGACAATCTTCAGACCGCCCTTCAGTTCTTCCAGTTTATCTTTCAATTGGGTGATTGCCGGTTTCAGTTCTTCCAGTAACAAGATTTTCCAGCCCTTTCTTTTCGTAATGGTAAAATGGGAAAAACGAAGCCGGGTTTCCCCAGCTCCGTTTGGTGCATCCGTTTTTGTCTCCCCCAGCGGGGATTCGGGGAATGCTGTCCCCGGGCGCTCTTACTGCCGGGGAGCCCCTGCCGGCTTTCCTTCCCCGTGGATTTCCGCAGGAGTCTGAGCACCTTCCGCCGTACCGTCCACATTGGGGTTATTCACGGAAGCGTTGGACAGGTGGTCTACCACCGTAGGCTGGGTCACCACGTTCACCCGGTACATGTACCGGACCACATCGTCCACAATGGCTTCCTTCATGCCTTCGAACATGTCGTAGGCTTCAAATTTGTATTCCACCAGAGGATCCCGCTGGCCGTAGGCCCGGAGCCCGATTCCTTCCCGGAGGGCATCCATGGCATCCAGGTGTTCCATCCAGTGGGTATCCACCACCTTCAGCATCACCAGGTTTTCCAGTTCCCGCATAATGGGAGCGGTGATGGCGGTTTCCCGTTCGTCGTAGTAATCGTGGGCCACCTTGTGGAGATGTTCCTCCAGTTCTTCCCGGCTCATGTTGGCCAGTTCGTCAGCCTTCAGGCTGCCCTGAGGTGCATAGAATTCCTCTGCGTATTTGATCAGGGAAGGAATGTCCCAGTCCTCGCTGTAGGCTTCTTTGGGAGCGTACATATCCATGGTCCGGTCCACAATGTGGTCCGCCATGCCCAGGACCGTTTCCTTCAGATCGGCCTTTTCCAGGATCTTCCGGCGCTGGTCGTAGATGACTTCCCGCTGTTCGTTCATCACATCGTCATATTCCAGCACGTGTTTCCGGATGTCGAAGTTCCGGCTTTCCACTTTCTTCTGGGCGTTTTCGATGGACCGGGTCACCAGCTTGTGTTCGATAGGTTCGTCTTCGTCCATCCCCAGCTTGTCCATGATCCCGGAAATGTTGTCAGAACCGAACAGCCGCATCAGGTCGTCTTCCAGAGACAGGTAGAAACGGGTGGAACCCGGATCCCCCTGACGGGCGCAGCGGCCCCGGAGCTGATTGTCGATCCGGCGGGATTCGTGCCGTTCCGTACCGATGATGTGGAGACCGCCCAGTTCGGCCACCCCTTCGCCCAGGGTGATATCCGTACCACGGCCGGCCATGTTGGTGGCAATGGTCACGGCCCCCATCTGGCCGGCATCTGCCACGATCTCCGCTTCTTTTTCATGATACTTGGCGTTCAGCACATTGTGCTGGATGCCCTTTTTCTTCAGCATGGCGGACAGTTCCTCGCTCTGGGCGATGGAAGTGGTCCCCACCAGCACCGGCCGGCCTACGGAATGGAGTTCCTCAATGGCCTTCACCACAGCCCGGTACTTGGCTTTCTTGGTTTTGTAGATCACATCCGGGTAGTCGATCCGGATATTGGGTTTGTTGGTGGGCACCACGTAGACGCTGAGCCCGTAAATCTTCTGGAATTCCTGTTCTTCCGTCTTGGCGGTGCCGGTCATGCCGGACAGCTTGTCGTACATCCGGAAGTAGTTCTGGAAGGTGATGGTGGCCAGGGTCTGGCTTTCCCGTTCCACCTTCACATGTTCCTTGGCTTCGATGGCCTGGTGCAGCCCTTCGGAATACCGGCGGCCGTACATGAGCCGGCCGGTGAATTCATCCACGATGATGACTTCCCCGTCCTTCACCACATAGTCCCGGTCCCGGATCATCAGTGCCTTGGCCTTCAGGGCTTCCATCAGCTGATGGGACAGATCCGTGCCGTTTTCCGGATCGTACATGTTCTTTACGCCCAGGAGTTTTTCCGCCTTGGCGATACCGGCTTCGGTAGGAGCCACGGTCTTGAGCTTTTCATCTACGGTGTAGTCTTCTTTTTCCTTGAAGTTCTTCACCACATCCGCCATGATGTTGTACAGATCCGTGGATTTTTCCCCGGGACCGGAAATGATCAGAGGCGTACGGGCTTCATCGATGAGGATGGAGTCCACTTCGTCCACGATGGCATAATGGAGGGGCCGCTGGACCATCTGATCCAGGGACACCACCATATTGTCCCGGAGGTAGTCGAACCCGAATTCGTTGTTGGTGCCGTAGGTGATATCCGCTGCATAGGCTGCCTTCCGGGCGGGGAAATCCATGTCGTGGACAATCAGCCCCACGCTCATCCCCAGGAACCGGTACACCCGGCCCATGTCTTCACTGTCCCGGCGGGCCAGGTAGTCGTTGACGGTGACCACATGGACCCCTTTGCCTTCCAGGGCGTTCAGGTAAGCCGGCAGGGTGGCCACCAGGGTCTTCCCTTCACCGGTACGCATTTCGGCGATGTTCCCCCGGCGGAGGATGCAGCCCCCGATCAGCTGCACATCGAAATGACGCAGCCCCAGCACCCGGCGGGAGGCTTCCCGGACCACGGCAAAAGCTTCCGGCAGCAGGTCATCCAGGGTTTCTCCTTTGGTGAGCCGCAGCCGGAATTCCTGGGTCTTGGCACAGAGGCGGGCATCGCTGAGCCCGGCCATTTCCGGTTCCAGCGCATTGATTTTATCCACATAGCCCTGGCAGACCTTCAATTCTTTCTTATTGGGGTCACCAAAGACCAGTTTCATCAGGTTTTCCAGCAAGTATATCACTCCTCAGTTCTTGTAAGCGCTCCAGGCGCAAATTACCACTATGAATCCATTTTTTTATTGTAGCAAATGCGTATATGAAAGTCAAAAAGAGTCGGGGCAAACGCCCCGGCTCTTTGTAAAAATTTCTTGAATTTACGGGATAACCCAGTTTTCGGAAAAGGTTCAGGCCATTTCCGGATTAATCAGGCCGTAATCCCCGCTTCTTCTCCGGTATACAATGGCGATTTTTTCCGTTTCCGCATTGAAGAAAATGAAGAAATCGTGGTTCAGCATGTTCATCTGCATAATGGCTTCCTGGACGCCCATGGGCCGCATGGCGTAATTCTTGGTACGGGCTACCTTGAATTCCCCGGTTTCTTCCGGTACATCTTCACTGTCTTCTGGCAGCGGAGCCGGTGCCGCATCCTTGAAGTTGCTGTATTTCCGTTTCATCAGGCGGGTCTTGTATTTATGGATCTGCCGTTCGATTTTTTCCACGCACTGGTCAATGGATGCATACATATTTTCAGAAGTTTCCTGGGCCCGCAGTACGATGCCGCTGGCAGGAACCGTGATTTCAACCGTATGTTTGCCTTTTTCCACCCGCATTACCGCGGTGATCTCACCTACCGTCTTGAACTGTTTGGTAATGGTCTGCACGCGTTTTTCCACGTAATCTTTTAATGCCTGGGTGACCTCGATGTTTTTACCACGAACTTTTACTGCCATAATAACTACCTCCTCACCAATGGGACATTTCCCATCGTTGTTATTATACATATTCTACAACTCTTCGGAAATCCCTGCAAAAGAAAATAAAAAAATGTAAATTTTTTTGATAAAAAGAGGCTGCCGCACAGGCAGCAGCCCCTCTCTTACAGGATTTTGGACAGGAAATTCCGGGCCCGTTCGTTTTTGGGATGGGCGAAGAATTCGGTAGGATCTCCCTGTTCCAGGATCTTCCCGCCGTCCAGGAACAGGATCCGGTCTCCCACTTCCCGGGCAAAGCCCATTTCGTGGGTCACCACCACCATGGTCATCCCTTCCTGGGCCAGGTTCTTCATAACATCCAGTACTTCGTTGATCATTTCCGGGTCCAGGGCGGAAGTGGGCTCGTCAAAGAGCATGGCCTTGGGCTTCATGCACAGGGCCCGGGCAATGGCCACCCGCTGCTGCTGGCCCCCGGACAGGCTACCGGGATAGGCGTCGGCCTTGTTCAACAGGCCCACCTTGTCCAGGTACAGCTTGGCCTTTTCCACCGCTTCTTCCTTCTTTTCGTGGCGGACGATCATGGGAGCCAGGATCAGGTTGTCCATCACCGTCATGTGAGGGAACAGGTTGAACCGCTGGAACACCATCCCCACTTCTTTCCGCACTTCGTTGATGTTGGCTTCCCCGTTGAGGGGGATCCCGTCAAAGGTAATGGAGCCGGCCGTAGGCACTTCCAGATAGTTCAGGCACCGGAGAAAGGTACTTTTCCCGCCGCCGCTGGGGCCGATGACCACCACCACTTCCTGTTCGGCAATGGTCACGTCGATGCCCTTGAGCACCTCGTTGTCCCCATAGCTTTTCCGGAGGCCCTCCACTTTAATCATTTCACTGTTCATCTTTCTTGTACCGCCTTTCCAGGACGCCTACCAAACGGGCCACCGCAAATGTCATAATGAGATAGATGATGGCCACGCTGAGCCAGATTTCAAAAGAGGCATAGGTCCGGGCAATGATCAGCTGGCCCCGGCGGGTCAGTTCTTCGAACCCGATGACGGACACCAGGGAGGAGTCCTTCAGCATGGCGATGAATTCGTTGCCCAGAGGCGGGATGATCCGCTTGAAGGCCTGGGGCAGGATAATGTGGCGCATGGTCTGCCACCAGGTCATGCCCAGGCTCCGGCCGGCTTCCATCTGTCCCTTGTCGATGGATTCGATGCCGCCCCGGAAGATTTCCGCCACATAGGCCCCGGAGTTGATGGAGCAGGCGGAAATGGCAGCCACATAGGCATCCACCCGGTGATGGATCAGGGCCGGCAGGGCAAAGTACACCAGAAAGATCTGGACCAGCAGGGGGGTGCCCCGGAGAAAGGTCACATAGATATCGCCTAAAATGCGCAGGGCCCTGATGCCGCAGAGACGGATCAGGGACACCACTACGCCGATGAAGAGCCCCAGGCCCACACTGGCCGCTGTGATTTCTACAGTAATGCCTGCCCCGGCAAGCAGCAGGGGCAGGGATTCCTTCATGATTTCAAAATTCATGCATTCTCTTCCTTTTCCAGAAACCGCTTATTGAGCGGCTTTGGCATCTTTGCCGAACCATTTGGTGTAGATCTTGTCATATTCACCGTTTTTCTTCAGTTCAGCCAAAGCCTTGTTGAAGTCGGCAGCCAGTTTGCTGTCCTTCTTGAAGGCAAAGCCGTAGGATTCCGCATCCATGGTATCCCCTACGATCTTGTCCTTGTCCTTGCCTTCCTTGGTCAGGTAGTACTGGGCCACAGGCTTGTCGATGATCACCGCGTCAACCCCTTTGTTTTCCAGTTCCAGGAAGACTTCCGCATTGGTGTTGAAGGAAGTCACTTTGGCGCCGGGAACCTTGGCGGCCTTGTCAGCACCAGTGGTGCCGATCTGTACGGCGATCTTCTTCCCTTCCAGGTCTTTGATGCTCTTCACATCGTTGTTGTCCTTGGTCACTACCACTACCAGACCGGAAGTGTAGTAGGGATCAGAGAAGGTCACGGCCTTTTTCCGTTCGTCGGTGATGCTCATGCCTGCGGCCACCGCATCGATGTTGCCGGAGTTCAGGGCCGGGATCAGGGCATCGAAGCCCATGTTCTGGATTTCCACTTTTTTGCCCAGCTGTTTGCCGATGGCCCGGGCCAGGTCCATATCGAATCCGGCGAATTCCTTGGAATCTTTTTCCTGGAATTCGAAAGGAGCAAAGGTGGGTTCGGTCCCTACTTTGATCACTTTCTGGTCATTGGCAGCCTGTTTGGTATCGCTTCCGCAGCCGGCCACGGCCAGCATCAGAGCAGCCAGTACGCACATTACAGCAGAGATTTTTTTCATAATCTTCCCTCCATCTTCATAATGTAATCATTATACAGCGTTGCGTATGTTTATACAACCGGTTTTCGAGAAAAAGGGGCTGCCGCATACGCAGCAGCCCCGTCACCAGCCTCTAGTCACTAGTCTCTGGCTTTTGGAAATCAATTGTACCAATTGATTTTGAATTTGTTTTTCAATGCCAGCAGAGCTGGCTTCCCCCGGCCATTGACAATTGACCACTGACCATTGACAATCTCTTATTCCGCCTTGAACCACTTGTCGTAAATCTTCTGGTATTCTCCGTCTTTCTTCAGTTCAGCCAGGGCTTTGTTCAGCTTGTCGCAGAGTTCTTTGTTTTTCTTGGCAGTGGCGATGCCGTAGAAGTCGCCTTTCTTGGGGGTCCCCACGCTCTTGGCGTACTGGCTGCCCCCCTGTTTCAGGAAGTACTGGAGCACCGGCAGATCGCTGATCACCGCATCGGCGCCGCCGTTTTTCAGTTCCAGGCAGGCCAGGTCGGAGGAATCGAAGGTCTTGACCTTGGCTCCTTCAATGGTTTCCGCATATTTGGCCCCGGTGGTGCCCAGCTGGACGGCAATGGTCTTGCCCTTCAGATCATCCAGACCCTTGATGGCATCGTTATCCTTTTTCACCACGGCCATCAGACCGGATTCATAGTAGGGATCGGTGAAGTTCACTTTCTGTTTCCGGGCATCGGTGATGCTCATGCCAGTGATGGAAACGTCGATGTTCCCGGATTCCAGGGACGGGATCAGTCCGTCAAAGGCGATGCTCTTGATGGTCACCTTTTCATAACCGGCTTTTTTGGCCAGAGCATTGATCAGGTCGATGTCGAAGCCCTGGACCTTGCCGTCCTTCTTGTCGGTAAATTCAAAAGGAGCAAAGGAAGGGTTGGTCCCCACCACCAGTTCCTTTTTGTCAGTGGCTTTTTTGTCGGCGGTGCCGGAGCCCCCGCCGCATCCTGCTGCGGCCACGCACAGCATCAGCCCGGCCAGGATTCCAGCAAGCATCTTCATTTTCTTCATAAATATTCCTCCTCATTTGGCCCATATACTGGCTATTTCGTTATTTGATGGATAAATTATACATCTTTATTTATTTTTATTCAACAAGAAATTCGCATCCGCCAGAATTTCCCACACTTCCGGCTCTTCCAGACCTTTCCTCCAGTAGGCGCTGCCGGCCAGGTTGTACCGGCTGATCAGGGCGTTCTTCAGGGCCAGGCTCCGGGCATCTTCCTGCCATACCCGATGGAGCACCCCCTGTTCCCGGTATTCAAAATAATACTGGGCTTCCTCGCTGCGCCAGGCAGGCACCAGGCCCTTTTCAGCGATCAGCTTCCGGGCTCCGGGCATAGAAAGGGTTTTGGCGCTGACCATTCCGTTTTCTTCTTTCCAGTCCCGCATGTAGAGAGGCATCCCCAGCACCAGTTTTTCCGCCGGCACTTCTTCCAGGGTCTTCCGGATTCCCCGTTCCACCCAGGGCAGGCTGGCTACAGAGCCGGCTACTTTGGACAGCCGGTGGTGTTCATCGTAGGCCATGAGCATTACATAGTCCACCTGTTCGCTGAGGGCCTTCCGGTCATAGCACCGGGACCAGTTCCCGTTGTCAGAAGGCACGGTCACGTCTATGGATACCGTGTACCCTTCCTGGCGGAGGGGCCCTGCGATTTCTCCCACAAAGGCGGTGAGCCGGTCGCTGTCTTCTGCCCGGATGTTCTCGAAATCCAGGTTGATGCCGTCCAGCTGGTACTTTCGGGCCAGGGCCAGGAGCCCTTCTGCTGCATTTTTCCGGCCGGCCGGATTGTCCAAAAGCCCGTGGGTCAGGTCCGGGTCGAACCCGTTGGTAATAAGGGCCCACACCCGGTATCCCTTGGCATGGGCCTGGGGCGCATAGTCCAGGGAGGCGTTCTTTTCTTCCATATTCCCATCCGTATCCCGGATCACGAACCAGCTGGGAGAAAGGACGGTGATCCCGGGAAGCTTCTTCTCCCTGGCCAGGGTGGAAGGCTTTTCTCCCGGAGCCTGCCAGTCCCACACCAGCCCCACTGGCCCTTCCACCTTCCGGGGACGGTAAGGTTCCTGGACCGGGGGATTTTTCCCCTTCTCCGGTCCCGCCGGTTCTGGAGTCCGGGCACAGGCGGTGCCCGTAAGGGTCATCAGGCAAAGGCAGAAAATACAGATCCATCGTTTGTCCACACGATCTCCTCCTCACTGTTTTGTGGGGCATCGGATCAGCGTCCCCACGGTACCCAAGGTACCGTTTGATTGCCGCCAGCCCCCTCTTCACTCTTCCCTGCTGTTACGGCTTCAGGTTCCCCTTCTCCACATTCCTGTCAATGATGGCCTGGACGGCCTGGGCGATTTTTTCGCTGCCTTCGTGGGTCCGGGCATTCCGTTTTTCCACCTGCTGCCGGCCCACCTGGTGGAGCCGCCAGTCTTTTCCGTTGTTGGCGTCATTGAGAAGGATGGGCTGGAAATTGTCCAGGGCATGGGCATACCGGGCTTCCGGGGTGTCTCCCCGGTCGAATTCCTCAAACAGGTCCCGGAATTCCCGGGCCTGGTCTTCCGGCAGCAGTCCGAAAATCCGGTCCGCCGCCTTTTCCTCCCGTTCCCGCTGGGTCTTCACCGCATCCGGGTCGTAGGCATAGGTGTCCCCGGCATCGATTTCCACCACATCGTGGAGAAGGATCATCAAAAGGGTCCGGGCCAGGTCAAAAGGTTCGTTGGCGTATTCCTTCAATAAACAGGCCATCACCCCCATATGCCAGGCATGTTCCGCATCGTTTTCCTGCCGCCGGTATCCGGTCAGATGGGTCTGCCGGAGAATGATCTTTTCCTTGTCCAGCTCCAGGATGAACCGGAGCTGTTTGGCAAAACGTGAATCGTCATTCATACTGTTTCCATTCCTCCCTTGCAAATGGTGCTTTAAAATTTATTATATCATGGAAAAGAAGACAGGCACCCGAATTATGGTAACCCTGCCCACTCACGCCGCTCAGGCGGATTCCATCGGCTATTCCTTTGTAAAAACCGCCGAAGACATGGAACGACTCCAGCAGGAACTGCACCAGCGAGTTCAAGGGGTTGAAAAGAGCAAAAAAGTATAGAAATGGAGGCCAGACGCGGCAGCGTTTGGCCTCTGACAATACGGGATTCCCTGCGTCCTCTCACCACAATCCCAGCACTTGTTGCAGAGCCAGGCTCACCACAGTGATGCCAATCCAGCAGCATCCTCCCAGAAGAATGGGTTTGCCGCCAGTGCGGATCAGTTTCACAAGGTTACTGTTCAGCCCTATGGCAGCCATGGCCATAACGATGAGAAACTTGCTCAGGGTCTTCATGGGGGCAAACAGGGTGGCTGAAATGCCCATTTGGAGGGCCAGGGTGGTGACCAGGGACGCCAGGATAAAATACAGCACAAACACGGGAACAGCCTGGGCCAAACGGAACTTTTTCCCGGTCGCCGCTTCTTTCTTCCCGTAATACAGGGACAGGCCCAGAGTAATGGGGATAATGGCCAGGGTCCGGGTAAGCTTCACCGTCACAGCCTTGTCCAGGGTAGCGGTCCCCAGGTTCCACATGCTGTCCCAGGTGGCTGCGGCCGCAGTTACAGAGGAAGTGTCATTCACCGCCGTGCCTGCAAAGATCCCGAACCCTTCCCCGCTGGTGGTGCTGAATCCCAGTGCCGACCCCAGGAGGGGGAACAGGATGGCCGCCAGTACGTTGAAGAAGAAGATGACGGAAATGGCCTGGGCCACTTCTTCATCATCCGCATGGATGGCCGGAGCCGCGGCGGCAATGGCGGATCCCCCGCAGATGGAAGACCCCACCCCCACCAGAGTGGAGATTTTCGTGGGGATGTCCATAAGCCGGTGGAGTCCATAGGCCAGCACCAGGGAGGTGGTAATGGTAGCCAGGATAATGGGCAGGGACTGTTTCCCCGTAGCCGCCACCACATGGAGATCCAGCCCGAATCCCAGGAACACCACTGCCGACTGGAGGATGATTTTGCTGGTCCACTGGATACCCGGAGCCGCCGCCCCTTTCTCCTTCCAGAACAGGGTAATGACCATCCCCAGGAGAATGGCAATCACCGGTCCTCCCACCACCGGGAAATGCTGCCCCAGCAGCCAGGACGGCAGGGCAATGGCCAGACAGGCCAGGATTCCTTTTCCTCTTTTTTCCATCAGTAACTTCCTCCTTCACTTCAAAGCATCTTGTTGTATTATAGATGCTCTATTTAAAAAGCGGAAATTATGGTTTATAATGAACCCATAAAATACCCTTATGGAGGAACTGATGGATACCCAGCTGCGCACTTTTTTGACGGTCTGTGAAACCATGAACTTCACCCAGGCGGCCCGGAAACTGTTCCTGACCCAGCCGGCGGTTTCCCAGCACATCCACACCCTGGAAAAGAAATACGGGCTGCCTCTTTTTGCCCACCGGGGCCGGAACCTGGAACTGACCCCTGCCGGAAAGACCCTGGCCGCCTACGCCCGACTGCTCCAGACCGATGAGGCCCTGCTGGTCCGGAAGATGGAAGCCTGTCAGCAGGGTGTCCGCCGTCTCACCTTCGGGGTGACCCTTACCATCGGGGAATACGGCATTGCCCGGCCGGCAGCCCAGTATCTGAAGGCCCATCCGGAGGTGGAACTGACCCTGATTTTCGGGAATACCCGGGAACTGCTCCAGCAGCTGGACCGGGGGACGTTGGATTTTGCCCTGGTGGAAGGGTACTATCCTCCGGAATCCTATGACCACCTGCTGTTCCGGCTGGAACCGTTCGTCCCGGTATGCGCCGCCCGGCACCAGTTTGCCCGGGAGCCCCAGCTGTGCCGGGATCTTCTGCCGGAACGGCTGCTGGTCCGGGAACCTGGTTCCGGGACCCGGAACATCCTGGAACGGAACCTGGCCCTCCAGGGCATTACCCTGGACCAGTTCGCCCACCGGGCCCAGGTGGGAAACATGCACGCCCTGATCCAGCTGCTGGAAGAGGACTGCGGCATCACTTTCCTGTACCGGATTGCCGTAGAAAAAGAGGCAGCCGCCGGTCGGGTCCGGCTGCTGCCTCTGAAAGATTTTTCCATGGTCCACCCTTTTGATTTCATCTGGCCCAAAGACAGCCTCTTCGCTCCGGAAATCCGGGTCATCTGTCAGGAACTGATGGAATCCAAAGGGAATTCTCCCTATTCTTCTTTGACCAGACGGTTGTAAAGCTCCCGTTTGGGCACTTTGTAAGCCTTGGCCACCTGGGCCAGGGCTTCTTTTTTGTCCGTACCCCGGGCCATCAGGTCTTTCACTGCCTCCAGCGGGTCCCCCTGGGGCTCCTGTTTTTCCATTTTTCCCTGTTCCACCACCAGGACGAATTCTCCCCGGGGAGGATTTTCCAGCAAATGCTGGCGGCAGGTGGAAATGGTCCCCCGGAAGAACTCTTCGTGGAGCTTGGTAAGTTCCCGTCCCAGGGTCATTTTCCGGTCTCCCCACACTTCCTCCATGTCCTGGAGCACGTCCAGGATCCGGTGAGGGGCTTCATACAGTACCAGGGTAGCCGGGATATGCTTCCATTCCTCCAGCTTTTCCTTCCTGTTTTTCCGGCTTTTGGGCAGGAAGGCCCCAAAAAAGAAGGGAGTGCTGGGGAGCCCGGAAGCCACCAGGGCCGTGAGGCAGGCATTGGCCCCCGGCACCGGAACCACCGGGATCCCGGCAGCAATGGCCTGCTGGGCGATCATCTCTCCCGGGTCCGATATCCCCGGAAATCCGGCGTCAGTGACCAGGGCGATGTTTTTCCCTGCCTCCAGGGCTTCCAGCAGCACCGGCCCCTGTTTTTCCTTGTTGTGTTCATGGTAGCTGATCAGCTGGCCGTGGATTCCGAAATGGGTCAGCAGCTGCCGGGTATGCCGGGTATCTTCCGCGGCGATCAGATCCGCCTCCTGGAGCACCCGCACCGCCCGGGGAGTCATGTCTTCCAGGTTCCCGATGGGAGTGGCGCACAGGTACAGGGTCCCTTTATTATTTTCCATGGGTTTCGTCCCCTTTCAATGCATAATAGGCCAGTGTTTCCCGGCTGTAGGAACCGTCCGGATCGTACATGCACAACGGGGGCAGCACTTCCAGTCCGGGCTTCCCCCCTTTGACGAATTCCGCCAGGAAGATCCAGGCCGGCCGGTCCACATAGGCATGGACCCACTGAAGCCGTTTCAGTTCCAGCTGGTACCGGATCCCCAGCTTCACCGCGTCGGTGAACCGTTCCGGCAGCTGGACCAGAGCGAACCGGCCCCGGGTCTTCAGGGACCAGGCGGCGGCCGCAAAAAAATCCTCCAGGGTGGTGCCTGTTTCATGACAGGCGGCTTGACCCACCTGACGCCGCCGTCCCCCGATCCGGTAGGGCGGATTGGCCGCCACCAGGTCCAGGGCATCGCAGGGCAGCTGGGTCCGGTATTCCCGCAAATCGCACACCCGGCCCTCCACCCGGTGTTCCAGATGGTTTTCCCGGATACTCCGCTGGAACAGATCCACCACATGGGGATTCACATCCACCCCCAGCACCTTTTCCGCTCCCCGGTTGGCCAGAAGCAGGCTCACCGCCCCGGTGCCGCAGCCCAGTTCCAGGGCCTTGGCCTTCCGGACCAAGTGGGGAAAAGCGGCCAGGAACACCGCATCCGTGGTAAAGCAGAATTCCCGGCTGTCCTGCCAGATCCGGGTGGTCCCGTCCGGCAGGCAGTCCAGCCGTTCCGTATTTTCCATTACTTCTCCGCCCGGGAGGATTCCACGATCTCATCCCAGGAGACCACCACCCGGTTCCCCGGGGACAGTTCCACCGTCACGGTCTGTTCCCGGCGGCTGATGGTCATGACCATCCCTTCCCCGCTGGGGGTCACCACTTTCATCCCGGGACGGGGCACCATGGGCCGGGGTTCCTTTTTCTTTTCCCGTTTCTTGCAGCAGTTGCCGCAGTACATGTCGCTTTCATATTTCAGGCAGCACAGGAGCCGGCCGCAGATTCCGGAGATCTTGGTGGGATTCAGGGACAGGTTCTGTTCTTTGGCCATTTTGATGGACACCGGCTCAAAATCCCCCAGGAAGGTGGAGCAGCACAAAGGACGGCCGCAGCAGCCGATGCCTCCCAGCATCTTGGCTTCGTCCCGGACCCCGATCTGCCGCAGCTCAATCCGGGTGCGGAACACTGCCGCCAGATCCTTCACCAGTTCCCGGAAATCGATCCGGCCGTCGGCGGTGAAATAGAAGATGATCTTGCCCACATCAAAAGTGTATTCCACGTTGACCAGACGCATTTCCAGCTTCCGGGCAGCGATTTTTTTCTCACAGATCACAAAGGCTTCTTTTTCTTTCCGGTGGTTTTCCGCCACTTTCCGGGCGTCGGCTTCCGTAGCCTTCCGAATCACCGTTTTCAGAGGAGAGACAATCTTGCTGTCCTCCACTTCCTGCCGGGGAATCACCACTTCCCCGTATTCAATGCCCCGGGAGGTTTCCACAATGGCATGGTCTCCCTTTGCCAGGTCGTAGTTCCCCGGGGAAAAATAATAGATCTTCCCGGCCCGTTTGAACCGGATTCCAACGATGGTTACCATTTTTTCTCCTTTATTCCAGCATTCCATGGAGTTCCAGTGCCAGAGCCTCCACTGCCATCCGGCGGGTCACAAAGGACGCCAGGGCCCGGCGGCACTTTTCTTCCAGTTCCAGGGCCTGACGGAGCATCTTCTCCGACCAGCCTGCAAAACACAGGCCCAGCCTCTGGCGCAGATCTTCATTGTACAAAACCTGGGGCAGCCCGCTTTCCAGGATCAGACCGTCCCGTAACAGGAGGAGCAGCAGCTCCATGAGCACCAGGCTCTCCTGCCGGTCGTTTTTCAGCATCCAAGGCAGGCTGTCCGCGTAGACCAGGATATCCTCCCGGCCCGCCTGTTCCAGCAGGTCCAGGATGTTTTCCCGCAGCTTCAAGGCATCCAGCCGGAACCAGGTCAGGGCCTTGCCGGCAGAACCTCCTGCCAGCCGGGCCAGCACCGGCAATTCCCGGCGCCATTTGGCTTCCACCTGGGCCAGGTCCTCTTCAGCCATATCTTCCGGACGGTCCCCTTCTCCCAGATGGATGGACGCCAGCACCTGTTCCGTTTCCGCCATGGAAAGAGGATCGAACCGGAGCTCCATCACCCGGGACCGGATGGTGGGCAGCAGTTTTTCCCGGCCGTCTGCCACCAAAAGGAACAGCCAGTAGTCCGGGGGCTCCTCCAGCAGCTTCAGCAGGCTGTTCTGGGCCTCTTCCCGGAGGGTATGGGCCTCATCGATGAGACACACCTTGTACCGGGACAATACGGGCCCGAAGGCAGCACTGGCCGCCAGCTGATGGATGGCCTCCACCCCGATGGTCCGGCTTTTGCCCCCGGGCTCCACCTGGATGAAATCCGGATGGCTGTCACTGTCCATGGCCCGGCAGCTCCGGCAGGTACAGGGGACCAGGGGATCTTCCAGGCACAGGAAACTTTTGGCGAAGGCCCGGGCCATTTTTTTCTTCCCGATGCCTTCCGGCCCACAGAACAGCAGAGAAGGCGTCTTCCGGGTCCCTTTGAGCATATTCTCCAGGAAGGTTTTGTTGGTTTCATGTCCGATGATGGATTCCCACATGGCTTTCCCCTTCCTGCCCGGTTATACCCATTTTTCCAGTTTCCGGATGATTTCCTCCGTCACCACTTCCGGTTCCCGGAGAGCATCCACCACCAGGATCCGATCCGGCTCCTCCTGGGCCAGTTGGAGATAGCCCGCCCGGATCCGGTCCTGGAATTCCAGTCCCTGGAGTTCGAATTTATCCACGGTGCCCCGGTCTTCCCGGCGTTTTACCAGTTCCCGGGGATCCCCGTCCAAAAGCAGGGTCACATCCGGCCGGAGGCCCCGGGTGGCAAAATCGTTCAGCTTCCGCAACTGAGCCAGATCCATGTTCCGGAGGATACCCTGGTAGACCAGGGTGGAATCGCTGAACCGATCGCAGAGCACCACCTGCCCTGCCGCCAGAGCCGGCCGGATGGCCTGGGCCACATGGTCCGCCCGGGCGGCCAGCTGGAGCAGGGTTTCCGTTTCCGCGGAAAGGTCCAGAGCCGGATCCAGCACCAGTTCCCGGATATTTTCCGCCGTGGGGGTCCCTCCCGGTTCCCGGGTGATCAGCACCTCCCGTCCGTAAAGCCGGAACCAGCGGGCCAGCTGCTGGGCCTGGGTGGTCTTGCCGCCTCCGTCCGGCCCTTCCAGGGTAATGAACAATCCTTGTTTCTTCATATCAGTACCTCGATCTGCTGGAGAGAGCTATCCCGGGGACCGCTCACCAGCAGTTTTCTTTCCTGCATTTCCCGGCAGTACCGGATCAGTTCTCCGGTGATCCGCTCTCCGGGCATCACCAGAGGGATTCCCGGAGGATAGAAGCTGATGGTCTCTCCGGAGATCAGCCCTGCCGCCTTTTCAAACTCCACCGGTCTGTGGCCGGCAAAGAACGCCTCCCGGGGGAGCTTCACCATTTCCGGCAGCGCCGCCACCGGAGGCACGGGCTTCAGGTCCCGTTCCGGCTTCCGGATGGCTTCCAGCACCTGACAGAGGGTCCGGCCCATTTTTTCCAGTTCCGGTCCCTCATCAGCGTAGGTCACCAGCAGCAGTACATGGTCTTCGTCCACCAGTTCCACTGCGATGCCCGCCTGCCGGAGGGCATCCGCCGCTTCCGGACCGGTGACCCCCAAAGCGCTGACCTGGAGAGTGATCTTCCCCGGATCCAGGGCGGCCACGCCTCCCTTGCCCACCAGTTCCTGTTCCAGGACAGGAAGGCCGGGCACCTGGTGGAGCATCCGGCGGAGTACACCGGCTGCCCGTACCGACGCTTCTCCCATGGCTTTCCCCTGCTCTGCCAGCTGGGCCTGGGCTGCATCCAGGGCTCCCATCAGAAGATAGTTGGGGCTGGTGGTGGTCACCAGGCTCATGGCCCCTTCCATGGCTTCCGGAGAGATCCGGTCATAACGCACCTGGAGCAGGCTGCACTGGGTCATGGCCCCCACGATTTTGTGAGTGCTCTGGGCTGCTGCATCGGCACCGGATTCCATGGCCCCGGGAGGCAGCTGATCCGTGAACCCCAGATGGGGTCCGTGGGCCTCGTCCACCAGCAGCAGGGCGCCGTGGGCGTGGGCAATGTCTGCGATTTTCCGGGTTTCCGCCGCCAGGCCGAAATAGTTGGGGGTGGTCAGGAACACCGCCTGGATGGAGGGGTCCTTTTCCAGGGCCTCTGCCACCTGTTCCGGCGTCACCTGGAGAGTAAGCCTCCACTGGGGATCATAGGCCGGCTGTACATACACCGGATGGAAACCTCCCAGCACCAGGGCTCCCAAAACGCTCCGGTGGCTGTTCCGGGGGATCAAAATCTTATCCCCCGGTTTCAGGGCTCCCAGCAGCATCCCGTGGATCACCCCGGTGGTGCCGTTGACGCCCAGAAAACACCGGTCCGCCCCGTAAAGCCGGGCCGCCAGTTCTTCCGTTTTCCGGATGCACCCTTCCGGGTGATGGATGTCGTCCAGTTCCACCATCAGGGACACGTCGCTGGCAAGAGCCACGTCCCCCACCAGATGGCGGAGTGCCGGATCCGCTCCCCGTCCCCCTTTGTGACCGGGGGTATGGAGAGGATATACATGTTGAAGACGGTAGTTTTCCACTGCCGTCAGTAAAGGTCGTTTTGCATTCATGATTTCACTCCTTGGCAATATCTTATTGTACCATATGGGGGGAAGAGGGGAAAGTGCGGAGTAGCAGGGTAAGTGGGTAAGTGATTAAGTGGTTGGGTGGTTGGCCGAAGGCCTGTGTCCCCCTGAAAGGGGGAAAGGCCCCGTGCTTGCACGGGCAGAGGGTTTCCCGGAGGGCAAGTATGTCTTTTTCGGAGAAAATGGCGCAAATTTTACCATTTTTTAACAAGATCTTTGCAGAATCTTATTGTGTTTTTCTGAAAATAAGGTCATAATGTAACAATAAGAATTATTTTCTGGCAACAAGGAGGTTTTTTATGCGTGATTTAAATATTATCCGCTCGAAAAAAGGTTTTATCAGTGATATGGACGGTGTGATCTACCATGGCAGCACCCTGCTGCCCGGTGTTAAGGAATTCGTGGCCTGGCTCCAGAAGGAAAAGAAACAGTTCCTGTTCCTGACCAACTCCAGTGAACGGTCTCCCCTGGAACTGCGGAAAAAGCTCCAGGCCATGGGACTGGACATCGAAGAAAGCCACTTTTACACCAGCGCCCTGGCCACGGCCCATTTCCTGAAGACCCAGGCCCCCGGCTGCTCCGCCTACATCATCGGGGCCCATGGGCTGATGAACGCCCTGTATGACGCAGGCATCACCTACAACGACGTGAACCCGGAATATGTAGTGGTGGGCGAAACCAACGGGTACAATTATGAAATGATCATCAAGGCCACGGAGCTGATCCACAAGGGAGCCAAACTCATCGGCACCAACAGCGACATGACCGGCCCCAGCGACCGGGGGATCATCCCGGCCTGCCGGGCTCTCATCGCCCCCATCGAACTGGCCACCGGGAAAAAGGCCTATTTCATCGGCAAACCCAACCCCCTGATGATGCGCACCGGCCTGAAACGGCTGGGGGTCCATTCGGAAGACGCGGTGATGATCGGGGACCGGATGGATACGGATGTGATCGGCGGGGTGGAATCGGGCATGGAAACGGTGCTGGTGCTCACCGGGGTCTCCAACCGGGAAAACATCAAGCAGTTTTCCTATCAGCCCCATTACATCCTCAACGGTATCGGGGATCTGGTACCGGAGAAATAAGGGACCGAAGGCGGCTGTAAAAAATGATTTTTCATTTTTTACAGCCGCCTTTTTTAGGCACAAAAAAACCTGCCCACAGGCAGGTTTTGATTTTGAATGGCGGAGTGGGAGAGATTCGAACTCTCGCGGGGTTTAACCCCCCTAACGATTTAGCAAACCGTCCTCTTCAGCCACTTGAGTACCACTCCGTTTGAATCAGCTGACTTGTTTATAATACACGATTTGCTGGTTTCTGTCAACAGTTTTTTTAGAGGGGATATGGCAGGGCAAATACCCGGCATTTGCCTTCCGTCGGCCGCTGACCGCTGACAAGGGGGTGTTGCACGTTATGTGCAACACCCCGGCCTCGTGAGCCGCATAGCGGCTCAGTCTCGGGTCTCGAGCCAAATGAAAAATTTGCAGGCAAATTTTTGAACGTGTAAATCGATACCGTAGGGGCTGCACGCCGGGCAGCCCGCCAAATCATCGATTATCTGTGCATTTTGCGGGGCGCCGGGCCTGCGCCCCCTACGGTTATACACAATAAGAAGAACCTGGTCGAAGGACAGGTTCTATCCAGTAGCCCGCGACCAAAAAAAGGGGTGCTGCTCATGCAGCAACCCCTTTACTTAAACCACTTGTCATAGATTTTCTGATATTCCCCGCTCTTTTTCAGTTCTCCCAGAGCTTTGTTCAGCTTGTCGCTGAGCGCTTTGTTCTTTTTGGCGGTGGCGATGCCGTACATGTCCCCTTTGGTGGGTTTTCCCACCATCTTGGCATATTCGCTGCCCCCCTGTTTCAGGAAGTACTGGAGCACCGGCAGGTCACTGATTACCGCATCGGCTCCCCCGTTCTTCAGTTCCAGGCAGGCGGTATCGGAGGTATCAAAGGTCTTTACCGTAGCCCCTTCGATTTTCCCGGCGGCGTCAGCCCCGGTGGTCCCCAGCTGGACGGCGATAGTCTTCCCTTTCAGATCCTCCAGGCTCTTGATGGCGTTGTTGTCCTTCCGGACCACGGTGGCCAGACCGGATTCATAGTAAGGATCCGTGAAGTTCACCTTCTGTTTCCGGGCATCGGTGATGCTCATGCCCGCAATGGCCACGTCGATGTTGCCGGCGTCCAGGGCAGGGATCAGGGCATCGAAGCCCATGCCTTTCACCGTGACTTTCTCAAACCCGGCCTTTTTCCCCATGGCCTTGATCAGGTCCAGATCGAACCCGGTCAGCTCTCCGCTCTGTTTGTCCGGGAATTCAAAGGGCGCAAAGGAAGGCTCCGTCCCTACGATCAGTTCCTTCTTCTCCGCCGGTTTGGTTCCGGCAGTCTGGCTGCCTCCGCAGCCCAGGGTTCCCATCAGTGCAGCGAACAGGCAGATCGCAGCTAGAATCTTTTTCATAATTATTCCTCCCTCATTCAGCCCTTTCCGTATTGTATGGCTTTGATTGGGATTAATTATACGACTCTATGTATTATTATGCAACAGCTTTTTAATAAAAATACAAAAAAACAACTCAGCTGACCTGGTTTTCGCCCCCACACCCGCCTGCTGGAAGGTTCGCTCCTAAGCCTCATGCTCCCCACTACTGCTTCTCTCGCTTTTCGCGGCAGGACTTACTTCTAAGCTGCACCGTGCTCACAATGGCTTTTCATTGCTTACGTGGATCGTTTTGCCTGCAACTGGCATCGACTTGCAACCACAGACCTGAGTTGTTTGTTCTATTATAAAAGCCGGGGAAAACTTTGGCAACCGGAAATTCACAAAGGAACGTTTTTAGTGTATACTGAAAGCGGATAGAAATCTCAAGCAAAGGTCGAATTCTCATGATCACCATTCCCCAATTCCTGGATTTTCCCACAGATACCGATACCACGGAAATCGTACAGGGGTTCCTGAAACTGCTGGAACTGAAAAGCCACGGGCTCTTTCTCCACAGCCAGCAGGTGGCCAACTATGCCGCTGCCACGGCCATCAAAATGGGGCTGCCTCTCAACGAGGTCGGCTGCATCAAAACGGCGGCCCTGCTCCATGATATCGGGCAGTTGTCCATCCCCAACACCATCCTGGCCAAATATCCCTATTTCAATATCCGGGAACGGGCGGCCTACCGGCGGCACTGTGAAGCCGGGGCCAGCATGGTGGAAAATATCCCGGCCTTTGCCCATATCATGAAAATCATCCTCCACCACCACGAAAACTGGGACGGCAGCGGCTACCCCAAACGGCTGAAGGGAGTCAATATCCCCATCGGCAGCCGGATCATCGCCGTGGCCAATTTCTACGACCGGAAATGCAATCCCTGCACCCGTCAGTGGCAGATTGCCGGCTGCAAAAGCCCCCAGGTGATCCGGGATCTGGCCGGGATCCAGTTCGACCCGGATGTGGTCCAGGCCTTTTTCGCCTCCATTGCCAATCATTAAGAAAGCACAACCGGACCTCCGGTTTGCCCATAAATCTTTTGAGGAGTACACACCCATGAAAAACTTTACCGTAAAGACCCAGGGAACCTGCGCCCGCCAGATTGAATTCGGTCTGGAAGACGGCAAGCTCCACAATATCCATTTCCAGGGAGGCTGCCCCGGCAACCTGTCCGCCATCAGCAAACTGCTGGAAGGCGCCGATGCCCGCCATGCGGTGGAACTGCTGAAAGGCAACACCTGCGGGGATAAAGCCACCTCCTGTGCCGATCAACTGGCCAAAGGTGTGGAAGAAGCGTTGACAGAAGAATAAGAAAGAAGAGCTGCACACTGGGTGCAGCCCTTTTTTTCATGCCCAATTTATAGTAAAATAGTAATGATACATACTTTTGAGGGGGATTTGTTATGCCAATTGGGGTTTTGATGAATGTGGCTGCGGTGGTACTGGGGGGAATCCTGGGGAATTTCCTGGGGCCGCGGCTTTCGGAGGATTTCAAGGAGAAGCTGACCACAGTGTTCGGCTCCTGTGCCCTTTTGATGGGAGTCATCTCCATTACCTTCATGAAGAATCTGCCGGCGGTGGTGTTTGCGGTGATTGCCGGCACCATTGTGGGCCTGGGGATCCACCTGGGGGACCGGATTGTCAACGGATCCCGGAACCTGGAAAAACTGATCAGCCGGGTGCTGCCCGCTTCCACTGGGGACAGCCTGATTCCCAGGGAAGAATATGAAAGCCGGCTGATCACCATCATTGTGCTGTTCTGCGCCAGCGGCACCGGGATCTACGGCAGCATGGTGTCCGGCATGGCCGGGGATCACAGCATCCTCATCGCCAAATCCATCATGGACCTGCCTACGGCAGCCCTTTTTGCCTGTGAACTGGGGATCATCGTCAGCTTCATCGCCCTGCCCCAGCTGGTGATCTTCCTGTGCCTGTTCGTTCTGGCCAATGCCCTGCTGCCCTTCTGCACTCCGGACATGATCGGAGATTTCAAGGCCTGCGGAGGCACCCTGCTCCTGGCCACCGGGTTCCGGATGCTCCAGCTGAAAGATTTCCCCATAGCCGATATGATCCCGGCCATGGCCCTGGTGATGCCCTTGTCGGCGGTGTGGAGCGGAGTAATCGTACCGCTGTTGTAAGAAAACGGGGCTGTTGCGTATGCAACAGCCCCGTTTTTCACATTCTCAGCAGCAATTCTTTTTCCACTACTTTCCCGTCCTGCACATACACCCGGGGCACCCGCTTGCTGATGTTGCAGGTGATTTCGTAGGGAATGGTGCCGGCCAGGGCGGCCAATTCATCCAGGGACTGGTGGGTGCCGAACAGTTCCAGTTCGCTGCCCACGTCCACTTTCGGCTTGTCCGTCAGGTCCACCATGCACATATCCATGCAGATCCGTCCCCGCTGGGGAGCCAGGCCCTGCTCCGTCACGAAACCACACCGGTTGGACAGGCAGCGCATGAACCCGTCGGCGTACCCGATGGGCGCCACCCCCATCCGGGTAGTCCTGTCACAGGTGTAGATGCCTCCGTAGCTGATCCTGGTCCCTTTGGGATAGATCTTGATGGTGCTGATGGTGGTCTTCACCGCCATCACCGGCTTCAGCCCCAGGATCCGGGCGTGTTCTCCATAGCCGTAAAGCAGCAGCCCCGGCCGGACCATGTCCAGATGGGTATCGGGGAACAGGGTGGTGGCTCCGGTATTGGCGCAGTGGCGGAGTTTGAATTTCTTTCCGGTCCGTTTTTCCACTTCGTCGCAGACATTTTTGAACAGTTGGAACTGGTGCCGGGTATAGGCCAGGGCCTCTTCTCCCGGTTCATCGGCCACGGCGAAATGGGTGAAGATCCCTTCCGGCTCCAGCCCGGGCAGACTGCAGGCGTGGATAATCCCCTCCACCCCGTGTTCGAAATAATCTCCCTCGCAGATGTACCCCAGCCGGGACATGCCCGTATCCACCTTCACATGGATCTTCAGGGTTCCCCCGTACTTCACGGCTTCTTCACTGTATTCCAGGGCCTTGGCTTCACAGGTCACCGCCTGGGTGATGTTGAAGCAGATCAGCCGGTCCACCTGTTCCCGGGGGGTATGGCCCAGGATCAGGATGGGCATGGTGATGCCGTTGAACCGGAGTTCCATGGCTTCGTCGATGCTGCTCACCGCCAGATAGTTGGCGCCCAGGGACTGGAGCAGTTTCCCCACCTGGACGGCTCCGTGGCCGTAGGCATCCGCCTTCACCACTCCCAGGAATTTCACCTTGGGTCCGATGTGTTCCCGGATTTTATGATAGTTGTAGGCCAGGGCGTCCAGATCGATTTCCGCCCAGGTACGGCGCAGCGTAGATTTCATGTTCATATCCCCTTTGCAGAAGGCCTCGGCTCAAGGCAGGCCCATTTCTCTGCTTTATGATACCACATTTTTCCGGCCAGGGCACAGTTTACTGACCGAAGCTCTTTTCCAGGGCTTTCCACTGATACCGGGGATTCACGCCCAGCACTGCATGGACCAGGGTCCCCTGGGGATTTTCCTGGAGTTGTCCGTTCTTGCCCACGGTGATCCGCCGGTCCTCCACGGCGAACTGTTCCGGAGCCAGCTGATAGAGCACCGGGAAAATAGCCGGCAGCACCGCCGCATTCTCTTCCCCGGCTTTGGCATGGGCAGCCTGGTTGGCCCGGATCAGATCCAGGAATTCCGGCCAGGTACCCTGCCGGGACAGATTCTGGATCTCTTCTTCTTCAATGTACTGGGTACCGGTGAGTTCCACCGGGAACAGGGTAATGTCCAATCCGCTTTCCATTACGATTTTCACCGCTTTGGGGTCCCAGGCGAAGTTGGCTTCCCCCGGGGTTTCCGGATCCGGAGCCGCCAACTGGCCTCCCAGGATGTACACCTGGTCGATCCGGCTTTTGATGTCCGGATCCTGGACCAGGGCTGCGAGGGTAGACAGAGGGCCGGTGGCCACATAGGTGATGTGCCGGTGCTGTTTCAGTTTTTCCCGGGCTTCTTCCAGGCTGCCGGGCTGAACCAGTTTCCGGCCGTTTTTTTCGTTTTTATCCCGGAAGGTATCCGAAAGGCCCAAAAGACCATCCTTCCCGTTGAATCCGGGTTCCCGGTATCTGGGCTTTTTCCCCTTCCAGGGACGGTCCGCCCCGTGGTATACCGGCAGATCCAGTTCCAGATCCCCCAGGACCAGCACCAGGTTGCTGCTGGTCTGCTTTTCCGGGGCATTGCCATAGGTAGCCAGAACCAAATCCGGTACTACCTGCCTTTGCTTCATCAGAAACAGGGCCAGGGCATCATCGCTGCCCGGATCGCTGTCAAAGACCAGGGACGGGGCTCCTGCCGTTTCTCCTGCCGCAGCTCCGGAAATCCCGGGGATGCTGAAGGTACAGGCACATATCAGGCCTGCCACCAGCAAAGCCAGTTTTTTCTGTATGTTCACCAAGGTACCAAACCTCCCATTGTCAAAAATAACCATGGAATAGTATAGTACGGAAGAAGAAAGGTGGCAAGGGAAAGCGGATATGGTATAATCGGGGAAGACGACAATCATGAAGGAGAGATGCGCTATGGAACCCAATCAGCAGGAAAATCCCGAAACAGCGGAAAACAGCCAGGCGTCCCCGGATACAGCGGCGGACGCTTCGGAAGAAAAAAAGACGGAACAGACGGAAGCCCAGGCTTCCCAGGAGGCAGCCGCCCCGAACCTGCCGGCGGAAGATGAGGCAGAAGAGGCGGAAACCCGGCCCATGGACGAAGAAGAAGAGAAACCCCTGGCCCGGGCGGATCGGTCCCTGATGTATTTTTTCTGGCCTCTGGTGGTGCTGATTCTGTACGTGCCGGCAGGGCTGATCTGGCTCTGCTTCCGGTTCATGTACTATAAATCCCAGCTGCTGCTCCTTACCAACAAACGGCTGGTGCTGTTCAAAGGAGCATTCAAGAAGAAGCAGTACATGATTCCCCTGGACATGGCCGCCCAGATGACCATGGAACAGGGGTTCCTGGGCCGGAAAGCCGGCTACGGCACCCTGGTTATCGGAAAAGGCAAAGAAGCGATCCGGTATGATTACGTCCGGGATCCGGAGAAGTTCATAAAGAAGTGCAAAGAGGCTGTGAATTGATTCACAGCCTCAGCCGCGGCCCCAAAAAGGGGACTGTTGCTCATGCAACAGTCCCCTTTTTGTCATTCCAGCTCAAACGCTCCCGTGTACAGCTGCCAGTACATCCCCTTCTGGGCCAGCAGCTGTTCATGGGTTCCCTGCTCCCGGATCCTGCCGTGATCCAGTACCAGGATCTGGTCCGCGTTCCGGACGGTGGACAGCCGGTGGGCGATGACGAATACGGTCCGCCCTTCCATCAGGGCATCCATCCCCCGCTGGACAATCTGTTCGGTCCGGGTGTCGATGCTGGAGGTGGCTTCGTCCAAAATCATCACCGGAGGATCCGCCACCGCCGCCCGGGCAATGGCCAGCAGCTGGCACTGGCCCTGGCTGAGCCCGGCACCGGCCCCTTTCAGCACCGTAGCATACCCCTGGGGCAGGTGCCGGATAAAATCGTCCGCTCCGGCCCTTTTGGCCGCCGCCACACATTCCTCATCGGTGGCGTCCAGCCGTCCGTACCGGATGTTTTCCAGCACCGTGGCGGTAAACAGCACCGTATCCTGGAGCACCATGCCCAGGGACCGGCGGAGAGCCCCTTTCCGGATCTGTTCCAGAGGGATCCCGTCATAGGTGATGGACCCGGAAGCAATGTCGTAGAACCGGGTGAGCAGGTTGGTGATGGTGGTCTTCCCGGCGCCGGTGGCCCCTACCAGGGCGATTTTCTGGCCGGGCAGGGCATCGATGGAAATATCCTGGAGGATGGGTTTGCCCTTTTCATACCCGAAATCCACATGGCGGAAATGGACCTCTCCCTGGAGAGGCTGCAGTTCTTCCTTTCCCGCTTTTCCCGGCAGCACCCAGGCCCAGTGCCGGACCCCAGTGCCTTCTTCCAGAGGCCGCAGTTCCACGGTCCCGCTGTCCTGTTCCGGTTTTTCGTCCAAAAGCCCGAAGATCCGTTCCGCCCCGGCCATGCCCATGACCATGGCGTTGATCTGGGGGGAGATCATCTGGATGTTGGTGGCAAACTGCCGGCTCATGCCCAAAAATGGCACCATCACCGCCAGGCTGAAGGGCAGCCCGGAAAGGGACAGGTTGGGCACCTGTTTTTCCAGGAACAGGCCTCCGCAGGCCGCCACGATGATGTAGATCAGATAGCTTACATTGTTCAATATGGGCATCAGGGTGTTGGAATACTGGTTGGCTTTGCAGGAGGCATCAAAAAGAGCCTGGTTCACCCGGTCGAACTCCGCCCGGGCTGCCCTCTCATGGTTGAACACCTTGATCACCTTGCCCCCGTTGATGCTTTCTTCCATGAAGCCTTCACAGTCCGCCAGGGTGTGCTGCTGCTCCATGAAATACCGGGCACTCCGGCCCCCCACTTTCCGGGTAATGACCACGGACCAGAGGGAGCCTCCCACCACCACAAGGCTCATCCACAGGCTGTAATACAGCATAATGGCCAAAAGCACCGTCAGCGTCACAGCGGTGACACACAACTGAGGGAAGGACTGGGAAATCATCTGCCGGAGGGCTTCCACGTCATTGGTGTAATAGCTCATGATGTCCCCCCGCTGGTGCCGGTCGAAATACCCCAGAGGCAGGGTTTCCATATGGGTGAACAGCTTTTCCCGGAATTTGGCCAGACTCCCCTGGTTGAATACCGCCAGCAGCTGGTTGTAGGTTACATTGGCCAGTAGGCTCACCAGGTACAGCAGGGCCAGGATCCGCACATAGCCGTAGATTTCCGGCTGGACCGCCGCCCAGGGCAGCTGCTGGTTCCAGGCCCTTTCCAGCACGGCCACCACCTTCTGCATGAAGATCCCGGGCAGGGACAGGATCCCCGCATTGATGAAGATCAGCACCAGGATCCCGGGCAGCAGCCGGGGATAGAACCCCCACAGGGTCCGGAAGAACCGCCAGGCTTTTTTCCAGCTGAAGATGTTTTTCTTCTCAGCCATGGAGCATCCCCTCCTTTTCCCTTTCTTTTTCCAGCAGATTCTGGGACCGGGCCATTTCCTGGTAGATGTCATCGGTCCGGAGCAGCTCTCCATGGGTACCCATACCGTGGATCCGTCCCTTGTCCAGCACCAGGATCCGGTCCGCCCGTTCCACGGAAGACAGCCGCTGGGCGATGATGAAGGTGGTGGTGCCGGGAAGGGCCGTGGCCAGGGCGTCCCAGATGGCCCGATCCGTCCGGGTGTCCACTGCCGACGTGCTGTCGTCCAGGATCAGGATCCTGGGCCGTTTCAACAGGGCCCGGGCAATGCACAGCCGCTGTTTCTGGCCTCCGGACAGGTTGGTCCCCCCCTGTTCGATCCAGGTGTCATATCCTTTGGGCAGCCGCCGGATGAATTCGTCCGCACAGGCCCACCGGCAGGCTTCTTCCAGCTGGGCCCGGGTGGCATGGGGATTTCCCCAGCGCAGGTTGTCCGCCACCGTACCGGAAAACAGCAGGTTTTTCTGGAGCACCATAGCCACGTTTTCCCGGAGGGTTTCCAGGTCGTACCGGCGCACGTCCACCCCGCCCACCTGGACGGAACCCTGGGTCACGTCATAGAGCCGGGGAATCAGCTGGACCAGGGAAGATTTGCCGCTGCCGGTGCCTCCCACGATCCCCACCACTTCCCCGCTCCGGACGGACAGGGTAATGTCCTGGAGCACCGGTTCCCCGGTACTCCCTTCATATTGAAAAGAGACCCCCTGGAAATCCACAGAGCCGTCCCGGACGGTTTTCACCGGATCAGCCGGAGAAGTGAGGGTACTGGCTTCTTCCAGCACTTCCCGGACCCGCTGGACCGATTCTTCCGTAAAGGTAAGCATCACCATGATCATGGACAGCATCATCAGGGATCCCAGGATCTGGAAGCTGTAGGTGAGCAGGGTGGAAAACTGGCCAATGTCCAGCAGCCGGCCCCGGGTAGTAACGATGAGCCGGGAGCCCTGTGTCAACAGGAAAATCATGACCCCGTAAATGCAGATCTGCATGAGCGGGTTGTTCAGGGCCACGTACCGTTCCCCTTTGGTGAAGATGGCCTGGACCTTCCGGGCGGTTTCATCGAATTTGGCGATTTCCGTTTCTTCCCGGACAAAGGATTTCACCACCCGGATGCCCTTGATGTTTTCCTCCACCTTGTAGTTCAGGGCATCGTACTGAAGAAAGCCTTTCCGGAAAAGGCCCACGGACAGCACGGCGATTTTATACAGTCCATAGCCCAGAATGGGGATCACCACCAGAAAGCACAGGGCCATCCGTCCCCCCATGTACCAGGCCATGAAGAAGGAGGCCAGCAGGTTGAAGGGGGCCCGGAAGGCGGTGCGCACCAGCATCATGAAGGCCATCTGGATATTCTGGATGTCCGTGGTGAGGCGGGTCACCAGGGAGGCGGAGGAGAACCGGTCCATATTCCCGAAGGAAAATTCCTGGATCTGATAGAACACGTCCTGGCGGAGATTCTTGGCAAACCCGCAGGAAGCCCGGGCGCAGGTGATCCCGGCCACATAGCCGCAGGCCAGGGCGCACAGAGCCATGAGGAGCAGGATCCCCGCATAGTGGAGGATCCGGTCCAGTCCGCAGCCGGCCTTCACCTCATTGACCAGCAGAGCGATTTCATAGGGGATCAGGGCCTCGAACACCACTTCCCCCATGACGGTAATGGGAGTCAGCAGAGCATCTTTTTTGAATTCCCGGAGGGACCGGAGCATCATCAGCCAGGAACCCTGGCGGGAAACCCCTGCCCCTGATTTTCGGTTGTTGTTTTCCATAGCACATCCCCTGTTTCCGTTAGTATGAACTACCTTATAGCTTACCATAAAAAAGGAGCTGCTGCACGGGCAACAGCTCCTTTATCAATTCCCACTGGCCAGGGCCAGCGCATAAACCTTTTTCACTCCTCCCTGCTTCAGGGTCCGGGCGGCTTCTTCCAAGGTGCTGCCGGTGGTGCAGATGTCGTCGCAGAGCAGCACGATATCCGGCAGATTTTCCTGCCGGACCAGGGTGAAGCATCCTTTGATGTTCTTTTTCCGTTCTTCCGGGGTCAGGCCGTACTGGGGCCGGGTGCTCCGGTTCCGGATCAGCAGGGTCTCCCACCGGTACCCTTCCTGCCGGCACCAGGGCCGGAAGATTTCTTCCGGCAGGTCGTATCCCCGTTTTTTCCGCCGCCGGGGATCCGTGGGGATGCCGGTGGCACACAGGGTCACTTCCGGAGGCAGGTCCCAGGAGAATTTCCCCTCCTGGCGGATCCCCCGGGCCCATTCTTCCCCCAGCCGGGGCAGCAGGTCCTCCCGCCCCTGAAATTTGGCCTGCTGGAGGGTTTTCTGGATGGCCCCGGCGTAATCCAACAGGAAGAACATCCCGTCCACATGGGGACAGTCCAGACTCCCGGGATGGAAAGAACGGGGATGCCACACCCCTTCCCGGCACCGGCCGCACAGGACCCCCGGTTCCCGGACCTCCTCCCCGCAGCCGGGACAGCAGTGGGGATAGAACAGGGACTGGAGCAGGGCAAGGATGGATGAGAACATGGTGCACCTCTTCACTCACTGTACCTTTTCAGCCGTTCCGCCAGGAGACTGTAACGCTTCCGGGTCCGGTCATTGCCTACAGCGGCGGCCAGGGCTTTTTTGCTCCCGGCCAGGTACACCTGCTTTTTGGCCCGGGTGATGGCGGTATAGAACAGGTTCCGCTGGAGCAGGATGTAGTGGCTCAATACCAATGGCATGAGCACCACGGCATATTCGCTGCCCTGGCTTTTGTGGACGCTCATGGCATAGGCCAGCCGCAGATCGGAGATTTCCGCCCCTTCGTAGGTCACCGCCTCCCCTTCCGCCCGGTCCGGGAAGTCCACGGTCACATAGGCTCCCTGGATGCTCCGGATCCGGCCGATGTCCCCGTTGAACACGTTCTTTTCATAATTGTTCCGGATCTGCATCACCTTGTCCCCTTCCCGGAGCAGCAGGAAGCTTCCCCGGTACTCCTGTTTTTCCGGGTCCGGGGGATTCATCCGGGCCTGGAGCAGGTTGTTCAGGTTCTCCACCCCGCACAGGTTCTTATGCATGGGGGTAAGCACCTGGAGGCTGTCCTGGGGTTGGGTCCGGGCCAGATGGGCATAAAGGTCCACAATATAGTGCATGGTTTCCTCTTCCGTGGCAAATTCCCGGAAGCTGAAATCCTTCTCCCCTTCCCATTGGGGCATCAGCCCCTGGTTGATCCGGTGGGCATTCCGGACTATGGGGCTCAGTTCCGCCTGACGGAACACGTTTTCCAGCCGGACAATGGGCATGGTGCCGCTGCGGATAATGTCCTGGAGCACGGAGCCGGGCCCCACACTGGGCAGCTGGTCCACATCCCCCACCAGGATCAGCCGGCAGCCCAGCGGCAGAGCCTTCAGCAGGTTGTACATCAGCACGATGTCCATCATGGAGGCTTCGTCCACAATCACCGCATCCGCCTCCAGGGGATTGTCCTCATCCCGGCCCCAATAGGAATCCCCTTCTCCGTTGGGAGTGTATTCCAAGAGCCGGTGGACCGTAAGAGCCGGCTTCCCGGCGCTTTCCGACAGACGCTTGGCCGCCCGTCCTGTAGGCGCTGCCAGCAGGATCTTGCACCCGGCCTGTTCCATCACCGACAGGATTCCCTTCACCACGGTGGTTTTCCCGGTGCCGGGACCCCCGGTGAGCACAAAGACCCCATGGTCCACGGACGCCTTCACCGCTTCCGCCTGTTCCGGGGCCAGCTGGATCCGTTCATCCTGTTCCCATTCCCGGATGATCTTCTGGTAGTCCACCTTCCACAGGGCGTTCACATTGTCCCGAAGGGCCAGGAGCCGCCGGGCCACCCCTTCTTCCGCCCGGTACAGGTATTCCGGATACACGTCCACATGGTCCCCCTGGTCCTCCACCCGGAGCAGGTTGTCCCGGAGCAGCTGGTCGAAGACCTGACGCACTTCCAGAGGTTCCACCTGGAGCACTTTGGCCGCCATGGCCACCAGCCAGGAATCCGGCACACAGGTATGGCCCTGGTTGGCTCCCTGGAGCAGGGTAAAATGGATCCCCGCCCGGATCCGGTCCTCGTCATGTTCATCCACCCCCAGGTTCCGGGCCAGGGTGTCCGCCGTCCGGAACCCGATCCCGTCCACATCTTCCGCCAGGCAGTAGGGGTTGTTGCTGATCCGGGTCACCGCCGTATTCCCGTACAGAGCCTGGATCCGGGGAGCGAAGTTGCCGCTGATCCCGTGGCTTTCCAGGAAAAACACCAGTTCCCGGTTTTCCCGGAGTTCTCCATAGGAAGTCACAATGGCCTCCGCCTTCTTTTTGCCGATGCCGCTGACCTCCCGGAGCCGTTCCGGGAATTTTTCCAGGATCTCCAGGGTATCCTCCCCGAACTTGTCCACGATCCGCTGGGCCATGGCCGGGCCCACTCCCTTCAGCACCCCGCTGCCCAGCATCTTCACCAGGCCTTCCGCCCCCTTGGGCTGGATGGCTTCCCAGCTCTGGGCCTGGAACTGACGCCCGAACCGGGGATGTTCCCCCCAGGTGCCCGTAAGCCGCACCTGTTCTCCGGCATAAGGGGCCTGTCCCTTGTAAACAATGGAAATGGTCCCCACTTCCGGATTTTCTCCCCGGAAGACACTGAAGGTGCCTGTAGCTGCCTGGAAGACGATATTTTTAATGGTGATTTCGATGGAAACGGTTTCGGCCATACCCTGCTGCTCCTTCTGAACGTATGTTCCTATCATTATAGCATAGTTTTCCGTTTTTTTTGACAGCCCATGGAGAATTACGGTATAATAAGAAAGCTGAATTCTGAACGAAATCGAAGAAAATCAAAGGAAGTGAACGCCACGTGATTGGAAAAGGCACACAGGCAGCGCTGGACATGTACCGCTGTGCAGAAGAAGTTGTATTCGACAAAGAAAAGATCCGGGATATTCTGGAAGAAGCCGCCGAACGGTTCTGTCTGAAGGAACTGGCCCTGTATTCCACAGAAAATGATGAAGGAGACGATTTCTGTTTCGTCATGCTGTGTACCAACGGCCATCTTTTCCTCCATGTCTTCCCCACCTACGGGTATGTGGAGGCGGATGTATTCACCCTGGAAAGCGCGGCCAATCCGGAACAGGTGGCTGTATTCCTGCGGCAGGAATTCGGTCCTGACCAGTCCAAACTCACCACCCTGAAACGGGGGGACTACGGTTCCATCAAAGACATGAAGCCTCAGCGGAAAAAGATGGTGAAGACCATGCGCCGGGCCAAGAACGCAGGCGCCAAACTGAAGAAATTCATGACCTGGAAAAAAGACAAGGAATAAGACAAAGAACAAGAGGCTCTGCTGCGGCGCCTCTTGTTTTTGACAATCAAAGGAAGAATGAACCATGAAATATATCTGCTGGGACATTGACGGCACCCTGCTGCTCACCAACTACGCCGGGGTGGCTGCCATGAAGTCCACCATCAACGACCTGTACGGTCTGGACAATTTTGAATTCACCTACGGCATGGCCGGCCGGACGGACACCTATATTGCCCGAAAGGCCATCGAAGGGATCCAGGGCCACTGTACCCCGGACGAAGTGACCCGGATGCTCCAGGCCTACGGAAAAAAACTCCCGGCCTCCCTGGTGGCCAAAAAAGGCCATCTCCTGCCCCATGTACAGACCACCCTGGACTGGCTCCGGGAAAACCCGGACACCACCAGCCTGCTGCTCACCGGCAACTGCGAAGTAGCCGCCCATGCCAAGCTCCGGTATTTCGGCATTGAAGAGGAATTCGACTACAGCCGCAGTGCCTTCGGGGAAATCAGCGAGCTCCGGGACGACCTGTCCCAGGCCCTGTGGGACAAAGTGCGGAAAACGAATCCGGCAGCCACCCGGGACCAGCTGGTGGTCATCGGGGATACTCCCCACGACATTACCTGCGCCCAGGCCATCGGGGTCCGGAGCCTGATTGTACTGAAAGGCTCCGCCTACAAACCGGACCGGCTGGAAGCTTATCACCCCTGGAAGATCATCCCGGAACTGCCGGAAGACCCCAAAGACCTGATGGCCATCCTGGAGGAGGAGTAAGACCATGTTTGGAAAAAAAGTTTTTCTCACAGCCCTGCTGGCCCTGACCGCTGCCCTGCCGGTTTCCGCCTACCGGCAGAGTGATGTGGATCAGCTGCTGGCCACCCGTTCCTGCCCCGGCGGGGATCTCCGGGGCGCTTATCTCCGGGATGCGGATCTTACGGGAGCCAATCTCCAGGGGGCGGATCTCAGCTATGCCAATATGACCAGCGCCATTTTGGAAAACGCCAACCTGAAGGAAGCCAATCTCCAGAAAGCCAATCTGCGGAATGCCTATATGGCTGGTTCCGACCTGGAAGGGGCGGACCTGTCCAACGCCAATTTTTCCCATACGGTGCTGAACCGGAGTTCCCTGGTGGGGGTCACCGCCTACCGGACCAGCTTTTCCCATGCTCTTTTGACCTTCGCCAACCTGTACACGGCGGACCTGCGGGAAAGCAATTTCGACTATGCCAACGGAGCCATGGCCAACTTCTTTTCCGCCAACCTGGCCCGGAGCTGGCTGTTCGGGACCCAGCTCCGGGGAGCCAACTTCACCTCCGCCAACCTGTACAACGCCCGGCTCCGGAAGGCCAGCCTGCCGGAAGCCAATTTCAAGAACGCCAATCTCATGAGCTCCACCCTGGAAGGGAGCAACCTGAGCAAAGCAGTGCTCACCAACGCCAACCTGGACGATGCGGACCTGAGCCACGCCAACCTGGAAGGTACCCAGTTCTCCAGCGCAGATCTGGCGCTGGCGTACAGGAAATAAAAAAGGAGGTGTGAAAGAATTCACACCTCCGGTCTCGGACCGCGGGTCACGACCCGAGACCTTCACAAAAAAAAGCTGTTGCTCTCGCAACAGCTTTTTTTATACTTTTTATTTCCCTTCAGCAGCAATGGCGTCGCTGGCGCAGACAGCCACTACGTCTACTACGTCCTGGGTGGAGCAGCCGCGGCTCAGGTCCAGAACCGGTTTGGCCAGGCCCTGTACCAGAGGCCCAAGGCAGGTGGCACCGCTGAACCGTTCAACCAGTTTGTAACCGATGTTGGCAGCGCACAGGTTCGGGAAGATCAGCACGTTGGCATGGCCGGCCACTTTGGAGCCAGGAGCCTTCCGTTCCCCAACTTCAGGAACCAGGGCAGCATCAGCCTGGAGTTCACCGTCGAAAGCGAAGTCCACGTTCCGGGATTTCAGGATTTCAACAGCTTCCTTCACTTTGTCAACTTCTTCACCGGAGCCGGAGCCTTTGGTGGAGTAGCACAGCAGAGCCACTTTCGGTTCTGCGATTTCCAGGGTGGTCTTGGCCCGTTCAGCGCAGCTTACAGCGATATCGGCCAGCTGTTCAGCAGTGGGATCGATGATAACGCCGCAGTCCCCGAAGACCAGTTTGCCGTGGTCGCCCAGGTTTTCTTTGTCGCTGAGCACAATGAAACCGCTGCATACGGTCTTGTTGCCGGGTTTTACGCCCACAACCTGCAGGCCGGCTTTGATGGTGTCAGCGGAAGTCCGGGTGGAACCGGAAACAACGCCGTCAGCATCGCCCATGGCCAGAAGGCCGGCACCAAAGAAGGTGGTATCTTTCAGCATGATTTCCCGTGCTTTTTCCACGGTCATGCCCTTTTTCTTTCTCCGTTCTGCGAAGTAAGCGCACAGTTCGTCCATTTTTTCATAGGTTGCAGGGTTGACGATCTTTACGCCGTCAAAGCTGATGCCCAGACGTTCTGCATCTTTCTGCAGTTTGGCGGGATCCCCTACCAGCACGATTTTAGCAAACCCTTCCTTCGTAACGATAGCAGCAGCTTTCAGAGCTCTGTCACTGTCGTTTTCCGGCAGCACAATCACCTTTTGTGCAGGTTTAACACGAGCCTTCAGTTCGTCCATAAATGCCATTCCATATCACTCCTACCCAAATATTAAAAGGCTGGCGCAGAGCGCCCCTTTTCACAGTTTCTATTATATCACTTTTTTCCGCAATGCCGCAGGAGAACTTTTCCCATTTTAAAACAAGTAATATTCTGATAAAGGTGCTGCTTTCCCAGCAGCACCTTGTCAACGGTCAGTTGTCAGCGGCCGAAGGAAATCAATTCTGCAAATTGATTTTGAATAGAAACGCCGCTGAAGCGGCTAACCCACCACCAGCCTTACGGCTGGTCCCCCGCCCTTGAAAAGGGACGGATAGTGACACTGGTGCTCAGCCCGCGTGTCACGGGAGCAATGGGCGCCAGCCCGAGCCTATATTCGCCCTTTTCAAGGGCGGGGGTATCCATGCGCAGCATGGGTGGTGGGTTAGCAGCCGCAGGCTGCGTTTCCATTCGTGTCCAAGCGCTGCGGCGGTTGGATTCCTTCGGCAGATGACCGTTGACAGTTGATAGTAAAACAAGGGGCTGTTGCTTGCGCAACAGCCCCTTGTTTTACTTCGCTACAATATTTACCAGCCGGCCGGGGACGGCGATGACTTTCATCACCTTTTTGTCTCCGATGGCGGCTTTGACTTCTTCCTGTTCCAGGGCCAGGTTCCCCAGGTCCTCTTTGCTGATTTCCGGTGCGGTCATGATCCGGGCCTTGGGTTTCCCGTTGACCTGGATCAGCACTTCCACCTGTTCCACTTTGATGGCTTCCGGGTCGTAGGTGGGCCAGGGTTCCTTGTGGATACTGGTTTCGCTGCCCATGGCGTCATGCCACAGTTCTTCGGTGATGTGGGGCGTAAAGGGCGCCAGCATCAGCAGCAGCTTGGAAATGGCTTCGTACACCAGACCGTCGTTCACCGGTTTGGCCTTTTCCCGGTACGCATACAGGGCATTCACCAGTTCCATCAGGGTGGAAATGGCAGTGTTGAAGTTGAACCGGTTGTCAATGTCCTCGGTGACCTTCTTGATGCTCACATGGAGGATGTGCCGCAGTTCTTCGTCCGCTTCGTTCAGGTGGGCGGTATCATAGGAGGTGACCTTCCGGGCCAGCACATCCTTGAAGTAGTACACGATCCGCCATACCCGGTTCAGGAACCGGAAGGACCCTTCCACTCCCTGGTCGCTCCATTCCAGTTCCCGTTCCACAGGAGCGGCGAACATAATGAAGAGACGGGCGGTATCGGCCCCGAACTTCCCGACGATTTCTTCCGGAGACACCACGTTCCCCAGGGATTTGGACATTTTGGCCCCGTCCTTGATCACCATGCCCTGGGTCAGCAGGTTGGTGAAGGGTTCGTCCGCTTTTACCAGGCCGGCGTCGTGGAGCACCTTCATGAAGAACCGGGAATACAGCAGGTGCAGGATGGCGTGTTCGATGCCCCCGATGTACTGATCCACCGGCATCCAGTGATTTACGGCTTCTTCGCTGAAGGGAGCCTTGTCATTGTGGGGATCAGTGTAGCGCAGGTAGTACCAGGAAGAGCACAGGAAGGTATCCATGGTGTCCAGTTCCCGTTTGGCCGGACCCCCGCATTTGGGACAGGTGCAGTTGACGAACTGTTCACTGGTAGCCAGGGGAGAAGAGGCACCGGCGTCGAACTTCACGTCCAGAGGCAGCTTCACCGGCAGGTCTTTTTCCGGCACCAGCACTTCTCCGCAGTGCGGGCAGTACACCACCGGAATGGGACAGCCCCAGTACCGCTGACGGCTGATCAGCCAGTCCCGGAGACGGTAGTTGATCCGCCGTTTCCCCAGGCCTTTTTCTTCCATATAGTCAATGATGGCCTTCATGGCCTTGTGCATTTCCATGCCTGTGAAGGGACCGGCATTCACCAGTACCCCGTCTTTGTCCTCATAGGCATCGGTCATTTCTTCCAGCTTCAGTTCCTTGTCCTTGGGCTGGAGGGTGAGGATCTTCTTGATGCCGTATTTGGTGGCAAACATCCAGTCACGATGGTCCCCGGTGGGCACCCCCATAACGGCGCCGGTACCGTAGTCCACCAGTACATAGTTGGTGATCCAGATCTGGACTTTTTCCCCGGTGAGAGGATGGATGCAGTCCACTCCGGTGTACATGCCCAGTTTTTCCGATTCACTGGAGGTCCGTTCAATATCGGAGGTGTTCTTCACTTTGTTGCAGAAGGCTTCCAGTTCCGCTTTCCGGGGATTGTCCTTCAGCAGTTCTTCCACCATGGGATGTTCCGGAGGGATCACCACAAAAGTGACCCCGTAGATGGTATCCGGACGGGTGGTGTACACATTCAGTTTCTTGTGGAGGCTGGGAACTTCAAAGCCGAATTCCAGACCTTCGCTGCGGCCGATCCAGTTCCGCTGCATGGTCTTCACCCGGTCCGGCCAGCCCGGCAGTTTGTCCAGGTCGTCCAGCAGCTGTTCCGCATAGTCGGTGATCTTGAAGAACCACTGGCTCAGCTGTTTCTTTTCCACCGGCTGATGGCAGCGCCAGCATTTGCCGTCTTCCACCTGTTCGTTGGCCAGTACGGTGCCGCAGGTGTCGCACCAGTTCACGGAGGCTTCCTTCTTCACAGCCAGGCCCCGTTTGTACATCAGTTCAAAGAACCACTGGGTCCATTTGTAGTACTCTTCCTTGCAGGTGACCACTTTCCGGTCCCAGTCATAGGACAGTCCCAGTTCCTTCAGCTGCCGGGTCATGTTGGCGATGTTTTCCATGGTCCATTTGGCAGGGGGAATCTTGTGTTTGATGGCGGCATTTTCCGCAGGCATGCCAAAAGAGTCGAAGCCGATGGGATGGAGCACATTGAAGCCCCGCATGGTCCGGAACCGGGCCACCACGTCCCCGATGGAATAGTTCCGCACATGGCCCATGTGCAGGTTCCCGGAGGGATACGGGAACATTTCCAGCACATAGGATTTGGGCCGGGGATCCTCATTGCTGACCTGGTAGGTCTTGTTGTCTTCCCAATACTTCTGCCACCGGGCTTCGATCTCGTGTGGCTCGTACTTTTCCTTGAACATGAACATACCTCCTAAAAAAGAAAACCCGTCTGAAACACCTTGCATAAGTTCTCTGGATTCAGTAACATATGAGTATTACAGTGGTTTTTGTCTGTGCAATAGATTCATTATATATTTCGTATCACATAAAGTCAACGCAGGAAGGAGTGGGAACAATGGCAATTTATGCCATGGGGGATCTGCATTTTTCCGGAGAACCCCCCACAAAGCCCATGGAGGTTTTTGGAGCCCAGTGGCTGGGCCATCGAAAAAAAGTCATCACATACTGGAAGGAAACGGTAAAGGACGGAGACACAGTGCTCCTGGTGGGAGACACCTCCTGGTCCATGGATCTGGAAGACGCGGTGGCAAAGGATCTGGGACCTTTGGCGGCCCTCCCCGGGGATCTGGTGATCCTCAAGGGGAACCATGACTACTGGTGGAATTCCTTAAAGAAACTCCAGGCGGCTCTGCCCCCCAAAGTCCATTTTCTCCACAATACCTTCTACCAGACAGGGGATGTGGCCCTGTGCGGCACAAGGGGCTGGAACCTGCCCAGCATGCCCGGGTTCGGAGAACACGACCAGCTGGTCTACGACCGGGAATGCCAGCGGTTGGAACGGAGCCTGGCCGGAGCCCGGGAGGCCGGGGCGAAGCACCTGATCGCCGCCCTCCACTACCCTCCCCTGTACAACCCGGAAGAAGTCACCGGCTTTACGGAACTGTGCAAAAAGTACCAGGTGGAACAGTGCATCTACGGCCATGTCCACGGGGATGCGGCCCATTTCCTGAACCTGTTCCAGGGAGAACGGGACGGCACCCGGTACCGGCTGGTGGCGGCGGATTATGTGGATTTCCATCTGGTGAAGATTTGCGATTGAAGAAAGGGACCCATCGTGCATCAATATCTGTTTTTTGTAGGCGGCTTCCCGGTGCGCATGTACGGGATCATGCTGTGCATCGCCATTTTCATGGCCACCGCCGTGGCTTATTTCCTGGCCTGGCGGGACGGCCGGGGCTGGGAGAAGTACCTGCCGGACATCGGCATCTACGGAGGCTTCTGCGGGCTCATCGGAGCCCGGCTCTGGGATGTGTTTTTCTTTGACTGGGGGTATTACAGTGCCCATCTCCTGGAAATCCCCTTTGTGTGGCAGGGAGGCATGGCCATCCAGGGGGGCATCCTGGGAGGGGTGCTGGGCGGTGCCCTGTACTGCTGGCGGCACAACGTCAACTGGATCGACATGCTGGATGTGATCTGCCCGGCTCTGTTCATCGGTCAGAGCATCGGCCGGATGGCCAACCTGCTGAACGGGGATGCCTTCGGGGCTCCCACGGGAGGAGATTTCGGCATCCTGTATCCGGCAGGGACCCTGGCCCGGGCCACCTACGGAGCGGTTCCCCTGTGGCCGGCAGAAGTGTGGGAAGGCCAGATCGATGTGATCCTTTTTGCTCTGCTGCTGCTGTTCCAGACCACCAGACCCAAAAAAGGACAGCCCTGCTGCCTTTATGTAATGCTCTACAGCCTGCTCCGGTTCTTCCTGGAATTTCTCCGGGGAGATTACGTGGAACCCATGCTGTGGGGCCTCAAAAGCGCCCAAGTCACCGCCCTGGTGTCCTTCGGCGTTGCTCTGGTGCTGTTTGTATGGGCGGGGATGAGAAAACCGGCTGCCTGAGGCAGCCGGTTTTTGTCAACGGCCGCTGACCGTTGGCAGCTGACAGCGATAGGGTGTTGCACGCAACGTGCAACACCCCCTTTTTTATTTCTTCCGATTGTAATTGATCAGGCACCCGGCCTTGATGATTTCTTTTTCTTCCTGGGTCAGGGGTTTGATGAACAGGGTCAGTTCCACCGGTTCTCCCTCTTTCAGCACCCAGGCCCGGATCTGGTCCAGACTGCCGTCCAGGGCTTCCTGGATTCCCGGCACGAAGATCCAGTCTCCCACTTCAAATCCTTCCGGTTCTCCTTTCAGGTGGAAGGGCAGCATCCCCCAGTTGATCACATTGCTCCGGTACCGTTTGGTGGCGTAGTCCTGGGTGATGTTGGCCAGGCCCCCGATCACCCGCTGGCAGCTGGCTGCCTGTTCCCGGGCAGACCCGTCACCGGGCCGGGTGGCGTACACCAGGGACCCGATTTCCGTATTGGACAGGGCAGCCCCTTCTCCTCCCGGGATCCCCTGGATCCGGCGGAACAGAGTCCCCAGTTCCGGTTTCTCCAGCAGCAGGTCTTTGCCGGCTTCCCGGGCCAGTTCCAGTTCCTTCACCGCCTTGGTCCGTGCCACATAGCCCGGATCCCGGCGGCTCAGGGTGAATTCCGCCAGGCCCAGAGGGTTGGACCGGTAGGAGGAAGTTTCTCCGGAGGGGATCAGTTCATCGGTGGTGGTCACCGGGTCCAGGATCTTGGAGCACACCTGGAGCAGTACATTTTCTCCCAGTTCCGGCATTTCCGGCCAATCCTTGATGTTGGGACCGTAGAACAGTTTCTGTTCCGGTTCCGGTTTGCCAAAGCCGTTGTACACCCGGGCCTTGTAGGCGCTGTCGTCGAAATGGTATTCCGGTACGCTGCCGAACACATCCCCGTAGGCTTCCGCGGAAGTCAGGATGCCGTTATTGGCTGCGGTAGCCGCAATACTCCGGGCGTCCATCAAGGCCACCGCCGCCATCTGTCCCTGGCCCGGTTTGGATCCTTCCCGGTTGGGGAAGTTCCGGGTATTGTGCCGGATGGACAGGCCGTTGTTGTTGGGGGTATCCCCTGCCCCGAAGCAGGGTCCGCAGAAGGCGGTCTTTACCACGGCTCCGGCAGCCATCAGATCTCCCAGCAGGCCCTTTTTCATCAGATCCATGTACACCGGCAGAGAAGACGGATACACATTCAGGGCAAATTCCCCGCTGCCCATGGACCGGCCCCGGAGGAGAGCGGCGGCTTCCGCCACGTTGGAGTAATTCCCGCCGGAACAGCCTCCGATGACCCCCTGCTGGACCTGGAGCTTCCCGTCCCGGATCTTGTCCGTAAGGGTATAGGGAGCCCGTCCCTGGGACACTTCTTCCGCTTTCTTTTCCGTTTCCCGGAGGATGTCTTCCAGGTTGGCGTTCAGTTCGTCGATGGTGTAGGCGTTGGAAGGATGGAAAGGCAGGGCGATCATGGGCTTCACCTGGGACAGGTCCACCTGGATGCAGCCGTCATAATAGGCCACTTCTCCCGGATTCAGTTCCTTGTAATCGGCCTCCCGGTGATGTTCCTTCAGGAAGGCCCGGGTATCTTCGTCAGTCCGCCAGATGGACGACAGGCAGGTGGTTTCCGTAGTCATTACGTCCACCGCATTCCGGTAGTCCGTGGACATGGAGGAAACCCCGGGTCCCACGAATTCCATCACTTTGTTCTTCACGTAGCCGTTCTTGAACACCGCCCGGCACAGGGCCAGGGCAATGTCCTGAGGTCCCACCCAGGGCTGGGGCCGGCCGGTAAGATACACGGCCACCACTTCCGGGTAATCCGTGTCCCAGGTGTCTCCCAGGATCTGTTTGTCCAGTTCCCCGCCCCCTTCGCCTACGGCCAGGGTCCCCAGGGCCCCGTACCGGGTATGGGAGTCGGAACCCAGGATCATCTTCCCGCAGCCGGCGTGCATTTCCCGCATGTACTGGTGGATCACGGCCACATGGGGCGGTACGAAGATGCCCCCGTATTTCTGGGCGGCGGTGAGGCCGAAGAGATGGTCGTCCTCGTTGATGGTGCCTCCCACGGCGCACAGGGAATTGTGGCAGCAGGTGAGCACATAGGGCATGGGGAAATGGTCCATGCCGGAAGCCCGGGCGGTCTGGATGATCCCCACATAGGTCAGGTCGTGGGAAGTGAGGGCGTCATAGCGGATCTTCAGATGATCCGGGGAACCGCTGGTGTTGTGGTCCTGGAGGATGCCCCAGGCAATGGTCCCCTTCCGGCCTTCTTCCCTTTCCAGTTTCCGGCCCAGTTTCTGTTCTCCCAGGGCCTTGTTCTCTTCCGGGATCAGTTCCCGGCCGTTCAGCAGATATGCACCGTTTTTCGTCAGTTCAATCATTTCATTCACCTCATGGATAGATTACAGGAACAGGCCGCCCAGGAAGAATACATGGAGGGCTGCCATGATCACATTGATGCCCACATTGGCCACACTGAGCAGGAACAGGGTCTTGAACATTTTGTTCATCTCGTAGGTGGTGGTTTCCTTGGCTGCGGAATAGGAGGACATGATGATGGCCCCGCCGGTGGACAGAGGGCTGATGGCCGCCGCAAAGGAGGTAGCGGTAATGGCGGAGATCAGTTCCACGTAGCTGACGCTGCCTCCGAAGGTACCGGTGATCTGGTGAGCGATAGGATACAGAGCCGGCATGACCACACCGGTGGTGGAGCTGACCCAGGACAGGATCCCGGAAGTCGCGGCCATAATGGGCACGGCGGTGGAAGCGGTCATAAAGGAAGCCAGGAAGTCGGACACCAGTTTGATGCCTCCCAGTTTGGTGATCACGCTGACCAGCATCCCCACTCCGCAGATCAGCATCAGGGTGCCCCAGGGAATCTGGCGGATGGCCTGTTTTTCGTCAGCGCATTTCAGGAGAATCAGCACGGCAGCCGCCACAAAGGCGAACAGCCCCGTATCCATCTTGAAGCCGATGCAGAAGATGACCATGACGGCAATGGCGCCCATGGTGATTTTCTGTTCCCGGTTGAAAGCGGGAATGTCGGACAGTTTCAGCGGGTTGTCCCCGTTCACCTTGTACCCTTTGTACAGCAGGTAGACAACCACCGTGAACACAAAGCCGGAAAGCAGAGTGGTCAGGAACAGGTGGAGGCCGAAGCCGTCGATGCCATAAGGTTCCGACAGGTTCCGGGCCAGGATCCCGGTAAGGGACAGAGGAGAAGCGCAGCCGGCGTTGGCCCCCAGTTTGGCGTACAGAGCCGTGGCCATAGGGTTGATCTTCAGCTCAAAGGCCAGGTACACGGCGAAGGTGGTCATCAGGATCCCTGCGGCAATGTGGCCAGGTCCGATGGCAGAGATGAAGGCGCTGAGCACAAACATCAGGATGGGAATCAGGTAGGTCCGTTTCCCCACCAGGGCCACCACTTTTTTGGAAAACAGATCCAGGGTGCCGTTGGCGGAAGCCATGCCGAACAGGAAGGTGACCCCTACCAGGGTTACGAACATGGAACTGGAGAACCCGCTGACAATGGCCTTGGCCGAAAGGTTCCCCGCCATACCCAGCAGGAAGGCGGCCCCCACAGAGAAGAAACCGATGTTGATTTTTTTGATGAACCCTACGGCGACCACCAGGGCCAGCACCAGCAGGGAAATTACACTGAAGTCCATATCCATTCTCCTTTTTCTTCTGTATCAGACCCGTACCCGGGCCAGGCCTTCCAACAGCAGGTTGGCTGTCCGGTACCCGAAGGTATCCAGGATTTCCGGCACCGTTCCATTTTCCTTCCATTCCACTCCGCAGGGCAGGATCCCTCCCGGATGACCGATCCGGATGTTCTGGAGATCCCCTTCCGGACGGAACACCTGCCGGACCAGGGTGCCGGGGACCGCTGCAGCGGCCGCGGTGCACATGGCTCCCGTCATGGCGTAACTGGGATGAGCCTTCTGCATGGACATCATCCGGGCCACCAGGTCCACCTGGTCAGCTTCTATGGTTTCCCCTGCTGAAGTGGTGTAGGAGGCAGGAGGAGCCACCAGGGTCATCTTGGGCAGTCCCGGAGTCACCCAGGCCGCTTCTTCCGGTTTCTCACAAAGTCCCAGCTTCACCGCTGCCAGGCCCCGGATGGTTTCCAGCAGCCGGAGCAGTTCCGGATCTCCGTTGATGGCATCCGGCAGTTCCGTTCCCGTAAGACCCAGGTCAGCGGCCCAGACAAATACCAGAGGGTTGGCCGCATCCACCAGGGATACTTCCACCGGACCCTTCCCCGGCACTTCCAGCACATCCACCGGATTCCCGGTGGGCAGCAGCCCTTTCCCCAGGGTCCCCGCCGGTTCCACGAACCGGAGTTTCAACGGAGACGCCGTCCCCGGCACCCCGGCGATCCGGAATTCTCCCTCATACTGGACCTGCCCGTCACGGGTGGGGACTTCTTCCTGGATCACCTTGCCGGTGTTGGTGTTGTAGATCCGCACCAGGGTAGTGCCTTCCAGAGCCGGCACCAGTTTCTTTTCAATGGCGAAAGGCCCGACCCCGGAAGAAATGTTGCCGCAGTTGCCTCCGTAGCTGACCACAGCCTTGTCCACGGAAACCTGGGCGAAGGTGTAATCCACATCCGCGTCAGGCCGGTCCGATTTCCGGAGGATGGCCACCTTGCTGGTCACCGACTGGCTGCCTCCCAGTCCGTCGATCTGTTTCTTGTCCGGGCTTCCCATGAGCCGCAGCAGCAGGGCATCCCACTGTTTCCGATTGGCCGGAAGATCCTTTTCCAGCAGATAGATCCCTTTGCTGGTGCCTCCCCGCAGTATCGTTACCGGCAGTTTGTATGCTTTCTCCATGTTTCTGTACCTCCCTGGATTCCTGAACTCCGTTCTTTCGTTGACTCTATGGTACCAGAATTTTCAGAATGGGTTAAATTCATCTTTTATCAGTTCATCATGAATTTAATTCATACTTTTAGGCCCAAATTTACGAAGAAAAGCTTTTTTCTGAACAGTACTTTTTATAAAATCAGTTATTTTGTCACTTTTTATCCGCTTGAAGGGTTCTGTACAGAAAGAAAAGAGAATTTTTGTATTTTCAGTACAATAAAAACAATTCATGTTTTCTATATTAGCTATGGTTTTCAGGAATGATCCAGGGTATAATCGAAGAAAAAACAAGGAGGATGCCATGGATTTCAAAGAACTGAACTATGTGCTGGCCATTGCCCGGCACCAGAACATCACCAAGGCAGCAGAAGCCCTCCATCTCACCCAGCCCACCCTGTCCAAATTCCTGAAGGCCCTGGAAACAGAACTCCACCAGCCTCTGTTCCAGCGTCTGGGGAACCGGTACCAGCCCACCTACGCCGGGGAGCGGTACCTCCAGCGAGCCCGGGAGATCCTGGAGGCCAAACGGGCCCTGGACCAGGAAATGGGGGATATTATCAAGAACAACGAAGGGTATCTGAAAATCGGATTTCCCACCATGCGGGGCACCTATATGCTGCCCATCACCCTGCCCCTGTTCCATGAAAAATACCCCAATGTACGGATTGACGTCCACGAGGCCAATTCGGACCATCTGGTCCGGCTGCTCCTGGACGGGGACATCGACCTGGCCTTTTTCAACTATCTGGACCCGGAGCCCGGGCTGGCCACTACGGTGATCAGCCGGGAGGAAGTGGTGCTGGTGATGCACAAAGACAGTGAATTCACCCGATACGGACGGAAGAAGAAGGACTGCCGTTATCCCCATATGGACCTGCGGCTCCTGAAGGACCAGGGGTTCATCGTCCAGAACCCCAGTCAGCGGACCCGGCAGGTGGTGGACCGGCTGTTCCGGCAGCAGCACCTGGAGCCCCGGATCATCCTGGAAACCAAGAATATCCAGGCAGAAGCGGAACTGGCGGCCCGGGGCTACGGGTTCACCTTCATCACCGAGACCCATCTGAAGTACATCCCGGACCGGAGCCAGCTGGCCCTGTTTTCCGTAGGCAGTCCCAACACTACGGTTACCTTCGTGGCCGCCTACCGGAAAAACGGCTACCTCCCCTTCCACGCCCAGGAATATATCAAGATCGTGAAGGAGTTTACGTAAAAAAAGGATGCTGCACGCGCAAAAAACACACGTGCAGCATCCTCTTTTTGTCAACGGTCAACGAAGGGGTGCTGCGTGCAGCACCCCTTTTTCACTTCACCATCTCCCGCATCTCCGGCAGATAAAACTTCCTTCCCTCTGCCAGGATCAGTTCCGGGATCCCGAAGAAAGGTTCGGCGATGCTGCCGGCCATGGCGGCCAGGGTATCCGTATCCCCGCCCAGGGACACGGCGTTCCGGAGGGCGTCTTCAAAATCTTCCGCCTCCAGGAAACTTTCCAGGGCCTGGGGCACGGAGCCCTCACAGGTGGCATCCCCCTGATAGCTGTCCCGGATCTCCTCCAGCCGGAAATCCAGGGGATAGTACTGGCGCAAATAGGTGCGGATCTGGTCCTTGTTCTTGTGCTGCCGGGCCAGGAACACCGCCCCGGCCACAGCCCGGGCCGCCCGGTAGGAATCCGGATGGTTGTGGGTCACCTGGCAGGACAATACTGCCAGATGCTGGGCCTCTTCCAGGGTGGAAGCAAACCACCCTGCCGGGGATACCCGCATGGCCGCTCCGTTGCCGAAGCTGCCATAGGGCCCCAGAGACGGATCACGGAGCCACAGCCGGAATTTGCCCCCGAACCCGGCATTGGGATACTTCTGCCCCAGGTTCCGCATTTCCCGGGCCAGAAGGGGCAGCACTGTATCCGCCTCCAGCAGTTTCCCGGCCTGTTGGGCCTCCCCAAAGGCCCTTGCCACCGCCAGGGTCATAAGGGAATCGTCCGTTGCCCGGCAGCCGGGACCGAACAGGGGAAATTTCTTCCCTTTGTGCCCGGACCATTCATAAACCGATCCCACAATATCTCCGATAAATGCCCCTTCCATCCTGTACCTCCTATTTCCACTCCAATTCCACCGGGCAGTGGTCGCTGCCCATGACTTCATTGTGGATGATCACGTCCTGGATCCGGTCTTTCCCGTTCTGGGACACCAGGAAGTAGTCAATCCGCCACCCGGCGTTCCGTTCCCGGGCCTTGAACATATAGGACCACCAGGTGTAGGCACCGGTCTTGTCCGGATACAGGCTCCGGAAAGCATCCACGAACCCGTGATCCAGGAACTGCTGGAACTTGGCCCGTTCCTCGTCCGAGAACCCTGCGTTCTTGTGGTTGCTGTCCGGATTCTTCAGATCGATGGGCTGGGCGGCTACGTTCATGTCCCCGCAGACAATCACCGGCTTCTGTTCTGCCAGTCTGGCGCAGTAGTCCTGGAACACGTCCTCCCAGTCCATCCGGTAGTCCAGCCGGGTAAGCCCCCGCTGGGAATTGGGGGTGTACACGTTCACCAGGATGAAATCCGGGTATTCGGCGGTGATCACCCGGCCTTCCTGGTCGTGTTCCGCCAGGCCCAGGCCGTAGGTCACTTTCAACGGTTCCGTCTTGGAAAAAATAGCGGTGCCGGAATAGCCCTTTTTCACCGCGCTGTTCCAGTATTCATGGTAGCCGGGGAACTGGAAATCCGCCTGTTCCCGCTGCATCTTGGTTTCCTGGACGCAGACAATGTCCCCGTCCGCCTCTTTCATAAAATCAGCAAAGCCTTTGTTCATACAGGCCCGAAGGCCATTTACATTCCAGGTGATCAGTTTCATGGGTATACCTCGTTTGTCGTTTATCGTGAATCGTTGGTCAAAGGATACGGCGCCGAACAAATGGCGGCGCCTAACCCACCACCATTGCGCAGGCGCAACGGTCCCCCGCCCTTGAAAAGGGCGGATATACTGCACGCCGGGCTGCGCCCTTGTGCATAAAGCAATGGGCCGCAGGCCCGAGCCCCTATCCGCCCTTTTCAAGGGCGGGGGACCAGCCGCAAGGCTGGTGGTGGGTTAGCAGCCCCCGGCTGCGTTTCCATTCATCACCATCTGCCCCGGGCAGATGGTCTCCATGGGCTGCGGACTAGAGACCAGTGACTGTTTGCCTCTCCCCCAGCTCCGGAAAAATCCAGTTCAGGACCCCCAGCCAGACTGCCCACAGAACCGGATACACCGGCTCCGGGAGGATGAATACGAAGGATGTGAGAAAGCTCCAGAAGGCCGCCGTAATGAGCAGCAGACCTCCGTTGAACAGCAGCCGGTGCTGGTAATGGGCACCGCAGCGGCAGTATTCCAGCCCCAGGGCCAGGTAGAACAGCTGCTGGAGGAAGGCCGCCCCCAGGGCTCCCTTGTCCGTATCCCACACGGCCCACAGGGCCCCCAGTGTCATGAGCACCGGCCACAGGGTCCACAGGGCGCCCCGGGGCTGACGTATTTTCCGCCAGCCGAAGAAATGCCACACACTGTACCAGGTACAGGGCACTGTCACCAAAAACCACAGTTCCAGCAGGGGATATTCCACCCGCAGCGGCCAGGCCGCCGGAAACAGGTACAAAGTCCCCAGCACCAGAGCCACTGTGGCCAGATGCCAGGCTTTTTCCCGCTTCTTCAGCCGTTCGATCACCGGCAGGGCCAGCCACACCCCGGACCCCACCCAGAACAGCAGCACCAGTTTCAGAGGAAAATACCAGTCCAGTGCCGGAGTGGCAAAGGTGGTCAGGGTGTTGAACAGCAGCACCACCCAGAAAATCAGGTCCTTCCGCTGCCGGAGGATCAGTTTGCTCAGCTGCACCTTATCCATGGCTGGTTTTCTCCATTTTGGCCAGGAATTCCAGGCTCCGGAGGGGCCGGTCCGTCTGGTACAGGATGAACTGGTGGAGGATCTTCTCCATGGCCATCAGTTCCCGGCCCCTGACGGTGAAATCCGGGGGAGACTGGAGATCCAAATGGAGCAGCCGGTCCATCAGGTCCCGGGTGGCTACCGTAAAGGGCAGTTCATCCCCCATGGCACAGTTTTTGCACAAAAAGCCCCCCTGGACCAGGCTGAAATATCCGTCTTCCGTCACCGGTTCCCCGCAGCTGGTGCACTGGTCCAGGATGGGATTCAGCCCGCACAGGGCCAGCAGCTTCAGCAGGGTGCTGTCGGTGACCAGCCGCCGGTTCCGTTTCCCCAAAAGACGGAAGGCTTCCAGCAGCAGCAGGAACACTTCTTCCTGGGGTTCCTCATCCCCCAGGAGATGTTCTGCCGCTTCCCCGATAATGGCTCCGTAGGCCAGGTTCTCCCAGTCCATGGCAAGGGGCATCTCCAGGCTTTCACAGCTCCGGAGAGAAGCCACCTTCCTCCCTGGGGAAAGGCTCAGCCGGAGATGGGCAAAAGGCTGGACCAGGCGGCCGCTCTGGCTCCGGGGATAGGCCGCTCCATAGGCCACAAAGGGGATTTTGCCGTGTTCACGACAAAAGCAGACTGCGTATTTATCCGCAGTCTGCCAGTTTTTTACTCGGAGGATCACTGCTTCGTCTTGAAACACTTCACTGCTCATGGACAGCCGCTTCCTTCTTGTCTTTTTTCAAAGGGATCACCCGGACCCGGAGCACCCGGAACCCAGTGGAATCTAGCACTTCGAACTTGTAGCCGTTTTCCTCCACACTGTCGCCCACCACCGGCTGCCGGCCGATGAGGCCGAACACATAACCTCCGATGGTGTCCTCTTCCGGATCATCGAACTGGATCCCCATGATTTCCGATACTTCATCCAGGAGCACCAGTCCGTCGAACACATAAGACCCGTCGGGCATCTTGTTGATTTCCGGCATATCCGTATCATGCTCGTCCTGGATATCCCCTACGATTTCTTCCAGCAGGTCTTCCATGGTCACCAGCCCTGCGGTGCCCCCATATTCATCGGCTACCGCCGCCATCTGCACATGCTTGTGCTGCATCAGCTGGAGGATCTTGGCAATGGACATGCTTTCCGGCACCACATCGATTTCCCGCATAATGGACCGGAGGTCGAAGCCCGGCTGCCGGTAGTCCGCATTCATGAATTCCCGGATGTGGACCATCCCCAGGATATGGTCCCGGTCCTCTTCACAGAGAGGGTACCGGGTGTGGCCGGATTCCCGGATCACCTTCATGTTTTCCTCGATGGGGTCGTCCACGAACAGGCACACCATGTCCTGCCGGGGCACCATCACTTCCCGGGCCACCCGGTCTGCAAAATCGAATACATTGTCAATGAGCCGGCTTTCCACCGGGTCGATGCTGCCGCCTTTTTCACTGGCACTGACCATTTTCCGGATGTCATCCTCCGAATGGCTGGCCCCTTTCTGGGCCGGTTCCACCCCCATGAAATGGTACAGGGCAGCGCCCACATGCCAGAACAGATAAGCAAATGGATATAAGATTGGTTTCAGTATGCGCCCAAGCGCAGGTCCCGCGTCTATAGGACATCTCTCCTTTGATCATTTTGCCGGTTTTTCCGGCGGGGTATATCGCTCAAATTATACACTTTTTCCCGGCGTCCGGTCAATATTGGGGACGGTCTCCGGCCAGCCCCAGCCGTTTCAGGTCCCCTTCCTTTTCCCGCCATTTGGGACGGACCTTCACCCACAGTTCCAGGTACACCCGGTTCCCCAGGAAAGCTTCCATATCCTCCCGGGACCGCTGGCTGATTTCCTTCAGCATCTTCCCCTTGGCCCCGATCAGGATGGCCTTTTGGGAATCCCGTTCCACATAAATGTCTCCCCGAACATACACCATGCCGTTGGGCCGGGTCTTCATTTCCTGTACCTGGACCGCCACCGCATGGGGCACTTCGTCCCGGGTCAGCTGGAGGATCTTCTCCCGGATGATTTCCGCCGCCATCACCCGTTCCGGCTGGTCCGTATACATGTCTTCCGGATAGAAATCAGGCCCCACTGGCAGGCAGCTCTGGATTTCCTGGAGCAGAGGCGAAAAGTCCTCATCTTCCAGAGCGGACAGGGTCAATACGCTGCGGAAGGGATATTCCTTCCGGAATTTGTCGATCATGGGCAGGAGCACCGCTTTGTCCGCAAGCCGGTCGATTTTGTTCAGCACCAGGATCACCGGCGCTTTGCAGTCTTCCCGCAGCCGTTCCAGGATCACCTGTTCTCCCTTCCCCCGTTTTTCCGAGGCATCCACCACAAAAAGCACCACATCCACTTCTTTGATGGCATTGAGGGCCGCCTGGACCATGTGTTCTCCCAGTTTGTCCTGGGGTTTGTGGAGGCCGGGGGTATCCAGGAACACCATCTGGGCTTCCGCCGTGCTCAGGATGCTCAGGATCCGGTTCCGGGTGGTCTGGGGCCGGTCGGAGATAATGGCCACCTTTTCCCCCACCAGATGGTTCACCAGGGTGGATTTTCCTGCATTGGGGCGTCCCACCACGGCTACAAAACCGGAGCGATGCTGTTGGGTATTCTGTTCTTCCATATAAGTCCTTTCTGTATTACAAACTGAAATCATAGGGCAGCAGGTCCGCCACCGTGGCGGTCTTTACCTGTCCCTTCACATTGGTCAGATAGATCCGGGGGATGCGGAATTCCGCCATCACCTGCCGGCAGGCCCCGCAGGGGGACACCGGTTCCGGAGTATCGGCAGTGACGCACAGGGCGGCAAACTCCCTGACCCCTTCCTTCACGGCGGCAAAGATGGCACACCGTTCCGCGCAGAGGCTCAGGCCATAGGAAGCGTTTTCCACATTGCAGCCGGTGAAGATCCGGCCGTCCGCTGCCCGGACCGCTGCTCCCACCGCAAAATGGGAATAGGGGCTGTAGGAATTTTTCCGCACGGCACAGGCCGCTTCAAACAGCTCCCGGTCCAGTTCAGCCTCCATAGTTTTCCTCCGCCAGGTCCAGTTCCCGGAGGATTTCCTCCTCCCGGGCCCTCATCACCCGTTTGTCCGCCTCTTCCATATGGTCATAGCCCAAAAGGTGGAGCATGCCATGGACCGCCAGGTAGGTCATTTCCCGGGTGAGCCCATGGCCAAATTCCTCTCCCTGCTCCACGGCCCGGGGAGCGGAGATGATTACGTCCCCCAGCAGGTGTTCCGCTTCCCCGTCGTCCACTTCCGGTTCCTCGTCCCCTTCGTCCAGGGCAAAGCTCAGCACGTCCGTAGGACGGTCGATGCCCCGGTACTCCCGGTTCAGGGTATGGATCTCTTCATTGTCCACAATGGTAATGTCCACTTCCGTATTGTCCGTCAGTTCCTCTTTCCGGGCCACAATGTCCATGGCCTTTTTCAGGGTCTCTTCCAGTTCTTCCGGAATGGCAATCTCCGTCTGGTTGTTTTCCAGGGTAACGATCATTTTCCTTCTCCTTTATTCCTGTCAGCACCGGGCTGCCGGTGTTCCTTCCGGGCCCGGTCGTATTTTTCATAAGCCCGGATGATGGCCCCCACGATTTCGTGCCGGACCACATCCTGTTCAGAAAAATGGATGATGCCGATCCCCGGCACGTCCTGGAGCACCTGGGCCGCATTCACCAGTCCGGAAGGCCGTCCTCCCGGCAGGTCCACCTGGGTGGCATCCCCGGTGACCACCAGCTTGGAGCCGAAGCCGAACCGGGTAAGGGCCATCCGCATCTGTTCCTGGGTGGTGTTCTGGGCCTCGTCCAGGATGATGAAAGCATCATTTAGGGTACGGCCCCGCATGTAGGCCAGAGGGGCCACTTCGATGATCCCCCGCTGGAGGTTCTTCTGGAAGGCCTCCATCCCCAGCATTTCGTACAGAGCATCATACAGAGGCCGCAGATAGGGATCCACCTTTTCCTGGAGATCCCCGGGCAAAAAGCCCAGCTTTTCCCCGGCTTCCACCGCGGGACGGGTGAGGATGATCCGTTCCACTTCCTTGTTTTTCAGGGCCTTCACCGCCATGGCCACCGCCAGGTAGGTCTTCCCGGTACCGGCGGGCCCGATGGCAATGGTAATGTCGTTCTGGGCAATGGTCTTCAAATACCGCATCTGGCCCAGGGTCTTGGCCTTTACCTGCCGTCCCCGGACAGTGGTGAGCACCGTATCGGTGAACAGCTTGTGGAGCTGTTCCTCCTGGCCTTCCCGGACCAGTTTCAGGCTGTATTTCACATCATGCTGGGTAATGGGCAGCCCCTGGCGGTACAGGTACAGCAACTCCCGGATCAGCCGGTCCGCCAGCTCCACATCCTGTTCCGCTCCCTGGGCGATCAGTTCGTTTCCCCGGGGGATCAGCCGGCAGCCCAGGCTCTCCTGCATCTGCTTCAGGTATTCATCTGTTTCTCCCAGTACCGCCACCATTTCCCGGGCGTCCTGGAATTCAAACCGTTTTTCCGTCACTTCCGACAAACTCCATTCCTCCTGCTTGTTACGAGTTGATTGACTGTTCCTTTCATTATATCGTTTCCGGAAGAAAAAAGAAACAGGAAACCCACTTGACAAAGAACCCCATTATCGTTTAGAATAAGTTTGTTGCTTATGGAACTATAGCTCAGATGGTTAGAGTATCACGTTGACATCGTGGGGGTCACTGGTTCGAGTCCAGTTAGTTCCACCAGATAAAAAGCAGAGGCTGCCGGAAGGCAGCCTTTTTTGTTGTATGGGTTCAGCGTTGGTTGTTTTGGAAGAAACCCGCAGCCGGCGGGTTTCTTTGAGGAAAGACGCAGCCGTTGGCTGCTAACCCACCACCAGCCTTACGGCTGGTCCCCCGCCCTTGAAAAGGGACGGATATATGCTCGGGCTGGAGCCCATTGCTTTTTAGGGGTACCAGGGCGCAAGCCCCCGTACCCATTATCCGCCCTTTGCAAGGGCGGGGGACCGTTGCGCTTGCGCAATGGTGGTGGGTTAGCCGCGTCAGCGGCGTCTCCATTCCCAGCCAAACGCCGCCGCGTTTGGCGTCCTTTGGCATGAGACTCCCGGCTTGAGACAGAAAAAGGGGCTGCTGCGCATGCAACAGCCCCTTTTCTTATTTATTTCACCCTATTCCGCAGGGTCCCGATTCCTTCGATGGAACATTCCACCACGTCCCCGCTTTTCAGGAACCGGGGCGGGTTCATGCCGATGCCGGTGCCGGCGGGAGTACCGGTGGCAATGATGGTCCCGGCCCGGAGGGTCATCCCTTTGCTCAGTTCGCTGATGATGTAAGGGATCCCGTGAACCAGCAGTTTCGTGTTGCTGTCCTGGCGCAGTTCCCCGTTCACCTTGCAGGTGAGATGGAGCGCCGGCGGAAAATCAAATTCATCCGCCGTAACGATGCAGGGCCCCATGGGGGCAAAGGTGTCCAGGCTCTTCCCGAAATACCACTGTTTATGGGCCACCTGCACGTCCCGGGCGGTTACATCGTTAATGATGGTATAGCCGAACACATAGTCCCCGGCATCTTTTTCCGCCACATCCCGGGCTTCCTTCCCGATGATCACCGCCAATTCGCATTCATAGTCCAGTTCCTTCACCACATTGAAATGGCCGTCGATGGTCCCGTCCGGATCCACCGCCCGGTCCACCCGTTTGGAGAAGTACACAGGTACCTGCCGCTGGACGATTTTTTCCGGTACATATTCATCAGGCAGTTCGTCGTCGTGGGATTTGTAGTTGATGCCCAGACAGATAATGTCATTCCGGGGATGGGTAATGGGAGCCAGGAGCTTGACCTGGTCAATGGGAACCGCACCCATGTCCACCCGGGCAATAGCCAGCAGTTCTTCAAAATCCGCCTGCTGGATCAGTTCATACATATTGTTGTACTTGTTGGCCGGGATCACAAATTTTCCATCCTCGGAAATGATCCCCACCTGTACATCGCTGTCGTATTCGAAGGTAACGATTTTCATGACTCTCCACTCCCCTAACCGATTCCACGGTACAGTGTTTTCATTTCTCTGTATTCATTGTACAATGTTTGTGCTAAAATTACCAGTATATGATACAAAACTTCCTAACTGTAAACCTTAATGTTATAGAAGGATCTGTTTTTCCCAAAGGAGGATGCCATGTTTGCCGGATATCAGCTGGATGACGGCCACGGAGACTACAACCGCAGCTACGAACAGAACTGGGATATCGATTACGCCGACTATTCCACCGACCACAGAGAGAACAACTACAGGAACTATGAATGGAAAGTTCCCAAAAGCAAAAAGGAACGGATCAAAAGTATATTGAATCATTACGAATGACAAAGGGGGCGCTGCACACAACGTGCAGCGCCCCCCTTTGTCTTCCTTCCGCGCACAAGAAATTGTTTCTAAATGGCGAAAATTCTTCTGCAGTGGACAAATTCTCTGTTAATTCCCATAGTTGTTTTTATCTCGATAACACTTTGAAAAAATATTGTATGAGGTATACAAAAAACTGTTGACATTTGTATCCGGTAGTGATAAATTACGTACCATAAACAAGCATCCGATTTGATCACGGCACTTGCATTCCCGAGTGTCGGATTTTTTTCGAAGGAGTGATGATGATGAACGGATTAACGCTTGTGTGTCTTGCTATCGTAATCTTTATCTGCGCGTACATGTTTTATGGCCGCTGGCTGGTAAAGACCTGGGGAATCGAACCGGATGCGAAAACTCCTGCCTACCGTTTCCGGGATGACAAGGACTTTGCCCCTGCTTCCCGCTTCACGGTATTTGCCCATCAGTTTTCTTCCATTACCGGTGCCGGCCCTGTAACCGGTCCGATTATCGCCGCCATGTTTGGTTGGGTTCCTGCTTTCTTATGGATTTTGGTAGGCGGCGTATTCTTCGGTGCTGTACAGGATTTCACCGCCCTCTATGCTTCCGTGAAGAACGACGGCAAAGGCATGGGTGCCCTGATTGAAAAATACGTGGGCCATACCGGCTGCAAAATGTTCCTGATGTTCGGCTGGCTGTTCTCCCTCTTGGTAATCGCCGCCTTCTCCGACATTATGGCCAGCACCTTCAACGGCTTCTCCAAAACCGGCGAAATGATGGGGCCCAACGCCTCCGCCGCTTCCATTTCCATGATCTACATCGTGGTTGCCATGATCTTCGGTGTGGTGACCCGCCGGTTCAACATCCACGGTTCCAAAGAACTGATCCTGGGAATCCTGTGCATGGTGGCCATGGTGAGCCTTGGCATTGCCCATCCCATCTACGCTTCCCGTACCACCTGGCTGTATGTGACCTATGCGTACTGCTTCGCCGCTTCCATTATGCCCATGTGGCTGCTGATCCAGCCTCGTGACTATCTGTCCGTATTCCTGCTGCTGGGGATGATCCTGGCCGGTGTCCTGGGCATCATCGTGGGGAATCCTTCTATTAATATGCCTGCCTTCACTTCCTTTGATGTAGCCGGCAAGCCTTTGTTCCCCATCCTGTTTGTAACCATCGCCTGCGGGGCTGTATCCGGGTTCCATTCCCTGGTTTCTTCTGGTACTTCCTCCAAAACCATTTCCAATGAAAAAGATATGCTGCCCGTTGGGTATGGTTCCATGCTGATTGAATCCACCCTGGGTGTGGTTTCCCTGGTTATCGCCTGCTCCGTGGCTGTAAACGGCCAGCTGCCCAAAGCCACTCCGTTTGCTATCTTCGGTGGTGCCATCGGCAACTACTTCACCATGTTCGGTATTCCCAAATATTACAGCACCTGCATCGTGACCATGTGCGTGTCCGCTCTGGCCATGACCACCATCGATGCGGTAACCCGTATCGGCCGGATGATGCTCCAGGAAATCCTGGCTCCGGAAGAAGGCAAGGAACAGGGTTCCGTGGCCAAATTCCTGAGCAATACGTATGTGGCCACCATCGTGACCCTGATTCCCAGCTACCTGCTGTGCCTGGGCGGTTACATGAATATCTGGCCGCTGTTCGGTGCTGCCAACCAGCTGCTCAGTGCCCTGTGCCTGGTTGCCCTGGCCGTATTCCTGAAAGTGACCGGCCGTAAGAGCTGGATGCTCTACATCCCCATGACCTTCATGTTCCTGGTGACCATGAGCGCCCTGTGCCTGTCCATCTATGGCATCTACAAGAAAGCCATGGCAGGTGTGTTCTTCCCCATGGTGGAAGGTCTCCAGCTGGTAGTAGCTCTGTGCCTGATGTTCCTGGCCATCAACGTGGTCCGGAGCTGCACCAAGGAACTGTTCGCCGGCAAAGTAGAAGTTGCCAACAAATAAAAAAGACTGCCTTCGGGCAGTCTTTTTTTCATCACTCCAGCAAGAAGGGGGCTGTTGCATGAGCAACAGCCCCCTTCTTGGGTCGCGGATCGCGAGTCGTGACCCGTGGCCCGCGACCGGGGGTATGAATTTCTTCACGCCCCCTTATCTTCCCAACAACCGCAAAAATTCTGCCTCGTCCAGGATGGTCACTCCCAGATTCTGGGCCTTGGTGTACTTGCTGCCCGGGTCGGCTCCGGCCACCACGTAATCGGTCTTTCTGCTGACACTGCTGGTGACCTTGGCCCCCACTTCCTGGGCCATGGTCTGGGCGGTGGCTCTGTCCAGGGTGGGCAGGGTACCGGTGAACACCATGGTCTTCCCATAGAAGGGATGGTTCTCATCCTGAGCCGGTCCGGAGGTCATTTCCATATTGAGCCCCAGTTCCTTCAGCCGTTCCACAAAGGCCTGGTTCATGGGATCAGCAAACCAGGTGACCACGCTTTCCGCAATCACCGGACCGATGTCCGGTGTCTGGGCCAGGTCTTCCTGGGTGGCTGCCATGAGCTTGTCCATGGTGCCGTATTTCTGGGCCAGGGTCCGGGCCACCTTGGCCCCTACGTGACGGATCCCCAGGGCAAAGAGCAGCTTGTCCAGGCTCTGGCTCTTGCTCCCTTCGATGGCGCTGATCAGGTTGTCCGCGCTTTTAGGGCCCATCCGGTCCAGCTGCTGGACCTGTTCCCGGGTCAGGAGATACAGATCTCCCGGATCCTTCACCAGCCCGGCTGCCGTCAGCTGGGCCAGCACACTGGGGCCGCAGCCGTCGATGTTCATGGCGTCCCGGCTGGTAAAATGGATCAGCCCTTCCCGTCCCAGGGCCGGACAGTGGGGATTGGTGCAGCGCCAGGCCGCTTCTCCCGCCTTCCGTTCCACCTTCCAGCCGCATTCCGGGCAGGTTTCCGGCATGTGGAACTCTTTTTCCTCCCCGGTCCGTTTTTCCGGCACCACCCGGAGCACTTCCGGAATGATTTCCGCGGCTTTGTTGATGATAACATGGTCCCCGATCCGGATATCCCGTTCTTTGATGAAATCTTCATTGTGGAGGGTGGCCCGGCTGATGGTGCTGCCGGACAGCCGCACCGGCTGAAGTACGGCAGTGGGGGTCAGCACCCCGGTGCGGCCCACCTGGATCACAATATCTTCCAGCACCGTTTCCGCCTGTTCCGGAGGGAACTTGTAGGCCATGGCCCAGCGGGGATCCTTGCCGGTGGCTCCCAACAGGTTCTGCTGCCATACGTCGTTTACCTTCACCACCACTCCGTCGGTGTCGTAGCCCAGGGAGGCCCGGCGTTCTCCGTGCTTTTTGATCAGTTCATTGGCTTCCTGGATGGTGTCCACCAGGGTCCGGCCTTCGGTGGTGGTGAACCCGTACTGCTGGAGCATGTCCATGGAGGCGTTGTGGGTGGGCAGGTTCCCGGCTCCCACTCCGATGCCATAGGCAAAAAAGGCCAGGGACCGTTTGGCGGTGACCCGGGGATCCAGCTGGCGCAGGGATCCGGCCGCCGCATTCCGGCAGTTGGCGAATTCCTGTTCCCCGGCTTCCTGCCGCTCCTCGTTCAGCTTCACAAAGGCCTGCCGGGGCATGTACACTTCTCCCCGCACATCCAAAAGCTCCGGGATCTCCATGCCGGGAATGGGCTTCAGCACTTTGGGAATGTTGGCAATGGTCCGGACGTTTTCCGTAACGTTTTCCCCCACCACTCCGTCACCCCGGGTGGCCGCCCGGACGAACCGGCCATTTTCATAAATGATGCTGCAGGCCAGGCCGTCGATCTTGGGTTCCACCACATACTGGACTTTGGCATCCTTCGGCAGCCCTTCATGGACCCGCCGGTCGAACTCTTCCATCTCTTCCGGGGAAAAGGCATTGGCCAGACTCAAAAGCGGGGTCATGTGCCGGACTTCCGTAAATCCTGGCTTGGCATAGCCTCCCACATGCTGGCTGGGAGAATCCGGGGTCACAAGCTCCGGATACTCTGCTTCCAGGGCTTTCAGTTCCCGCATCATGGCATCGTATTCCGCATCGGTGATCAGGGGATTGTCCTGGACATAATACAGATAGGAATTCTTTTTCATCACGGCCCGCAGCTCGTTGATCCGGGCTGCCGCCGCCTCTTTGGTCATTTCACTCATGGCACTCTGCTCCTCAGATTTTCTGCAGGATCTTGTATTTGGTGGCCAGCTGTTTGATGCCGCTGCCCGGGAAGGCCACAGTCACCAGCTGACCCTCGCTGCCGTCAGGACGGGCTTCGATGATGGTCCCCACCCCGAACTTCTTGTGCCGGCATTTGTCCCCGGCCCGGAATTCCGGCACCGGACCCCCTTCCGGCACGAAATGGCTCCGGGGAGATGGGGTATCCAGGATGCTGCCTCCCCGGTTCCGGGCAATGTTCCGGAGGCTGGCATGGGTGCCGGCGCTGCCCTGATGGCCCCGCTGACCCCCGTAGCTTCCGTAGGTGCTCCGGCGCACCGCCACGTTTTCGATCAGGTTCCGGGGAATCTCCTGGAGGAACCGGGAAGGGGGATACATGACCACATGGCCGTACACCATCCGGCTCCGGCAGCTGGTGAGATACAGCCGCTTCTTGGCCCGGGTGATTCCCACATAGCACAGCCGCCGTTCTTCTTCCAGTTTGTCCTCGTCTTCCAGACTCCGCTGGCTGGGGAACAGGCCGTCTTCCATGCCTCCGATGAATACCACCGGGAACTCCAGCCCCTTGGCGGAATGGAGGGTCATGAGGGTGACGGAATCCTGGGTCAGCTTGGCGTCGTCGATGTCCGCCACCAGGGCCACATGGTTCAGGAAGTCTTCCAGGGTCTTGTTGTTCTCTTCCCCGGGATCCTTGGCAAATTCGTCGGCGATCCGGAGGAATTCGTTCAGATTGTCCAGCCGGCTCTTGGACTGGTCGGACCCTTCCAGCCGAAGAGCTTCCAGATACCCGGATTTTTCCAGCACCTGGGTCATCAGGTCCTTCACCGGCAGGGTATCCTTCACCCGGGCCAGTTCCTGGATCATGTCACTGAAGGCCTGGATTTTCCCAAAGGCCCGGCCCAGCACCTCTTTGGCCTGGACGGTCTGGAGCACTTCCGGCAGGGTCATGCCGCTTTCTTCCAACAAGCTCCGGACCTTGGCCACGGTAGCCGCCCCGATGCCCCGCTTGGGTTCGTTGATGATCCGCTCCAGCCCCTGGATGTCCCGTTCGTTGGCCAGGAACCGGAGATAGCTCAGGGTATCCTTCACTTCTTTCCGGTCGTAGAACTTCAGGCTCCCTACCATTACATAGGGGATCCCGTTGTTGATCAGGTTTTCTTCAAACATCCGGCTCTGGGCGTTGGTCCGGTACAGGATGGCCATATCCCCCAGTTTGGTGCCGTCATTCTGGAGCTTCCGGATCTGGCCCACCACGAATTCCGCCTCTTCCCGGTCGTCCCGGGCCTGGTAGTAGGCAATGGGCTGGCCGTTGCCATTTTCCGTCCACAGGTTCTTGGGCCGGCGGGCGGCGTTGTGCTTGATCACTTCATTGGCCGCATCCAGGATCACCTGGGTGGACCGGTAATTCTGTTCCAGCTTGAAGATCCGGGCCTGGGGGTAGTCCTTCTCGAAATCCAGGATGTTGCTGATGTCCGCACCCCGCCAGCCGTAGATGCTCTGGTCAATATCCCCCACCGCGCACAGGTTGTTTTCCGGAGCGCTGAGCAGTTTGGCCAGCAGGTACTGGACATGGTTGGTGTCCTGGTACTCGTCGATGAGCACGTAATGGAACTTGTTCTGGTATTTTTCCCGGACTTCCGGCACGGTCTGGAGCAGCTTCACCGTCAACAGCAGCAGATCGTCGAAATCCACCGCATTGCTCTGGACCAGATGCTTCTGGTATTCAGCGTAGATCTCCGCCACCTTCTTGGCATGGTAGTCCTCCGCCTGCCGGGCAAAAGCCGCCGCATCCACCTGGGCATTCTTGGCATTGGAAATGGTGGCCAGGAGCCCCGGAAGGGGATAGAACTTCTCGTCCAGGTTCAGCTTTTTCAGAGCTTCCTTCAGCACGTTTTTGCAGTCGGAAGGATCATAGATGGAAAAAGACGTGGTGTACCCGGGAAGAGCATTGATGTCCCGCCGGAGCAGCTGGTTGCAGAACCCGTGAAAGGTGTACAGCCACACGTCCTTGGCGGAAGGGCCCACCAGGGCATCCACCCGCTGGCGCATTTCCTTGGCCGCCTTGTTGGTGAAGGTGATGGCCAGGATGTTCCAGGGCTTCACCCCTTTTTCCAGGAGGTAGGCAATTTTGGTGGTCAGGGCTTTGGTCTTGCCGCTGCCGGCCCCGGCCAAAATTAAAATAGGCCCGGCAATCTGACGGACTGCCTCAGCCTGCTGTTCGTTCAAAGAAGCTAAAAGGTCTCTCATTTTTTCCTCGATTCTATGTTTTGTTCCCTAATATTCTAACAGATTCGGTCTTTTTTTGCTATAATAGAAGAATCCTTCAAATGAACCTGTTTTAGAAAGGAAGTCTACTATGGAACAATTCTGCGAAAAGGTTTTCCACCTGAAGGAAAACCACACCACCATGCGGACGGAGATCATTGCCGGGATCACCACCTTCATGACCATGGCCTACATCCTGATCGTGAATCCCTCCATCCTGAGCGCCACCGGCATGGACAAAGGGGCCCTGCTGACGGTCACCGCCATTGCCTCCGCCCTGGGCACCTTCTTTATGGCGGCCTTCGCCAACTATCCCTTCGCCCTGGGACCCGGCATGGGACTTAACGCCTACTTTGCCTACACCGTTTGCCTCCAGATGGGGAACACCTGGGAAATGGCCCTGTCCGCCGTACTGGTGGAAGGGATCATCTTTGTGATCCTGTCCCTTACCTCCATCCGGGAAGCCATCTTCAATGCCATCCCCATGACCCTGAAGCAGGCCATTTCCGTGGGGATCGGCCTGTTCATCGCCTTCATCGGTCTGCTGAATTCCCGGATCATCGTAGCCAACCCGGCCACCAAGGTGTCCCTGTATTCCTTTACCAAGGCCATGGCCGACGGCACCTTCCACAGTGTGGGGATCACCGTGCTGATCGCCATGGTGGGGATCCTGCTCACTTCTTTCCTGATCATCAAGAACGTCCGGGGGAACATCCTGTTCGGCATCCTGGGCACCTGGATTTTGGGGATGATCTGCGAAGCCACCGGGCTCTACGTGCCCAATCCGGAACTGGGGACCTTCAGCGTATTCCCTGATCTGTCCCGGGGCCTGGCGTCCTTTGCCCCCATCAGCCCCACGCCCCTGTTCCTGCAGCTGGACTTCTCCCATGTGCTGAGCCTGAACTTCTTCGCCGTCATCTTCGCCTTCCTGTTCGTGGATACTTTTGACACCCTGGGGACCCTGATCGGGGTGGCTGCCAAAAGCGACATGCTGGACGAAAAGGGTCAGCTGCCCCACATCAAAGGAGCCCTTATGGCTGACGCCTGCGCCACCTGCACCGGGGCGCTCCTGGGCACCAGCACTGTAACCACCTTCGTGGAAAGTGCCGCCGGGGTTTCTGAAGGAGGCCGCACCGGACTCACGTCCATTACTGTAGCCATCCTGTTCCTGTTGTCCCTGTTCTTCAGCCCCTTCTTCATGGCCATCCCCTCCTTCGCCACCGCTCCGGCTCTGGTGATTGTGGGGTTCCTGATGTTCTCTTCCGTGACCAAGATCAACATGACCGATCTGACGGAAGCCATCCCCGCCTACATTGCCATCATCGCCATGCCCTTCGCCTACAGCATTTCCGAAGGGATCTCCTTCGGGGTCATCACCTACGTGATCCTGAACCTGTTCGCAGGACACAAGGACAAGATCAGCGGCTTGATGTACGTGCTGGCAGTGCTGTTTGTCTTGAAGTATGTGTTGTTGTAAGGATTAAAAAAAGACCGCTTCGGCGGTCTTTTTTTGTCAGCGGTCAACGGCCGAAGGATGCCAGATGCCCACGCATCTGCCTTTGAACGTGAAACCCGGCGGGTTCCCTCCTGCCGCTAGAGACTAGTGACCAGTGACTGTCAGCTCATGACCATCTGCCCCCGGCAGATGGTCTCCTTTTGCGTGAGACAGAAAAGCGGCCCTGCCCCTTTTCACCCCCGCCCCCTTACACCCTGTGATGCAACTTTTACTCTTTCTCCTCCGGCTGGGGAGCCAGCATGATCTTGATGATCTCCTTATCGGTTTCCCGCATGCCTTCCCGGCCCAGCTGGCTTACGTTGCGGATGGTGGCTTCCACGCCGTTGTTCACGATGCCGTCCCCGCTCTTGAACTCGTTGCCGCTCTTGTACATGGAATAGCCCAGGAGCCCGGCTTCCACGCTGGACGCGATCTTGGCGGCGCAGGAAGCCTTGGCCCCGTCGCAGATGATCCCGGACACGATGGCCAGGGAGTTCACCAGGGTATGGGAAATGGCTTCGTACCCTTCTCCGTGGAGATAGGCGATGCCGCAGCCGGCGGCGCACCCGGCGCTGACAGCCCCGCAGTAGGCGGACAGCCGGCCGATGCCGGTCTTTTCATGGATGGCGATCAGGTTGGACAGTACCAGGGCCCGGTACAGTTTTTCCTTGGAAACATTCAGTTCCTTGGCATATTCGATTACGGGCACGGATACGGTGATTCCCTGGTTGCCGCTGCCGGAATTGATCACAACCGGCAGTTCACAGCCGTTCATCCGTGCATCGGACCCGGCAGCCGCCTTGGCCACTGCCCGGTTCTTGATGTCGCTGCCATAGGTCTTCAGCAGCACGGAACCGATGTTGGCCCCGTAGTTCCCCAGCAGTCCTTCTTCAGAAATGGCGGTGTTGCACTGGATCTGGGGATCCAGCATGGGCTTCACGTCTTCGAGGTCACAGGTATTGGCGAAATCCATGATGTCTTTGATGTTCAGCAGGTTCTTGTCCGCCAGGCCCACTTCCCTGGTTTCGTCCTGGCAGCCGGCGCCTCCGTCCTTTTTGGCTTCGTACAGGGTCTTTTCATCCTTCTGGATCAGGACGATGTTGGTGTGGTACTGGGCGATCCGCACCAGGGAAGAATGGTCTCCCTTATGGAGTTTGACAATGATGTCGAAGATCAGGCCATTGTCCACCGCATCCACTTGGATGGCCACGTTCTTCAGGAAGTCCTTCATTTCTTTCTTCTGTTCCGGAGTCACTTCCGCAATGACTTCCAGCTGCTTTTCAGCTTTGCCGCCCACGATCCCGGCGGCGGCTGCTGCCTGGATGCCTTTCAGTCCGTCAGTGTTGGGCACCACCACGCTCTTTACGTTCTTGATGATGTTGCCGCTGACGCCGATTTCCACCTTGTCCGGCATTTCACCCAGGATTTCCCGGGCTTTGGCCGCCGCATAGGCGATGGCGATGGGTTCAGTACAGCCCATGGCCGGCACCAGTTCTTCCTTCAAAATCTGTACATAGGTCTGATATCTGTTATCCATCTTTTCCATGTTAGTCTCCCCTTATTTCTTCCGATTGAAAGTCAGCCGCATCTGGTGCCACACCACATCTCCGTGGGTGGAATCAGAAATTCCTTCATCCACAAAACCGAATTTGGCATAATAGTGGACCAACCGTTCCTTGCAGGTGAGTACCACTCCCTGCCGGCCCTCCGCCTGGGCCGCATCGATGAATTTTTCCAGCACCTTTCCGGCCAGGCCCTGTTTCCAGCGGTGGGGATCCGTGTCTACTCCGAAAATCATCTGCCAGGCCCCGTCTTCCTGGTGCATATCCGCTTTTTCATACATTTCGTCGGTGAGATCCGGGTGATCCGTCACCAGTCCATTCACAAAGGAAACCAGCTGATCCCCGTCCCACAGAAGGAAAAAGTGATTGGGATAGGCCTTCACCCGGTCCGCGATGGATTTCCGGGTAGCCGCTTCTGCCTGAGGGAAGCAGGCAGCTTCCAGGCTGGCGATGGCGTCCACATCCTGGGGTTTTGCACAGCGAATTTCCATATCAGTCTTCCTCCTTTTTCCCGCTTTTGTTTTTGTCCTGAAGAATGTCCACAATGGTCTTTTCCGTTCCCGTCATGCCGGGGGAAGCGATCCGTCCCATGTTCTTCATGGTTTCTTCGGGAGTGGCCCCGTTGATTCCGTGAGCATCGAAGATATAGGCATCATCCATGGCCAGAGTTGCCGAAGCGAAGGCCATTTCCACTGCCGTCATGCCTTTCATGACGCAGCCCTGGTTGCCTCCGTCGCAGATCATGCCGGTAATGGAACTGGCCATGTTATTGAGGGCTCTTGTCATGGCCTCTGTATCCCCGCCCTTCAGGAACACCAGGGCGCAGGCGGCACCGGACATGGTGGCCACAATAAGAGCAATGGGGAAATCCATCCCCAGCTTCCCGGATAAAGACAATCTCTTCCAGAGGCACGGTCCGGGCGTAGTCCGCCAGCTGGGCCAGGGTGTACCGGTGGATTACCGGCACCTGTTCTTCTCCTTCAGCTTCCGTGATTCCGGCGGTTTTGTCCAGCACCGTCCGGCCGTCTTCCGTTACCTTCACTATGTTGGTGTGGGCGTCCCGGATCAGGCAGGAGGCACTGTGGCTCCCGGCAGCCACCCGGGCTTCGATGGAGATCCGGCTGGTGATTTCGCTCATATGGATGGCGATCTTCCCTGCCTTTACCATGGCTTCCGCTGCCTTCACATCTTCATCCGTGATCCCGTCCAGGCACAAAAGCCCTTTGTCCGGGTCTGCCGCCAGGGCTCCCAGGGCCGCCGCATAGGTGTTCCCCACATGGCTGGTGCCGGGGATGCCGCAGGTAAAGGCGTTTTTATAGATGCCGCTGTTCAGGAACAGCTCCACCTTCTCCGGTTTTTCCGGCAGATGGCGGCAGGCGGTGGAAACCGCCAGGGCAATGGCTCCAGGTTACGTCACCCCCAGGGCCGGTTTCATATCCTCACGGATCAGTTGGGTCAAAGCATGCATGGTTGTGATCTCCTTCGTTTTATTGGTAAGGAACCGCCCAAAAGGCGGGTCCTCTCCTTAGGCCGCTGTCAGTTGGCAGCTGACCGTTGACAGTCTTTATTTCAGTACTTCCTTCAGATCCAGGGTCTTGCTGCCGTCTGCTTTTACGAAGCAGGGGATCCCCAAACGTTCGGTGCTCCGGATTTCAGCGTACAGCGGATCGCTGTCCCGGAGGGCCAGGTACTGTTTCAGGTCAGCATGGCTGGCCAGGATATCCACAAAGTCGATTTCCGCGCCGGCAGCGGCCAGCTGGTTCAGGGCATAGAGGGTGTCGGGGCAGCAGTGGCTGCCGATTACTTTGATCTGCATAAGTCATCTCTCCTTATGTTGTACACTGTTTCACAGGTATTATACCAGATTTTATTTGTTCCCGCAGTCGCATCCACCGATCTGGGCGGCAATAGCTGCTTTTTCCGGATCGGTCTTCCGGTCGGTTTTTTTGTCCATCCATCCCTTGCCTTCCACCATCCGGCTGATCATCATGGAAGCCACGGTATCCCCGGAAGAGTTCAGGCAGGTGGCCATGGGGTCAACCAGGTAACCGATGGTCACGATGATGGGGAATGCTTCCTGGGGAAGCCAATTTCGACATCCGGATGTACATGGACATCCTGGACGAGGAGAACATCCAGATCTGCCAGCACACCTACACTGGCCGGATCACCCATTACGGAGCCCTGACCAATATGGTGTTCCAGAACTACAATGTGCGGCTGGAGCAGTACATGATCTCCGTCCCCTCCCCCTACATCGACGGGGAACAGAAATGGGCCCTGGCCTTCGGCATTTCCTCCCATCCCCTGATGCCCACCTCCGCCAAGCTGCTCCTGAGCAAAAAAAGGCTGGAAAAAACGAAGGAGCTGGCCCAGAAACTGACCATCTCCAAAGAGGATATCCGATTGTTGAAGCTGTATAATTTGTTTGTGGTGCTGTAATGAAAAAGGCCGCCGGATTTTCCGGCGGCCCTTTTGTCAGCTGACCGTTGACAGGGCTGTTGCGCAGGCAACAGCCCCGTTTCATCTCCTCCCCCTCTCGCTCCCCCATTCCACCGCCAGCACCAGGACAGCCAGGCCCCATAAAAAGGCTCCGGCTTCCTGCCATTTGTACTGCTGGAGGGCCAGGATGAGAGGAGTGCCTATGCCTCCGGCGCCTACCAGGCCCAGGATGGAAGCTTCCCGGAGATTCACATCCAGCCGGTAGAGCAGAGCCGTGGCTGTACTTTTTTTCAGCTGGGGCAGGATGGTCCACCGAAAGGCGGCGGCCCACCCGGTACCCATGGCCCGGCAGGCGTCAAAGGGCTGTCTGTCCCCGCTGTCCAGCCCGATCTGGAACCGTTTGGCCAGGAGACCGATGCTGCACACCCACAGGGTCAGGGTACCGGCAAAGGGGCCGGGCCCGGTAACCCGGAGCCACATGAGCCCATAGACGAAAACCGGTACCGTCCGGATGCCCAGGAGCACCAATCGGGGCAACAGAGCCCCTTGCACCGGCAGGAACCGGAAACTGGAGAAAAAGGCCAGGAAACCGGCGGCCATGCCTCCCCCCAGGGTTCCCAGGAAGGCCATGGCAAACGTCTCGCCCAACAACCAGGGGACCCCATCTTTTTCCAGGGAAAACAGTAGGGACGGGTCCGGTGCCAAAAGTCCCCGGATCATGGCCCGGGCTGCTCCCAGGCCTCCCCTGCCTGCCGGTTCCAGAGTTCCCAGGGATCCCAGGAAAAGCACTATTCCCAGTACCACCATCCCCTTTTTCATCCAGGATTGGAGCCGCCACTGGCCGTTCAGCACCTTCCCCAGGGCTTCGCTGAGACTTTCTGAAGCCAGCACAGCGCCGTAAAGCAGTACCAGGATGGACCCTACCCGGCTGTAGGCCCGCCAGGCCAGCTGCTGGTTCATCAGCAGCCCGATGCCCCCGGCTCCCACATATCCCAGGATGGCCGCCTGGCGCACATTGGCTTCCCACAGATACAGGGCATTGTTCAGATACCCGGGGAGCAGCCGGGGCAGAATGGCCCGGCAGAAGGCCTTTCCCCGGCCGCAGCCGGATGCTTCCAGGGCCCGGGCGGTTTTCCAGTCCAGATTCTCCATATCTTCATACCCCAGCCGGGTCATTACCCCGAAGGTACTGAAGGTGAGAGCCAAGGTACCGGCCAGAGTCCCCAGCCCCACCAAGAAGGTGCACAGAAGAGCCAGGATCAAGGCCGGCACCGTCCGCAGCAGCTGGATAAAGCAAAGGAAGGACACCCGGATCCAGGGATGGGGATCGGTCCGCCGGCTGCCCAGGACGGCTCCCAGAAGGCCCAGCAGACTGCCCAGGAAGGAGCCCGCCAGAGACATGCGCACGGTGCCAAGAAGAGGGCCTGCCTCTTCCTGGAAAAATCCCTTATCCGGGGGCACCATGGCCCGGGCGATGTCAAAGAACCGGCTGCCCCGCTCTTCCAGCAGTTCCAGGTCGAAACCTGTCTCGGCCAGGGAGACGGCCGTCATCCCCAGCACCAGGATCCAGACCGTTCTTTTTTTCATGACTCCCTCCTGTACAGCTGCCTGAGTCTGTCTTCCGTCCAGGCCTCCGGCGGCCCCTGGAACAAGATCCGTCCCTGACGGAGCCCCATCACCTGTTGGGAGAAAGCCATGGCCTGTTCCACATTGTGGCTGTTCATGACCACCGTAAGCCCCCGGATCTCCTGGAGCTTCCGGAGAAGTTCCAGAATGGCCTGGCCCGTTCCCGGGTCCAGGGACGCCACCGGTTCATCCGCCAGGATCACCGAGGCTTCCTGGACCAGAGTCCGGGCAATGGCCACCCGCTGTTTCTGACCCCCGCTGAGACTTCCGGCCAGGGTATCCTCCCTGTCTCCCAGTCCCACCATTTCCAAGGCTTGCCGGGCTTTGGACACTTCCTCTTCCGGGAACTTCCCCCACAGGGCACGCCACAGGCTGATCCGTCCCAGAGCCCCGCAGAGCACATTTTCCAGACAGGTGCTTTCTTCCACCAGACAGAAATCCTGGAAGATCATCCCCACCTGCTGCTGGACCTGCCGGCGGTGCTTCCCTTTCAGCGTATCGAACCGTCTGCCTTCTACCCACACTTCTCCGGACAGGGGCCGGACCATGCCGTTGAACAGTCGGAGCAGGGTGGTCTTCCCGGCGCCACTGGGGCCGATCAGAGATACAAAAGAACCCCGGGGCACGGAAAGGGACACCCCCTGAAGAATGGGATGCCCCTTTTCATAGGCCTGGATAATATTTTTCAGTTCCAGTGCGGTCGGGTTCATTGGAGTTCCTTCCGGATTTTCCGTTCCCCGTCATAGTCGGAAGCCTGGGCCCAGTCATACCCTTTGTGGCCGATGGTCTTCAGCACCTTCAGTCCTTCTTCCGTTTTCCCGATTTCGATCAGGGCTTCTCCCAGAGCCTTCCGGAAAGCCGGGTCCTGCATTACCTTGCTGGTTTTGCTTACGCTCACCGTGTCGTTGAAAATCTTCCCGGTGACCCCGATGATCCCTGTCTGGTCCCAGATGGATCCGGTGCCCCCCAGTTTGGCCTGCCAGTCTTTTTCCATCTTGGCCCGGATATGGGAATAAGCCACCATTACATCCACCTGGCCGGAAGCCAGACGGGCTGTGGAAGTAGTGTAGGAATCGGACTGGACCACATGGGACAGGTCCTTCAGGGTCTTCCCGTAATTTTCCTTCAGCCACAGGGAAGGATACAGGTAGCCTGAAGCAGATGCCGGACTCATCACCGCCCAGTTCAGGCTGTCCAGTTCCTCCCAGGTGGGCTTTTCTCCCTGCTTCACCCTGGCCAGCAGGGCCTGTCCCTTGGGGCTGGGGCCCACCACCACAGCAGACCGGTAGTACTTCACCAGATTTTTGGTGAATTTGTCCGGCTGGCCGTTGTTCCATACGGACAGATCCGTGGTATCCTTGTCGATGCCTTCCCGGAGGGCTGTCAGCAGCACATCCACATCCTGGTCACAGAGTACGTAGGTGGCCCCGGAAATGAAGCCCACATCGGCGCTGCCGGCACTAAGGGCTTCTCCCACTGCATTGTAGGAGGTTCCCACGTTCAGGGTGATTTTTTTCACGTCATAGCCCTTTTCCTTCAGTTTGGCCTGGAGCATCTTCCCCAAAGGCTCGGTTTTGGTCCGCAGGGTATCCGCATCCTGATAAGGTGAAATGGCGATTTTCAGTTCCGGAATGGTCTTGCTGCCGGCCTCCTGTTTCTTTTCCGTGCTGCCGCAGCCGCCCAGGACCATGGCCCCGGCCAGCAGCACCCCCAGCATCTTCATCCAGTTCTTCACAGTACTTCCTCCTTTTCTACACAAAAAAACCGGCTGCCGCTTTCTTGGCGACAGCCGGTTTTTTGTACGGTTCCCAGGATGCGGCAGAGAGACTCCTCCCTCCGGCGGTCGGTACTTGGGTACCCTCTCAGCCCGGTCCACGGGCTCCCTCGCATCCCGGTCCCTGTTGCGTCCTTCCGCAAGGCAGGATCAGGGCGCTCCCCCTCATCCCACATGCAGACCGGATTTATTTCTTTTCTTCTTTTTCCTTCTTCACAACCGTGCTCCGGATATGGAGTTCCCGCAGCTGCTTTTCGTCCACCACGTTGGGTGCCTGACACATCAGGTCGATGGCACTCTGGGATTTGGGGAAAGCAATTACGTCACGGATGGAAGGCCGTTTGGCCATGAGCATCACCAGACGGTCCAGGCCGAAGGCCAGACCCCCATGGGGAGGTGCTCCAAATTCAAAGGCTTTCAGCAGGAAGCCAAATTTTTCCTGAGCCTGTTCGTCGGTCAGGCCGATGGCTTCGAAGACCTTCTTCTGGATGTCTTCCCGATGGATACGTTCGGAACCACCGCCGATTTCCACCCCGTTCAGCACCATGTCATAGGCCTTGGCATACACATGGCCGGGATCGGTGAGCAGCTTGTCCACATCTTCATCGCAGGGAGCGGTGAAGGGATGGTGCATGGCCACATACCGGTGTTCTTCTTCGCTGTATTCGAACATGGGGAACTTCACCACCCAGGTGAAGCACAGTTTGTCCTTGTCGATGAGACCCAGACGCTTGCCCATTTCCAGACGCAGGGCGCCCAGAGCGGCAGCCACCACCTGGGGTTTCCGGTCGGCCACGAACAGCAGCACGTCGCCTTTTTCCGCCTTGCCGGCTTCCAGGATCCGCTTCATTTCTTCTTCAGAGAAGAATTTGGCAATAGGAGATTTGATGGAACCGTCATCGTTGACGATGATCCAGGCCAGCCCTTTGGCCCCGTAAATCCCTACGAATTCCACCAGACCGTCCAGTTCTCTCCGGGGGATCTTGTTGTAGCCCTTTACGTTGATGGCTTTCACCAGGCCGCCCTTTTCGATGATGTCCTTGAACACCTTGAACTGGGTCCCCTGGAGGGCTTCATTCATGTTCACCAGCTCCATGCCGAACCGCAGGTCCGGTTTGTCGCTGCCGTATTTGTCCATGGCTTCGTCCCAGGTCATCCGGGCCATGGGCACGGGAACGTCCACGCCCAGGGTTTCCTTGAACACATAGGCGATGAGTTTTTCCGTGAGGGCCATGATGTCATCCTGGTCCACAAAGGACATTTCCATATCCAGCTGGGTGAATTCCGGCTGACGGTCGGCCCGCAGGTCTTCATCCCGGAAGCACCGGGCAATCTGGAAGTACCGTTCCATCCCCGCAATCATCAGCAGCTGTTTGAACAGCTGGGGAGACTGAGGCAGCGCATAGAACTTGCCGGGGTTCACACGGCTGGGCACCAGGTAGTCCCGGGCCCCTTCCGGGGTGCTCCGGATCAGATCCGGGGTTTCGATTTCCAGGAAGTCCTGCTTGTCCAGGAAGTCCCGGACAGCCTTGGTCACCCGGTGACGGAGGATCAGGTTCTGCTGCATTTCCGGACGCCGCAGATCCAGATACCGGTAGCGGAGACGGACGTTTTCATCCACATCGATGCCATCCTGGATATAGAAGGGCGGAGTCTTGGAAGGATTCAGCACGTTCAGATCCTTCACCACCACTTCCACATCCCCGGTGGGCAGGTGGGGGTTCACGGTTTCAGCGCTCCGTTCCCGCACCAGGCCCCGGACCTGCAGCACATATTCGCTGCGGACCCCTTCCGCCTTGTGGAAATCCTTTTCGTCATGGGCCGGGTCGATGACCACCTGCACCAGACCGTGACGGTCACGGAGATCGATGAAGATGATGCCGCCGTGGTCACGCCGTTTGCTTACCCAGCCGCACAAGGTAACTGTCTTGCCGGCATCTGCTTTTCTCAAGTCACCGCAATGATGACTGCGTTCCATACTCATTTTTGTTAACACCTCTGGTTTTTATTTGTTGAAATAGGCTTCCAAAGCCCCGAAGCAGACTTCTTCCTGGCTGCTGTCCGCCATGTTCCGGACGGTGACAGCCCCTCTGGACCGTTCTTCTTCCCCGAAGATCAGGGCGAAACGGGCCTGTTCCCGGTTGGCCTGTTTCATCTGGGCCTTCATGCTCCGTTCCACCAGGTTCATGTCGCAGACAAGTCCCTTGTTCCGGAGATTGGTGACCACCCGGAAGGCATCGGCCACGCCCCCTTCGTCAGGAATGACGGCAAAGATGTCGATGGCTTCCTTGCCGGTGGGCAGCAGGTTCTGTTTTTCCATGGCCAGGAGGATCCGTTCCAGGCCGATGGCAAAGCCCATACCGGGAGTGCTGGGCCCGCCCAGTTCTTCCACCAGGCCGTCATACCGTCCTCCGCCGCCTACAGCGCTCTGGGCGCCCAGGGGGGAATACTGGATTTCGAAAGCGGTCTTGGTGTAGTAGTCCAGCCCCCGTACCAGGTTGCTGTCCACTTCATATTCCACGCCGGCTTCATCCAGCAGCTTCTTCACGGTTTCGAAGTGAGCCCGGCAGTCGTCGCACAGATGGTCGGTGATTTTGGGGGCACCGGCCATGAAGGGTTTGTCCGCATCCACCTTGCAGTCCAGGATCCGCAGCGGGCTCCGGTCGAACCGGCTCTGGCAGTCTTCGCACAGTTCACCCAGATGAGGACGGAAATAGTCCTGGAGCAGCTTCCGGTGCTGAGGACGGCAGTTGGGGCAGCCTACGGAGTTGATCTTCAGTTTCAGGTCCTTCAGGCCGAAACGCTTCAGCACCGTCAGGGCCAGGAGGATCACTTCTGCATCCACCACGGGAGATTCCGCCCCCAGGGCTTCCACCCCGAACTGGTGGAACTGTCTCATACGGCCGGCCTGAGGACGGTCATACCGGAACATGGGTCCGATATAGAACACCTTCAGCGGCATGGGTTCCGCATACAGTTTGTTTTCCACAAAGGACCGAACCACGGAAGCGGTGTTTTCCGGGCGCAGGGTCAGGCTGCGGCCGCTCCGGTCCGTAAAGGTGTACATTTCCTTGTCCACTACGTCCGTGCCGTCCCCGATTCCTCTCTGGAAGAGTTCGGTGTGTTCAAAAATCGGGGTTCTGATTTCCTGATAGTTGAATTCCCGGCATACTTCACGAATGATTTGTTCTGCATAGCGCCAGCCATTGATGGTGCCCGGCAGAATGTCTTTGGTACCACGCGGTGCCCCTGTTAACATAAAAATCCCCTCCGTCCTCACGACTTGTTTGAACTTATTAATTTTAACACAGTTTATTGGTTTTTATCAACCTGGCCTTTTTCTCCCGCATGCCAGAAATACCCGTACAGCACCTTGATGATGGCCAGCACCGGCACGGCAAAGATCAGACCGGCCACTCCGCCGATCTGGCCCCCCACCATCACCGCCAGGATGATCAGCACCGGGTGCAGGGTGATGCTGTGGCCCATAAGATTGGGCATGATCACCTGGGCATCCACCTGGTAGTACACCAGGTACAGGATCAGCACCTTAAGGGCCAGGGACGGCTTCTGGAGCAGGGCGATGAACACCGCTGACAGGGTCCCCACCACCGATCCCACCAGGGGGATCAGTTCGCTGATCATGGCCAGGAACCCCAGCACCAGGGTGTACTGGACGCCCAGGAGGGAAGTCCCTGCTGTCAGGCAGACGGCGGCAATGAAGCACAGCTTGAACATGTTGTCCACATAGGCACAGAGCATCCTTCCCATGTCCGTCAGCACCCGGTCCGCCAGGTCCTGCTTTTCGTAAGCGAACAGGCCCACCACCATCTTCTTCAGGGTCCGCCAGTCCTTCAGGAAATAGAAACTGAGGAAGGGGACCAGGGCCATGCTCACCAGGCTTTTGGCCGCCTGGACTGTGGAGGCCAGCATGTCCTTCAAAAGCCCCATAATGTAGCTGCTCAGGCTGCTGGCCGCCTGCTGGAGCATGTCCCGGGTATTGGGGGGCAGCTTCTGGGCTTCACTGCCCAGAAACAGGCTGATGCTTTCGTTGGCCCGGGCGGCCAGTCCCGGCATGGCTTTCAGCAGGGTGTTCACCTGGGTCACCAGGGGAACGATCAGCACATTGGCCGCTGCATACAGGAACAGCCCGAACAGCAGAAAGGCAATGAGCACTGCCAGGGTATTGGGAAAAGGATGGCCCTTCACCTGGATCCTTTCCAGCCGGTCCACAATGGGATACAGCAGGAAGCTCATGCCGATGGCCAGGAACACCGGCAGGAACCAGTGTCCCAGGAGATAGAAAGTCCCAAAGCCCAAAAGGCCGAAAACCAGCTTCACCACCAGGCCCCGGGGCCGCTGCTGATACTCCGTCATAGGCTCACGACCTTACTGGAGGAACGGGTTCCGGCGCTTTTCCCAGCCCACTGTGGTGGCAGGGCCGTGGCCCGGCAGCAGTTTATAGTCGTCGGGCAGCACCAGGAGCTTGGTCTTGATGGAATCCAGGATGGCGTCATAGGAGCCTCCGGGCAGATCCGTCCGGCCGATGCTTTCCAGGAATACCGTGTCCCCGCAGAATACCACCCCGTCCCCGATGATGCACACCCCGCCGGCGGTATGACCCGGGGTGGCGGCAATGGTGAAGTCCATGCCGGCTACCGTGAGTTTTTCCCCGTCGGTGAAGAATTCATCGGGGGGATCGAATTTTTTGTCCCGGTTGGTGGAATAGGACAGGCTGCTGCTCCACACCCGGAGCATGGGAGCGTCTTCCCGGCTCATGTATACTTTGGCGCCGGTGGCGTCCTTCACTTCGTCCAGGGCGGACACATGGTCCCCATGGCCGTGGGTGATGAAAATGGCCGGTACCTTTTCAATGCCGGCTTTCTGCACCGCATCCATGATCCGGTTGGCTTCGTCCCCGGGATCCACGATGATTCCCTGGTTGTTTTCCTCATTTTTGATGATGTAACAGTTTTCCTGGATCGGCCCTACGACCACCCGATAGATTTTCATGTTGCTCTGTTTCCTCCTAAAAAGTCTTTCCGCTGTCCAAAAGGATGGTTACCGGCCCGTCGTTTACCAGGGCCACTTCCATATGGGCCTGGAACTGCCCGGTGGCCACCGGGATCCCTTTGGCCCGGAGGCTGTCCGCCAGCTTCTCATACAGCCGGTTGGCTACATCCGGGACCGCCGCCTGGGTAAAGGACGGCCGCTTCCCGTGGCGCACATCCCCATACAGGGTGAACTGGGACACCAGCAGGATGCTGCCGCCCACCTGGGCCACGGACCGGTTCATCTTTTCCTCTTCATCCTCGAAGATCCGGAGCCCGGCCAGTTTTTCCGCCAGGTAGGCTCCATCCTTTTCCGTATCCTCCCGGGACACCCCCAGGAGCACCAGGAGACCAGGGCCGATGGCCCCTACGGTCTTTCCTTCCACGGTGACGGAGGCTTCCGTCACCCGCTGTACCACTGCCCGCATGGTTCCCTCACATTCCGGACACTTTCCGGTCCACTTTGTATACGCCCTTGATCCGCCGCAGCCGTCCGATGATGTAGTTCAGCTGTTCCACGCTGCTGATGTCCAGCCCCATGTCGATGTAGGCGGTTTTGTTGGGATTGGTATGGGCATTGATGGAATTGATGTTCACTTTGGTTTCGCTGGCCACGGTCATGATGTTGGCCATGACCCCAGGCTGATCCACCGCCGTAAGCCGGAGCACCACCTTGTAGGCCACGTCCGTATCCACATTCCAGGACACTTCGATCATCCGGTTGGGATCTTCCGTGTTGGCCAGCACGTTGGGGCAGTCCGCCCGGTGGACGGAAACCCCGTGGCCCCGGGTGATGTATCCCACGATCGGGTCCCCGGGAATGGGGTTGCAGCATTTGGCCAGCTTCACCATAATGTCGTCTTCCCCCTTCACCAGGATCCCGTGGCTGCCCTTGTGGGTCTTTACGGTCTTGGGTTTCAGCTCGCTGAGGAGCTGGGACAGGTTCTTGGTGGTGTTCTGGCGCTGGGTCTTCTTGTACAGATCCACCAGCTTCACCATGACTCCGTTGACCATCAGGCCCCCATAGCCCAGGGCTGCCAGCAGGTTCTCCACGCTGCCGTCCATATGGCACCGGGAGGCCACTTCCTTCAGGTTGTCGGAAGTGAGCATGGTATTCACATCATAGCCCAGCCGCCGGCATTCCCGTTCCAGCATTTCCCGGCCGTTGACGATGTTTTCTTCCCGCCGTTCCTTCTTGAAGAACTGTTTGATTTTGTTCTTGGTCTGGCTGGATCCCACAATGTTGATCCAGTCCCGGCTGGGTCCCGGAGACTGTTTGGATGTGATGATCTCCACAATGTCCCCGTTCTTCAGGTGGTAGTCCAACGGCACGATTTTCCCGTTGACCTTGGCTCCCACACAGCTGTTGCCCACCCCGGTATGGACCCGGTAGGCGAAGTCGATGGGCACGGAGCCCTCCGGCAGGTCCAGCACATCCCCCTGGGGGGTGAACACGAACACTTCGTCGGAGAACACGTCCATCTTCACGGTATTCACGAATTCATGGGGATCCCGCATGTCCTTGTGCCATTCCAGCAGCTGGCGCAGCCAGGCCATCTTGGCATCCACGCTTTTGTCCGAAGCGCTGGGCATTTTGGAGCCCCCGCTTTCTTTGTACCGCCAGTGAGCCGCCACCCCGTATTCGGATACCTTGTGCATTTCAAAGGTCCGGATCTGGATTTCCAGAGGCTGTCCGCTGGAAGCCACCACGGTAGTATGGAGGGACTGGTACCCGTTGGATTTGGGTACGGCGATGTAGTCCTTGAACCGGCCGGGAATGGGTTTCCACTTCCCGTGGACGATCCCCAGCACCCCGTAGCAGTCCTTCACCGTATCCACCAGCACCCGGACTGCCAGCAGGTCATAGATTTCATTAATGGTCTTGTGGTCCCGCTGCATCTTTTTGTAGATGCTGTAGAAGCTTTTGGGCCGGCCCTGGATCTGACAGTTGATGCCGGATTCCTCGCACAGCTTCCGGAGTTCGTCCATGGCCTCCTGGACCATGGCTTCCCGTTCGTGGCGCTTCACCTTCACCTGTTCCACCAGTTCATAGTAATGCTGGGGTTCCATGTACCGGAAGGCCAGATCCTCCAGTTCCCATTTGATGGCGTAGATCCCCAGCCGGTGAGCCAGAGGGGCGTAGATTTCCAGGGTTTCCGAAGAGATCCGTTTCTGCTTGTTCACGGGCATGTATTTCATGGTCCGCATGTTGTGCAGCCGGTCCGCCAGCTTGATCAGCACCACCCGGATATCCTTGGCCATGGCCAGGAACATTTTCCGGTAATTCTCCACCTGCTGTTCTTCCCGGGAGATGTATTCGATTTTCCCCAGTTTGGTGACCCCGTCCACCAGCATGGCCACTTCCCGGCCGAAAATGTCTTCCAGCTGGTCCAGTGTCACTTCCGTATCTTCCACCACATCATGGAGGAAGGCCGCCGCCAGGGTCACATCGTCCATCTGGAGCTGGGCCAGGATGGAGGCCACTCCCAGAGGATGGATGATATAGGGTTCCCCGGAAGCCCGTTTCTGCTTGGCATGGGCTTCCGCCGCAAAATTGTAGGCTTCCCGGACAAATTCCACCTGCCGGGGGGTCAGATATTTGCTGATCCGGGCGTAGAACTCCTCCGCACTGATCGGCTTGTCATCGAGCTGTTCCATGGTTTCACCTTCCTGCTGCCCAAAGAGCGGCGATTTCCGCCGGCTGCAGCCTCCAGCTGCGGTTCAGGGCCTGGAAACGGGCGTCATATTCCGCCTGCAGGGCCTGGAACCCTTTGGATTCCTGCATATTCTTGTGTCCCGTATCTCCCAGGGAAACCAGTCCCGCTTCCCGGGTGAACAGGTGCAATTCGTAAAAAATGTCCAGTACAGCCTGGCTGATCCGGCAGCCGTTGGGTGCCGTCAATTGGAGCAGCTGGGCTTCCTGGCAGGCGCCCTGCTCCCGCAGCCGGTTCCGTATGGTTCCGTAGCACACCCGCAGACCGGCCACATCGGGATACTGCCGGCGCAGGGTGTCCCGCCGGGCCAGGAGATCTTCCCGGCCGTACAGAAGATAGAGCCGCCCGGGCTGGTCCCCTTTCAGAGGGAATTTTCCCGGCTGGAGGACTTTTTCCGCGCCCCCGTCCCAGAACACCACCGTGGCAGTTCCCTCCGGCAATGGTGCCCCGTAGGACAGGATACAGGCTTCCGGATATTTTTCCTTTAGGGCTACACTATCCTCTACATATACTACCGTCTTTTTATCTTTTTGTAAAATACTATTTACCTCTGTCTCCTTGTTCCGGTTCTCATGGCGCCAGTCGATGATGGTATAGGGAGCTTCCACCGCCGCCACTTCCAGATCCACCGCCGTCACCCCCCGGAAGGTATTCAGCCGGGGAGAAAAGGCCAGTGCCGCCGTTTCTCCGGGATAGAAGGAATGGAACCGGGGCCCTTCCTGCCACAGGAGGCCCTTGTACCGGAATCCCCCCTGGGCAATCTGGAACTTCAGATGGTTCTGGTCCCGGCCCAGGAGAGAGACCTCTTCGATTTTCGCTTTGGCAAAACCCAGTACAGGAGCCGGGTTCCCCACCCCGAAGGGTTCCAGTTTTCCCAGCTGTTCCACCGCTTCCGGGGTGATTTCCCGGCCTTCCGGCACGAACCAGTCCGGTTCCGCTGCCGGTTCATAGGGTTTGTGGTCCAGCATCTCCGCCACCACCTGGGAAAAAGCGTCCCGGAAGGCAGGGATCTCCGCCGTCTTTATGGTGAGCCCGGCCGCCTGGGCATGGCCTCCGAACTGAACCAGATGGTCCCGGCACCGGTCCAGGGCCTGGTACAGGTCCAGGGGCGGGATGCTCCGGCAGGATCCTTTGGCCGTATCCCCGTCAATGGACAGGAGCACCGAAGGCAGATGGTATTTTTCCGTCATCCGGGAGGCCACAATGCCGATGACCCCGGGATGCCAGCCTTCTTCTCCCAGCACCAGGCTCCATTCCGGACTGCCTTGGGCTGCCAGCTGGTGTTCCGCTTCCTCAAAGATCTTCTGGCTGAGAGCCTGGCGTTCCTGGTTGGCGGAATTCAGTTCCTCCGCCAGCTCCCGGGCGGTTTCCGGCTCCTGGGCCGTAAGCAGCTTCACCGCGGTCATGGCGTCATCCAGCCGGCCGGCAGCGTTGATCCGGGGCCCCAGGCCGAAACCGATGGTGCCACTGTTGATGGCAGCCCCGGGGGCCACGGTCACATGGATCAGGGCCTGAAGTCCCAGGAGCGGACTGTGGGGCATTTTAGCCAGTCCTTTCCGGACGATTTCCCGGTTCTCATCCCGAAGGGGCACCATGTCCGCCACAGTGCCCAGGGCCACCAGTTCGATCAGATCATCCCAGAACAGCTCCGGATTTCCCGTCAGCTTCTGTTCCAGGGCCTGGCACAGTTTGAAGGCCACCCCCACCCCGGCAATGCCTTTGAAGGGATACCCATCCCCGGGCTGGTTGGGATTCACCACCGCCAGGGCCCGGGGCAGTTCCCGGGGAGCCAGATGGTGGTCAGTGATGATGATGTCCAGGTCTTTGGGAGCCTGGGCCACCACCTGGGCACCGCTGATCCCCGTATCCACCGTGATCAGCAGTTTCGTCCCCCGGCCGGCGATCTTTTCCAGGGCCGGAACATTGAGGCCATATCCTTCCCGGTCCCGCCGGGGCACGTACACATCCACCTGGGCTCCGTGGCGGCGGAGAAACAAATACAGCAGGGAACTGGCCGATGTACCATCCACGTCGTAATCCCCGTAGATAGTCATGGGTTCGCCCTGCTGCAGTGCCCCGAGGATCCGTTCCACAGCCCGGTCCATATTCTTCAGCCGGAAGGGATCGTAATAGGGCTGTTCTTTCCCTTCCAGGAATTCCTTCACCTGGGCCGGATCCGTCAGGTTCCGGCGGACCAGGATTCCGGCCAGAAGGGGCGAAAGGCCCAGTTCCCGGCACAGGGCCTGGACCTGGGGCTCCCGGTCTTCCGTATGCTTTCTGATTTTCGTATAGATCATATTCCTTCTTACTCCTTGGGCCGGAAGGGTTTGATGATGGGGTCTTTATCCTTTTTCACATCAAAAGGTTTGCTTTTTCCTTCTCCCCGCCGGGGCAGATCCATCCGGGGGATCCGGAAGCTGTCCATCCGTTCCCGCTGCTGGGCCTCCCAGGCTTCCTTCTTTTCTTCCAGCTGCCGGAGCTGTTCCTTCAGCTTCCGGTCTTTCATATAATGTCCCGCTTTCACCTTCAGGGTCCACAGACTGGCCAGGAGGAATCCCAGCAGCAGGCAGCCCATGATGATCAGGGCCAGGGACAGGGAAAAATGCCAGATGAGGAAGCTCACTTCCACAGCCGCCGCATTCTGGAGTGCAAAAATGGCAATGAACAGGGCAATGATGCCCATCAGGATCACATAAAGCATGACGCACGTCCTTTCCATCAAAATTCCAAGGATAATACACCTGCGTGATGTTCTATTATACCGTATTTTGGGGAGAAAAAGAAGGGGCTGTTGCTTGTGCAACAGCCCCTTCTTTATACGCTCTTCTTGTATCCCGTTTTCCGGTCCACCAGATTTTCCAGCGGCTCACCGGCCAAATAGTGTTTCAGGTTCCGGGCGGCAATGGCCACGGCTTTGTCCCAGGTCTGGGGCAGGTGATGGTCCCCGCTGATGTGGGGAGTGATCAGGAGATTGGGCACATCCCACAGGGGACTGTCTGCCGGCAAAGGTTCCGGATCCGTCACATCCAGAGCCGCCCCGGCCAGATGCTCTTCCGAAAGGGCCCGGGCCAGGTCCTCCTGGACCACCGCATTTCCCCGGCCACAGTTGATAAAGAAGGCTCCGGGCTTCATGGCCTGGAACATCCCGGCATCATACAGATGGGTGGTTTCCGGCGTCCCCGGCAGCACGCTGGCCACTACATCCGCCTGTCCCAGGAACCCTGGCAGATCTTCCAGGGTCCCCATTTGGTCCGCTTCGGTCGGGATTTCCCCCCGGTGCCGGCGGATGCCGATCACGTGGGCCCCCAGCAGCCGGCACAGCCGTCCGTAAGACCGGCCGATGTCCCCAAAGCCCACCACCACCACGGTGGCCCCTTCCAGGCTGGTCACTTCCCCTTCATCCTTCCACTGATGCTGCAGCTGGTTCCGGTGGTACAGGTACAGCTTCTTCTGGAGGGACAGGGTCAGGGCCAGCATATGTTCCGAAAGAGCCTGGCCATAGGCTCCGGTGCAGTTGGTCAGTTGGACGGAAGGATCCAGGATCCCTGGTTTGCAGTAGGCGTCGGCCCCGGCGGAATTCAGCTGGACCCATTTCAGACCGGCAAGGCCTGCCAGCTTTTTAGGGGCCACATTGCCGATGATCACTTCCGCCCCCTGGAGGGTGTCCAGGTCCTTTCCGTAGCAGAATTCCGCTCCGGGAGCCGCCTTCTCCAGCACTTTTCTGTCCTTTTCCCGCATAAACATGGGTACCGCGATTTTCATGGTATCAGTCCTTTCCTTGTGGGCTGTCGGAAGGAACCCGTCCAGCAGGTTCCTTGAAAAAAACGCAGCCTGCGGCTGCTAACCCACCACCATTGCGGAGACGCAACGGTCCCCCGCCCTTGTAAAGGGCGGATAAATTGCACGTCGGGCTTACGCCTTGGTATCAATAAGCAAGGGCCGAAGGCTCAATCGTATATCCGTCCCTTTTCAAGGGCGGGGGACCAGCCACAAGGCTGGTGGTGGGTTAGCAGCCCTGAGGCTGCGTTTTTGTTGGCAAAAATTTGCCAGCAAATTTTAACCCTTGGCCGCTGGCCGGAAATAAGGCGCCTTGCCGCCTTATCTCCCCAGTTTCTTCCGGAAAAACAGCCACATGCTCCCGGCCAGGAAGGTGGAGGTGTAGAACCCGCTGCCAAAGCCCACCAGCATGGCGAAGGAGAAGTTGTGGATGGTTTCTCCCCCGAACAGGAAAATGGCCACCACCGCAAACAGGGTGGTCAGGGTGGTGTAAACACTCCGGGTCATGGTCTGCCAGATGCTGGCATCCACCAGATCCCCCATGCTTTCGTTCCGCCGGTGGATGTGGAGATTTTCCCGGATCCGGTCGAACACCACAATGGTTCCGTTTACGGAATACCCTACAACGGTCAGCAGAGCCGCCACAAAGGAGGAGTCGATTTCCAGGTGGAGCACCGAGAACCAGGTCAGGGTCACCAGCACGTCAATGATCAGGGCTACAATGGCCGCCAGGGCGAACCGGAGCTCAAACCGGATGGTGATGTAGATGATCATCAGCACCCAGCTGAGGACTACAGCCCCCACGGCGCTTTTCACCAGGTCGCTGCCTACGGTGGCTCCCACGTTTTCCACCCGGAGCACTTCATTTTTCCCCAGGCGGCTGGTAAGATCATTCATCACTTCCACCCGCTGGCTGTCGCTCACAAGGCCTGTACGGATCAGCACCGACTGGCTGCTTTCCACCTGCTGGTCACTGCTGCCCAGCTGGATCACACTGCTGCCCAGCTGATGGTCGCTCAGTACGCTCCGGACCTGGGCCACAGTCACCGGCTGTTCGAACTTGATATCCAGGATGCTGCCCCCGGTGAAATCGATTCCCAGGTTGAAGCCCCGGGTGAACATGGAAACAATCCCTACAATCAGTACCACAGCCGTAATGGAAAAGAAGATCCTGGCATGCTTGACTATGGAAAACTTTTTCATCGTGCCGCCTCCCCTTTTCCGTCTTTTGTTTTCGGCTGAGGGGCCTTAGCCCCGAACCAGGCCGGATTCTTGGTGAAATTGCTGCCAATGAAAGCGCTGAGGATGAACTTGGTCACCGTCACGGCCGTGAACATACTGATCAGCACCCCCAGAGCCAGGGTCACCGCAAAGCCCTTGATGGGGCCGGTGCCCAGATAGAACAGCACCGCAGCCGCCATGAGGGTGGTCACGTTGGAGTCCAGGATGGTGGTGAAGGCCCGGGAGAACCCGGCGCTTACCGCCGCCCGGAGGGTCTTGCCCCCCAGGATCTCTTCCTTGAACCGTTCAAAGATCAGCACGTTGGCATCCACAGCCATACCGATGGACAGGATGATCCCGGCGATTCCCGGCAGGGTCAGGGTAGCGTTGAGCCCCTTCATCACGGCCAAAAGAAGCAGGGTATACAGCAGCAGCACAATATCAGCCACCAGACCGGACAGCCGGTAATACAGCAGCATGAACAGGAACACCCCGGCCAGACCGATGGCAAAAGCCTTCATGCTGGCGTCCTTGGCGTCCTGGCCCAGGGTGGGGCCTACGGTGCGGTTTTCCACCACTTCCAGTTTCACCGGCAGAGAGCCGCTGCGCAGGAGGATGGCCAGATGTTCCGCTTCCTTGGCGTCCTTGGACCCGGTGATCTGGGCATTGCCCCCGGTAATGGGTTCGCTGACCCGGGGAGCGGTGAGCACGTTGCCGTCCAGCAGGATGGCAATCTGCCGGCCCACGTTCCGGGCGGTCAGGTCGGCGAATTTCTTGGCTCCTTCTTCATTGAACTGAAGGGTGACCACCGGCTGGCCGCTCTGGTCCGCGCTGGCCTTGGAATCCTTCAGATCCTTCCCGGTAAGGACGGTGTTCCCGTCCATGTCCTTGAATTCCAGCATGGCCGTCTTGCCCAGCATGGCAATGGCCTGTTCCGGATCCTTCACCCCGGGCAGTTCCACAATGATTTTGTCCTTGCCCTGGCGCTGGATCACCGGTTCCGTCAGGCCCAGCTCGTTGACCCGGCGTTCGATGATCTGGATGGACCGGTTGATGGCATCATCGTCCACCTTGCTCTCCGGGGTTTCCTGGGCCTGGAGCACTACATGGGTGCCGCCCTGGAGGTCCAGCCCCTGCTTTACCGTACTGGCCAGAGGTTTGATGAATACGGCAAAAGCAATCACAATGGCCAGCACTGAAACCAGCAGCTTGACCCGATTTTTACTTTCCAAAACGATTCCCCCTCATTTTCCGTTATTCTTGCATACCCGCAGTCCTTTTTCCGTACACAGATAACGGACCTTTGCGTCATGGGCACTGGTGGGCAGCTCTTTTTGCACCTGCACTTCGTACCCGATTGCCATGGGAACCCCTTTGGTGCACCGTGGCAGGAACCGGTCATAATACCCGGCCCCCCGGCCCAGCCGTTCTCCCTGGGAGGTGAAGCCCAGTCCCGGAGTCAGCACCAGGTCGATGTCTTCCGGCGCCACTGTTTCCACCGGTTCCTGGGGAGTACGGATCCCGTACCGGTCCCGGGCCAGCTTCTTCAGTGTCACCAGCCGTGCGGCGGCCATTTGGCCAGGTCCTTCCAGGATCTGGGGCACGCACACGGTCTTGCCCATATTGAGGGCGGTCTGGAGAGCCTGATCGATGTTCACTTCTCCCGGTTCCCCCAGATACCCCATGATCACTTTCCCTTCCAGGAACAGCCGGCTGTTTACGATGTGGCTGTTGATTTCCCGGTTGAACCGGTGGATTTCCCGCTGGTTCAGCCGCTGGATCTTTTCCCGGATCTCCTGGCGGACAGCTTTCTTATCCATTATTTTTCTTCTCCGTTCCCTTCTGCCTGGGCAGCTCCTTCAGCAGGGGTTTCCGCCGGTTTGGCTTCCGGCTGGGCAGGCGTTTCCTTCTTGCTTTCCTTCTTGGTGAAGGCAGAAGTGATTACGCCGCCTACGGCAGATTTCCGGATGTGGAATTCCACCCCTTCGGCCACCTTGATCCGGACCTTGTCTTCCTGGACCTTGGTGATGGTGCCCAGGATGCCGCCGATGGTCACAATGTTGGTGCCCACCTTCAGAGAATCCAGCATCTCACTGCGTTTCTTCTGGTCCCGTTTCTGGGGACGGTAGATCATTACATAGAAGATCACACCCATGAGAATGAAAGGCCAAGCCATTTGAAGCAGATTGTCCATCGAAAATTACCTCCTTGTGGTTTCATAGTTCTCTAAGAACGCTGCCCGGAATTCGGGGAACGTATCGTTAGCGATGGCTTTTCTCATATCCTCTGCAAATTTTAGCAGAAAATGGAGATTATGTATAGACAAGAGCCGCAGGGCCAGGATTTCTTCCGCCTTGAACAGATGGCGGATGTAGGCCCGGCTGAAGTTCCGGCAGGTATAGCAGTCACAGTGCTCGTCAATGGGCCGCCAGTCTTCCGCATACTGGGCGTTCCGCACCACCAGCCGGCCGGTGGGGAGCATGGCGGTGCCGTTCCGGGCCACCCGGGTGGGATACACGCAGTCGAACATGTCCACCCCCAGGTTCACCCCTTCCACCAAACAGTCCGGGGTGCCCACTCCCATAAGATACCGGGCCTTGTCCTTGGGCATGTGCCGGGTGGTCTTGTCCAGGATGTCATACATCAGGGGATGAGGTTCCCCTACGGACAGGCCCCCGATGGCGAACCCGGCGAAATCCATGTCCGTAATGGCCTTGGCGCTGTATTCCCGCAAATCCGGATACATGCCTCCCTGGATGATACCGAAGAGGCCCTGGTCTTCCCGGGTCTTGGCTTCCAGGCACCGCCGGGCCCAGCGGGTGGTCCGTTCCGTGGACTGTTTGGCATAGCCGTGGTCCGCCGGATAGGGGATGCATTCATCGAAAGCCATGATAATGTCCGCCCCCAGGTCCTCCTGGGCTTTGGTGGCCACTTCCGGGTTCAGGAACTGCCGGGAGCCGTCCAGATGGGACCGGAACATGACCCCTTCTTCGGTGATCTTCCGCATCTCTCCCAGGCTGAACACCTGGAAGCCGCCGCTGTCGGTGAGCATCCCCCGTTTGTAGTTCATGAATTTGTGGAGGCCGCCGGCTTTCCGGACCAGCTCCGTCCCCGGCCGGAGGAACAGGTGGTAGGTGTTGGACAGGATCACCTGGGAGTGCATGGCGTACAGCTCTTCCGGGGTCAGGGTCTTTACCGTGGCCTGGGTCCCCACCGGCATGAACATGGGGGTGTCGAAGGTCCCGTGGGGGGTGTGGAGTTTCCCCAGCCGGGCCCCGCTCCGGGGATCTTCCTTGATGAGTTCGAAATAGACGGAATGCATATTTTCTCCTTTAATGAATGAACATGGCGTCGCCGAAGCTGAAGAACCGGTACTTCTCCTGAACCGCCACCTTATAGGCGTGGAGGATGTTTTCCCGGGTGCTGAGAGCGGACACCAGCATGATCAGTGTACTCTGGGGCAGATGGAAATTGGTCACCAGGGCATCCACGAATTTGAACTGGTACCCGGGGTAAATGAAGATGCTGGTCCAGTTGCCCCCGGCCTTCATCTCTCCGCTGGCCCCGGCACTTTCCAGAGTCCGGACGGAGGTGGTGCCCACGGCAATGATCCGGCGGCCTTCCCGTTTGGCTTTGTTAATGGCGTCCGCCGCCTCCTGGGACACGGTGTAGAATTCCCGGTGCATCTTGTGGTCCTCGATCCGGCTTTCATTCACCGGACGGAAGGTGCCCAGCCCCACATGGAGGGTGACGAACACTTCTTCCACTCCCATGTCCCGGATCTTCTGGAGCAGTTCCTTGGTGAAATGGAGCCCGGCGGTAGGAGCCGCCGCGCTGCCCCGTTCCCGGTTGTACACGGTCTGATACCGTTCCTTGTCCTGGAGCTTTTCGTGGATATAAGGCGGCAGAGGTGTTTCTCCCAGCCGGTCCAGGATTTCCTCAAAGATCCCGTCATAGTGGAACCGGGCGATCCGGCCCCCGAAATCCGTGGTTTCCAGGATCTCACAGCTCAGTTCATCGCTGAACTTGATCTGAGCGCCTTTCTGGAGCTTCTTCCCGGGCTTCACCAGGACTTCCCAGTCCGTGGCGTTCTTCCGGGTCAGCAGGAATACTTCCACATGGGCTCCGGTGGTCTTGAACCCGTGGAGCCGGGCCGGGATGACCCGGGTGTCGTTGAACACCAGCACATCTCCGGGCTTCAGATATTCCGGCAGATTGAAGAAATGCCGGTGTTCCAGTTCTCCGGTCTTTTTGTCCATCACCAGCAGCCGGGAAGAATCCCGGGGTTCCACCGGTGTCTGGGCAATCAGTTCCTGTGGCAGATCATAGTCAAAATCAGTAACTTCCATTTGTTTTCTCTCCTAATAAACCTGTTTTATCGTTATACCCCGATAATAATGGGACAGGATAGTCTTGTAATTGTTCTTTTTTCCCTTCTGGAGGGCCATGCCCCGGGCGCCCCACTGGCTCAGGCCGACCCCGTGGCCGAACCCGTTGCCGATGAAGCTCACCTTTTCTCCCTCCACATTGGAAAACAGCCGCATGTCTCCCACACTGGCTCCGTCCGGCACATCCTTTTTTCCGTCCCCGATGGGGATGGTCTTTTTTCCGATGGGATATCCGTAGCCGTTGGTGATGGTCACGTCCAGTTCTTTGGGCCGTTCCAGGCCGATCTGCACATCAAACAGCGTGCTGTTCAGATCCAGCAGGGACCGGACCTGGGTGCCGGTAAGGGTAACGTTTTTTTTCGACCCCACAAAGGTCAGCCGCTTCACCCGTCCGGAAACACCCCGGTCCGGGGTCCAGCGCATGGGAGCTGGCGTCCGGGCAGACAGCCGGATTCCCTGAAGGTCCCCCAGTTCGTAGCCTCCCTGGCTCAGGAGCCGGGTCAGCTGGGCCTTGGTAAAGGTCCTGGTCCAGGCATATTTGGGGGAATCCTGGTCGTAATCCGTCACCGCCTGGAGATAGGGGATGTCCTTCCCCCACACGGCACTGGCCGCTTCCGTATAACCGCCTCCGCTGCTGTGGAACACCGCCTGGATGGGAGCCCCGTCATAAAGGGCCGCCATGCCGCTGGTGGCATCCACCAGTTTGGAGGTGTTGGCGTGTTCCGCGGAAAGGCCTCCATACACCTGGCCCAGTTCGTTGGCCCGGATGTCGAAATTGGGATACTTCCCGTTGTCCATACTGTACAGGGCAAAGCTCCGGGCCGCCACTGCCTGGGCCTTGATGGCTTCGTCCGGCCACAGGGGCAGCACTTCCTTGGCCACCACCCCATAGAGATACTGCTCCAGGGGCAGGGTATTCACCACATTCAGGTTCTTTTTCCCGCTGTTCAGGAGCACTGTCAGGGCGCCCCGGTACTTTTTCCGGTTCACCAGCAGGGGATTTTTGGCATCCGCCGCCACAAGGGACACCTGACTGCCGGACAACTTTTTCTGGTCCGCATACAGGGAGCCGTTCTTTACGCTGATGAAGTGGCTCCCCGGATTCAGCACCGTAGTCCGGCCGCTGCTGTCCACCACTTTGATTTTCCCGGCAGAACTCACCTGGGCGGAAAACTGGTTCACCGCCAGTCCCACCCGGAGCCGGGGTCCTCCCCCTGCCGCCAGGACCACAGCGTGGATCAGCAGCAGGAAGAAGGCCGTCAGGAAAAGGGTCCGTTTCCCTTTCATTTGCTTCCGTCCTCCCTGGGATAGGGCACTCCCAGATACTGGTAGGCGGCCAGGGTGGCCTGCCGTCCCTTGGGTGTCCTCTGGAGCATCCCCAGCTGCATCAGATAGGGTTCATACACATCTTCCAGGGTCTCGGTCTCCTCGTTGAGGGAAGCGGCCAGGGTATCCACCCCCACCGGCCGTCCGCCGAAATCCTTTACCAGCTTCTTCAGCAGCCGCCGGTCGTTCTGGTCCAGGCCCAAATCGTCGATTTCCAGCCGCTTCATGGCATCCCGGCACACGTCCCGGGTAATGGTGTCGTGGCCCCCCACTTCCGCAAAGTCCCGGACCCGTTTCAGCAGCCGGTTGGACACCCGGGGAGTGCCCCGGCTCCGGCGTCCGATTTCATAGGCCCCTTCCGGATCGATGGTCACTTTCAAAATTTCCGCCGCCCGTTCCACAATGATCTGGAGTTCTTCCGGAGTGTAGAATTCCAGGTGGCAGATCACCCCGAACCGGTCCCGCAGCGGAGCCGCAATGGATCCCATCCGGGTGGTGGCCCCGATCAGGGTGAACCGGGGCAGATCCAGCCGGACGCTCCGGGCTGCCGGCCCCTTGCCGATGATAATGTCCAGGGCATAGTCTTCCATGGCGGAATAGAGGATTTCCTCCACGGTTTTGGGCAGCCGGTGGATTTCATCGATGAACAGTACATCGCTGTCGCTGAGATTGGTGAGGATGGCCGCCAGGTCCCCCTGGCGCTCCAGGGCCGGACCGCTGGTGATCCGGATGTTCACGTTCAGCTCATTGGCGATGATGTTGGCCAGGGTGGTCTTCCCCAGGCCCGGAGGCCCATAGAGCAGCACATGGTCCAGGGCTTCCTTCCGTTTCAGGGCCGCCTGGATGAAAATCTCCATATTCTTTTTCACTTTGGACTGGCCGATGTATTCCGCCAGCCGCCGGGGACGCAGGCTGTACTGCCAGCCGTCCTGTTCCTGCTCGTGCCCGGCAATCACGCGATTGGTATCTTCCATTTAACTCCTCCTGGCCAAAAGGCGCAGAGCCTCCTTCAGAAGGTCCTCCGCCCTGCTGTCAGCAGTGATTTTCAGTTTCTTCAGCACCTGGGCAATCTCTCCCTGGGTATACCCCAGATAGCTGAGCCCTTCGGCCACAGCCCCCAGGGTGGTGGTGTCGTCTTCCGGGAATTCCCCGTCAAAGCCTTCCCCCGTTCCCTCTTCTTCCAGCCCTTCCGGTCCGGTCATGTCCTTTAATTCCAGCAGCAGCCGTTCTGCGGTTTTCTTTCCGATTCCCGGCAGCTTGGTCAAAAACTTCAGGTCCCGGTTCTTCACCGCCAGATAGAAGGCATCCACCTTGGCCGCTGACAGGATCCCCTGGGCCACCTTGGGGCCGATGCCGCTGACGGTGATCAGCTGGGTGAACAGGGAATAGGCGTCGTAGGACAGGAAGCCGAACAGCTGGAGGGCATCCTCCCGTACGGACAGATAGGTGTAGATCTTCACCTTCTGGTCCACCTGGATCCGGGACAGATCCCCGGTATTCAGGAAGATCCGGTAGCCCACCCCCTGGGTGTCCACCAGACAGAAATTCGTTCCAATATGGTCCACCCGTCCGGTAATGAATCCAATCATCGCATTCTCTCCCGCAGTTCCTGTTCCCGGATGAAGTTCAGCCCTGTGATTCCGATGGCCAGAGCATCGGCCACATCATCCGGTTTGGGTTTTTCCTCGATATGGAGCAGTTTCTGCACCATATAGGTCACCTGTTCCTTGTTGGCCCGTCCGGTCCCGGTGATGGCCTGCTTCACCTGGATGGGGGTATAGCCATATACCGGGATGCCCGCCCGGGCCGCTGTGAGCAGGATAACCCCCCGGGCCTCTCCCACTGCAATGGCCGTGGTCACATTCCGGTTGAAAAACAGTTTTTCCACGGACATGAAATCCGGATGGAACCGGTCGATCAGATCCGTCAGTTCTTCATAGATCTTGTTCAGCCGCCGCTCCGGCAGCATGTCCTTGTCGGTAAAAACGGCCCCATAGTGGACCGGGATCAGCCGGCTCCGTTCCAGCCGCACCAGCCCGTAGCCGCAGATTGCCGTTCCCGGGTCGATACCCAATGCCAGCATATCCTGTTTCCCTCCTTAGGGTCAAAAAGCCGGCCTCCGGGGAAGCCCTTCCCCAGCTGGCCGGCCGTATTCATTCCTGGGATGGCTGTGAGACAGCTTCCCCCTTATTCTTCCTCAGGCAGGTCAGCGTTCGTATAAACGTCCTGCACGTCGTCCAGATCGTTGAAGGCATCAATCATGTTCTGGACTTTTTCTGCATCTTCCCCGGTGACAGCCACAGTGTTGTCCGGAATCAGGGACAGTTCGCTCATGGCCACTTCGATGTTGTGGTCGGCCAGAGCCTTTTCCACGGCATCATAATCTTCCGGAGCGGTGGTGATCACATAGGCGTCATCGGTGGTTTCCATGTCTTCCGCACCGGCATCCAGTGCCACTTCCATCACTTCGTCTTCAGAAGGAGCCCCTTCCTTTTCCACAGTGAACACGCCTTTGTTCTTGAACATCCAGCCCACGCAGCCGGATTCCCCCATGTTCCCGCCTTTGGAGAACACGTGCCGCACATCGGCAGCCGTCCGGTTCCGGTTGTCCGTCAGAGCGCTGACCATAATGGCCACCCCGGCCGGGCCGTAGCCTTCGTAAGTGATCTGTTCGTAGTTGGAGCCTTCGGTGGCACCCTGGCCTTTGGCGATGGCCCGTTTGATATTGTCCTTGGGGATGTTGTTGGCTTTGGCCTTGGACAAAGCCAGTTTCAGTCTCATATTACCAGTAGGATCAGGACCGCCCATGCGTACTGCAATGGTGATTTCCCGGCCGATCTTCGTGGTGATCTTCCCACGGAGGGCATCAGCCTTTCCCTTTTTGAATTTGATATTTGCCCACTTGGAATGTCCTGACATGTTAACTTCCTCCTACCTAAATTCGAAAACGCCGGGTATGGAGCCCTGTTTTCAACGTACTCATACCCGGCTATTTTATCACACTCTGTTTATTTGCGCAAATATACCCGTTCCATGTCCACGTTCTTCACGCCGTCCATGGCTTTATCGATTTTCCCGGCACTGTCCGCCTGGGTGGTGCCTGCAAACCGTTTCAGCAGCACCCGGGTGAGGCCCGGTTCCGTCAGAGCCCCCGGTCCGTTGAGGCAGCCTTTCTGGCAGGCCATCCCTTCCAGATACTGGAGATCCAGTTTCCCGGCTTCCACATCCTTCAGGGCCCCCAGACATTCATCCAGCCCGTTGCAGTACAGGGTCTTCAGAGATTCCACATCCACTTCCGGATGGTTGTCCCGGATATAGTCCTTCACAGCGTTGCTTACCCCTGCCGCCTGAGGGAAGCTGCACCCGTCAGCGGAAGAAGCAGGATGGAACGGAGCCACTTCGCAGGCTGCCGGGTCGATGCCCTGGCTGTCCATCATGCACTTCAGTTCTTCGAAGGTCAGCACAAAGTCGATTTCGTCCGGATGTTCCCGGGCTTCCACCTTTTTGGCGATGCAGGGACCGATGAAGCAGGTGAGGGCACCAGGATGGGCGTACTTTTCCAGCTTGCTCCGGGCCACCATGGGAGACACCGCATCGGAAATGCAGTCCGCCAAACCCGGGGCATGGCGCTTTACTGTAGCCACAAAGGCCGGGCAACAGGAACTGGTCATGATTTTCTGTTTGCCGGTGGGCACCTTTTCCAGGAATTCTTCCGCTTCGGAAATGGTGGTCATGTCCGCACCCAGGGCCACTTCCTTCACAGAAGCAAAGCCCAGTTCCTGACAGGCCTTCACAATCTGCCCCGGCTGTACCTTCAAACCAAACTGGCCCACAAAGGAAGGAGCCAGGAGAGCCACCACTTCCTTGCCGCTCTTGATGGCCTGAATCAATTGGACGATATGGCTCCGTTCCTCGATGGCGCCGAAGGGGCAGGCACCCCGGCAGGCACCGCATTCCACGCAGATGTTCTTGTCGATTTCCGCTTTTTTGTTCTTGCCGGTATGGAGGGCATGGACCTTGCAGGCATTTTCACAGGGACGGGCGATTTCCACTACAGCGCCGTAGGGGCAGGCCCGTTTGCAGTTGCCGCATTCGATGCACATGTCATAGTCGATATGGGCACGGCCCTGGTATACGGAAATAGCCTTCTTGGGGCAACCGTTCATGCACCGGTGGGTCAGACAGCGGCGGCACACGTCGGTGATCATGTACTTGTTCACCGGGCAGGCAGAGCAGGCTTCCGGCAGCACGGCAATTACATGCTGGGTCCGGTCCACCGGTTCCGTGGTGGCCTTGTTGGCGGCGTCGATGATGTTCATGTCCTCGTACACACCCAGGGCCACACAGATCCGTTCCTTCAGCACCGCCCGTTCCTTGTGGACACAGCACCGGGTCCGGGGGGTGTTTTCGTTGACGATCTGCAGCACATCATACACATGGTCCGGCAGATTCCCGTCATAGGCCATTTTCGACAGCATGGTCAGCACTTTCCGTCTGATATTCGTAATAACAGTGACTTCCATTTCTTGCTCCCCTTTGAATCAATGAAATTCGATCATTCTACATGCCCTCTATCATATCATATTTTACAAGAAAAAATAAGCCGGGAACTGTACTTTTTTAAGTCAAACTGACACAAAAGTTACACTTATCCATAGATTTTTCCTTATAAAAGGTATAATAAAAAGGACCCTGACGGGTCCCTTTTATGTCATTCTTTATTCCAGCCCCAACAGCTTCTTCACTTCCCCTTCCATCTGGGTCTTGTCCACCACGTCGCTCTGGCGTTTCTGGAGATGGGGCAGTTCCTGCATGCTGGCAGGGATGGGCAGCTTGGCCGCCTTGCTCAGGTCTTCCATGGCCACAAAGGGATCCAGCTTTTTCCCTTCGTAGGTATCCGGATCGATGGAAGCCAGGACCACATCATTGAACTTGAAGGGGCTGGCGGTGCTCAGGACGATGCTGTAGGTTTCGTCCCCGGTCATCAGCCGGTATTTTTCCATGGCCTTGTAGGCCACTGCCGTATGAGGATCCATTACATAGCCGTAGTTGTTGTACACATCCCCAATGGTTTCCCGGGTTTCCACTTCGTCCACCCAGGTGCCGAAGAAGTCCTTCAGGATCTGGTTCTGGAGTTCAGTACTGATCTTGTATTCGCCTTTTTCGTTCAGTTCCTTCATCCATTCCGCCACCTGGGCCGCATCATGGCCGGTTTCTTCAAACAGCAGCCGTTCCAGGTTGCTGGAAACCAGGATATCCATGGAAGGAGAAATGGTCTTGTGGAAGGGGCGCTTCCGGTTGTATACCCCGGTGTTGATAAAGTCTGTCAGCACATTGTTGCTGTTGGAGGCGCAGATGAACTTGTTCACCGGCAGCCCCATCAGTTTGGCATAGAACCCGGCCAGGATGTCCCCAAAATTCCCGGTGGGCACGGCGAAGTTCACCGGTGCGCCGTTTTCGATCCGGCCGCTGTTCACCGCATCCGCATAGGCGCTGAAATAGTACACGATCTGGGGCACCAGCCGTCCCCAGTTGATGGAGTTGGCCGAAGAGAAGGCACAGCCGTGGGCCTGGAGTTCTTCTGCCAGAGGCCGGCTGCCGAACAGGATCTTTACCCCGGTCTGGGCGTCATCGAAGTTCCCTTCCACCGCCACCGCATGGACATTGGCCCCTTTCTGGGTCACCATCTGGAGCTTCTGGATGTCGCTGACCCCTTCCTGGGGATAGAATACGATGACTTCCGTTTCCGGCACATCGGCAAACCCGGCCATGGCCGCTTTCCCCGTATCCCCGGAAGTAGCCACCAGGATCACCAGTTTCTTCTGTTCCCCGGTCTTCTGGACCGCCTTGGTCAGGAACAGGGGCAGGATCTGCAGGGCCATGTCTTTAAACGCACAAGTAGGGCCATGCCACAGTTCCAGTACGTCCAGGTTGTCTTTCAGCAGGTGCAGCGGAGCCGGGAAATCCCCGAACCGTTCCTTGCTGTAGGCCGTTTCCACACAGTGTCTCAGTTCCTCTTCACTGTAGTCTGTCAGGAACCGGGCCAGCACCGTCAGTGCCCGGGCACTGTAGGGTGCTTCGCGCATGGCATCGATTTCCGCCATGCTGATGGGCGGAAATTCCTTGGGCACGAACAGTCCCCCGTCAGCAGCCAGGCCATTGGAAATGGCGTGAGCGGAGCTCACCATATCAGTTTTCCCTCTTGTACTAATGTATAACATAGTCCCCCCTACTTTCTGCATATCGCACCTCGTATCATAGCATAAGAGCTGTATATACGCAACATTTACCAGTCAAATATTTTCTTTGTTCGCATTTCAGCCTTCCCCCAGGGTCCGCCTTTCCTATCCGGTCCCCTTTTGCTATAATGGAAGCAGTTTAGTTCTGTTCATTATATCAATTTATGGAGCGAGAGACAAATGGACGTAAAAATTGCTTGTGCACAAATCCAAATCGAACCGGGCAATCCGGAAGCCAACACCCGGAAAGCCCTCCAGGCCATAGCCAGCGCCCGGGAAAATCAGGTGGACATCCTGCTCCTGCCGGAGCTGATGGTTCCAGGCTATCTGCTGGGAGATCTGTGGGAACAGAGCGCCTTTATCCGGGACTGTGAAGCCTGGGGCAAAGAGATCATCGCCGCCAGCCAGGGCCTGTGCGTGATTTTCGGGAACATCGCTGCCGATCCGGCCAAGGTCAACGAAGACGGCCGGGTGCGGAAATACAACGCCGCCTTTGTGGCCCAGGACGGAAAGCTGCTCCAGGGGGGACTGCCTTATCCTTTCATCAGCAAAACCTCCCTTCCTGACTACCGGGAATTCGACGACAGCCGGTACTTCCACAGCACCGCCAAACTGCTGCCGGAACTGGGTGGCCAGGTCACCATGGAAGACCTGGTAAAGCCGGTGGCCGTCACCATCCGGGGCCGGGAACTGAAGCTGGGAGTGCTCCTGTGCGAAGACGGTTGGACGGAAAACTACCATTATAATGTGCCGGAACTGCTGGAAAAGAACGGAGCCCAGATCCTCTGCAACCTGTCCTGTTCCCCCTATACCTTCCACAAGAACCGGAAGCGCCACGATCTGTTCGTCCGCCAGTCCCGGCAGGGAGGCATTCCCCTGGTTTACTGCAACAATGTGGGGATCCAGAACAACGGGAAAGACGTGTTCACCTACGACGGCTGCAGCTGCATGTACGATGCCAGGGGCCGGATGATCACCGATTCGCCTGCCTTCCAGGAAGACCTGCTGATAAGCCGGTGGAACCCGGACACCGGGGAGCTCCAGGGGGAACGGGGACTCCAGCCCTCCCTTTCCGACGCCCAGGAAATCTATCAGTCCCTCCGGTACGGGGCTTCCCGGTTCCTAGACCAGCTGGGGATCCGGAAAATGACCATCGGGGTGTCCGGGGGCATCGATTCTGCCGTTACCGCCGCTTTCTACGTGGACATTTTGGGACCGGAAAACGTGCTGCTGGTGAACATGCCCAGCCAGTTCAACTCGGAACTGACCAAGAGCCTGGCCCAGAAAATGGCGGAAGCCCTGGGGGCCAATTACGCCATCCTCCCCATCCAGGAAGTGGTGGAAAAGACCATCCTCCAGTTCAACAGTACGCCCATCCACGATTACACCTCCGGGGAGGACTTCCATCTGAAAGTCACCCCCTTTGCAGCGGAAAACATCCAGGCCCGGGACCGGGGCGCCCGGGTACTGGCCGGTCTGGCTTCCCTGTTCGGCGGCGGTTTCTCCTGCAACTCCAACAAGGCGGAAATGACCGTGGGCTATGCCACTTTCTACGGGGACATTGCCGGGGTACTGGCACTCATCGGGGACCTGTGGAAACACCAGGTCTATGCCCTGGGCCGGTACCTCAATGAGGAAGTGTTCCGGCGGGAAGTGATCCCGGAAGAAATCTTCCGGATCAAACCCAGTGCGGAACTGTCCGCTGCCCAGACCGTAGGCAACGGCGGGGACCCTCTGGTGTATCCCTACCACGATTACCTGCTCCAGGCCTTTGTGGAAAGCTGGACCAAGACCTCTCCGGAAGAACTGCTGACCTGGTACCTGGAAGGCACCCTGGAAGAACACCTGGGCTGTGAAAAGGGACTGGTGGCGGAGCTGTTCCCGGATGCCCGGTCCTTTATTGCCGACCTGGAACGGTGGTGGAAACTGTTCTGCGGTCTGGCTGTGGCCAAGCGGATCCAGGCTCCCCCCATCCTGGCCATTTCCAAACGGGCCTATGGCTATGACCACCGGGAGTCCCAGCTGAAGCCCTTCAGTTCCCGGAAATACCGGGAACTGAAGGCCCGTGCCCTGGGAGAAGACCAGTGAACCCTCCGGTCTGGCTCCTGCGGAATGCCCTCCTGGCCGCCATCTATGCAGCCCTGACCCTGGGCCTGGCCCCTTTCAGCTATGGGCCTGTCCAGGTGCGGGTATCCGAATGTCTCACCCTGCTGGCCTTCTGCAGTAGGAAATGGATCCCCGGGCTCACCGCCGGCTGCTTCCTGGCCAACCTGGGGAGTCCCTTCGGCCTGCCGGACATGGTCCTGGGAACCCTGGCCACCTTCCTGGGGATCTGGCCCATGCACAGGCTGAAAAGTCCCCTGCTGGCTTCCCTGTGCCCGGTGATCAGCAACGGAGTGGTAATCGGGGCAGAGCTGGACGTGCTGGCCGCCCTGCCCCCGGATCTGTCCCTGGGGGCCGCCATGATCTACATCGGTGCAGGAGAATTCCTCAGCGTCACCGTCCTGGGAACTCTGCTGCTGAAAATGATCCTGAAAAATGAAACATGCAGGAAAATATTGATGGAATGAAAATGAGGTGCTGCCTGGGCAGCACCTCATTTTCATCAATCGACAGCCTTTTTGAAAAAATCTCCCAAAATCTTTTCCATCTTTTCCCGGCCATCTCCCGGCTGGGCCTCGTAGATTTTTTCTTCTCCATAGAAGAAAGTGGGCACGTAGTAGTACTTCCGGCCCTTCAGTTTTTCCGGTTCCCGGTTTTCGTTCACCTTCACCAGGGGGATCTTTTTGTATTCCGGATGGCTGGCATACAGACCTTCCAGTACCTCCCCGGCCAGTTTGCAGTAAGGGCACCCGTCCATATAGATAAACAGCAGTTCCATGATTCTTCCTCCTTTGTTTTTATTTTGCGTTAACCTCTTATTTAAAAAAGTTGACCGCAAAATTCTCATTCTTTATAATGATAAGCATATTATACCAGAAGGGATGAGATCATTGAAGATAGAAGCACTGCGCGAACTGACCGACCGGATCATGGACGGGTACCGGCTGAAACCGGAAGACCCGGAAGTCCAGGACCTTCTGACCCAGGACCTGGCCGAACTCCAGCAGGAAGCCGGACGGCTCCAGAAGCACTTCTGCGGCAACCATGTGGATTTCTGCACCATCATCAACGCCCGGAGCGGCCGCTGCGGGGAAAACTGCAAATACTGTGCCCAGGCCGCCTGCCACCATACAGGCTGTGAAGAATACGGGTTCCTGTCCAAAGAAGAAGTGATGAAAACCGCCAAAGCCGACCAGGATGCCGGTGCCAACCGGTTCGCCATGGTCACTTCCGGACGGGCTCTTACCGGGAAGGATTTTGAAAAGGCCCTGGATATCTACAAAGCCATGAAAAAAGACCTAACCATCGACCTGTGTGCCTCCCACGGCATCATCAGCCGGGAACAGTTCCGCCGTCTCCGGGAAGCCGGGGTCACCAGTTACCACCACAACATCGAAACCTCCCGGCGGTACTTCCCCCAGATCTGCACCAGCCACACCTTTGACGACCGGATCCGCACCATCAAAGCTGCCCAGGCGGAAGGCATGTGCGTATGCTCCGGCGGCATCATCGGCATGGGCGAAACCTGGCAGGACCGGCTGGACATGGCCTTTACCCTCCAGAGCCTGGGGATCGAATCCATTCCCATCAACGCCCTGATGGCCATTCCCGGCACCGGTATGGAAGGCCGGAAGCCCCTGCCTGCAGAAGACATCCTCCGGACCATTGCCATCTTCCGGTTCATCAACCCCACCGCCAATATCCGTCTGGCTGCCGGCCGGAAGCTGCTGCCCAAAAACGGAGCCACTGCCCTCCTGGCCGGAGCCTCCGCTTCCATTACCGGCAACATGCTCACCACCAGCGGCACCACCATCAAAGACGATATGGAAATGCTGAAAGAGCTTGGCCTGACCAATCACTGAGCATAAAAAAAAAGCCCCCTTCGCGGGGGCTTTTTTCAGGCTCAGAAGCATTCACAGTTAACCATGAAATAGGATTTGGGATGAGCGCAGACCGGGCATACTTCCGGTGCTTTTTCCGCTTCCACGATATGGCCGCAGTTGGAGCAGATCCACACGGTCTTTTCGCTGCGCTGGAACATGGTGCCATCTTCCACTTTCTTCAGCAGAGCTCTGTACCGTTCTTCATGGTGCTTTTCAATGGCGCCCACGGCTTTGAACTTGTAAGCCAGATCCTTGAAGCCTTCTTTTTCAGCGGTTTCTGCGAATTCCTTGTACATTTCAGTCCATTCGTAGTTTTCGCCGGCTGCTGCATCCTTCAGGTTTTCCACCGTATCAGGGATGGAGCCACCATGGAGAGCCTTGAACCAGATCTTGGCATGTTCCTTTTCGTTGCCGGAAGTTTCCAGGAAGTTCTTGGCTACCCGTTCGTACCCTTCCTTCTTTGCTACACTGGCATAATACCCGTATTTATTGTAAGCCTGGGATTCACCTGCAAACGCAGTCCATAAGTTTTTTTCAGTCTGAGAACCTTTCAATTCAGCCATTGTCAAATCCTCCTTTTTTTCTGTTGTTCCCCCTTCCGGGGAACTGTCTTGTACCCTTTTTTTCATTGTCATTTCCTGACACCCATATAGTACAACAAACCTAGAAAATAGTCAAGGGTTTTTAATAATTATTTTCTTTTAGTCTGTGTTTTGTTCTGTTCCTTCCGGGCCAACCGTTCTGCCAGGATCTGTTCTGCCGTCCGCACCCGTCCGGATTTCTTCTGTACCTGAGAATCATGCTTCCCTTCCCAGAAAATCCTCACCGGAAGATTGGAAGAACCGGGGGGAGAGAAGTAGAAGGAAGCGCTTTTCCCTGCCGGTACCGTCCCCAGTTTCATGGTTTCCCCGTCATGGTCCCAGCCAAAGGACAGCCGGTTATCCGGGATCCGGATGTACCGGGCAGTTTCCCCCTGAGCGGTAAGTACTCCAAACCCAGCATAGGCGCCCCCATAGGGATTGAACCGGAGCTGAGCATCATTCTTGCCCCGGGTCCGGAAATTCACGTCGTACATGACCCCGTAGTTCCCATAGTTGACCACCGGTTCATTCCGGGTCACATCGATGCCCCGTACATAGGGATCCTTGTTGTCGTCTGCCAGTTCCAGGCCCCAGATGGTTCCCTTTTCCGTATCAAAAGCATCCTGCAGGGTCACATGGACATTGGCCCCTTCAAAAGTACCCCGGAGCACATGGCCTCCTTCATCAGGGGGCAGGATGGAATAGACTTCCGCAGATACCCTTGGATCCGCATCCACCGGCATCATGATAAAGGAAACTTCCACCGGTCTTTCAAAATTCAGATCCACAATCCCGGTGACCAGTTCCTGAGGATGGAGAATGTACCCCTTCCCGTTGTTCAGGATATCCCGGGGCCCGCTGAGGAAGAATTTCCGGCCGTTGGGGGTGGAACTGTAATACCGTTCCTGGGCTTCCTTCCCGGCTTCCAGCCAGTCCTCATTGGGACGGGAGATTCCGTTCTTCCCCAAGTTAACCAGGCTGGGCCGCAAGGTAGTCCGCCGGAGCAGCACCGCCAGCCGTTTGTCCGTACGGGTGTCGTTTACATGATGAAAGAAAAGCCGCACCGGCCCCTCCACCGTATCCCGGTACATGATCCCGATTTTTCCCACCATTTCCGGGCTGTCGGAAAAAATCAGTTTGGGACCGTCATGGGTAATGGTCCCTTTTACTTCCTCATAGGCCGGCACCCCATCCTGCCAGGCCAGATCCTGGACCGAAGCCTGGGCTCCCAGGGGAAGCAGCAGGGACAGTCCGGCACAGAGCCAACTCCATAAAGATTTACGGTAATGCAACAATGAAACCTCCTGTATCATTAAAGTAGATTGGCAAAAAACACATTCCTTATTCTAACACAAAAACCTCCCGCCTTGTTGTTTTCAGAAATTACTCAAAAGTCCGCTTTTTCCCTTGTATAATACAGGGCAAATCGCTATAATATAAAATATAGGATTTAATTATGAGAGTATTTTAAGAATTCGTTGTATAAATGGTTCTTTTCCAAGAAAGGAAGTTGCTATGAAAGTCCGTACCATTCAGGCCGATCCCAGCGGCAACATAACCTTGTATGTGCTGGATCCGGTCCCTCAGGAAAACCGTAAAGAACTGAACCGGCAGCTGCTGGCCCTTGACCCTTCTGTGGAGCAGGTAGGGTGTCTTTCCTTTAAGGAAGACCAGCCCCAGGTGGAGATGATGGGTGGGGAATTCTGCGGAAATGCCACCCGTTCTGCCGGTGCCTGTGCCCTCTTCTACCAGGGGAAGAAAGAAGGAGAATATCAGGTCACCTGCAGCGGCTGTCCCACTTCCCTCCCGGTTTCTGCCAAAAAGATCCGGGAAAATCTCTACGATGCCACAGTTCAGCTGCCGCCCCCTTTGTCCATTGGGAAGATTCGTCTTTCTTATGAACGGGAAAGTGTGGAATGCCAGGAAGTGGTCCTGCCCGGGATCACCCATTATGTGTATTTTACCCTGAATGTGGACGAAGTGGACCAGGACCAGCTGTTCTATTCTCTCCAGCGGGAAATTTCCCGGGGAACGGAACCGGAAGCCTATGGGCTGATGCTGGTGGAAATCAGCACCTTGAAAGTGATCCCCATTGTCTATGTATCCGCTACCGGTACCTTGTACCACGAAAAAAGCTGCGGCAGCGGATCTGCTGCTGTGGCTGCCGCCCTGGCCCATCGTCAGAAACGGTCCCTGGCCGCCACCCTCCAGGAACCAGGAGGCCGGATCGATATTGAGGCCGACTGGAAAGACGGAGAAATCATTTCTCTCACCATCGGTGGCCCCGTCCGTCTGGGAGCTGAAACCCTGGTGGACACGGACCAGGGAAAGTAAAGTCCTTTTTTCTCTTGACAATGGTTCCAACCCCATGCTAAAATAATTTTATTGTGATACCCATCACGCTTGCCGAAGTGGCGGAATTGGCAGACGCACTTGACTCAAAATCAAGCGCCCTAAAAGCGTGCCGGTTCGAGTCCGGCCTTCGGCACCATTATTGAAATGATAAAGAGGCTGTTGCAAATGCAACAGCCTCTTTTTGGGTCGCGAACAGGGGGTGCTGCATTTGCAGCACCCCCTGTTTTCATTTCGCTGGTACAATCGTCCCTTTGAATTTTTCTTCGATGAACTTCTTCACCGCTTCGGAATGGAAGATTTCGGCGATTTTTTTGTATTCCGCCTTGTCCTTGTCCTTTTCCCGGGCTGCCAGTACCATCACGGCCAGAGGTTCATCATCCTTTTCCCAGAACAGCCCCTGTTTCTTCACGTCCATACCGGAGCTCATCACATAGTTCATGGTGATTACTGCCAGGTCCACATCTGCCAGGCTCCGGGGCAGCTGGGCCGCTTCCAGTTCCTTGAACTTCAGGTTCTTGGGGTTGTCCACCACATCGTTTACGGTAGCCTTGAAACCGACCCCTTCCTTCAGTTTGATCAGGCCGGCTTTTTCCAGGAGTGCCAGGCCCCGTCCTCCGTTGGTGGGATCGTTGGGGATAGCCACCGTGGCGCCGTCCGGCACATCTTTCAGATCATGGATCTTGTCACTGTAGATGCCCATCCGCATCAGGATGGTGTTCCCGATGGGCACCAGCTTGGTACCGTTCTGCTTGTTGAAGTTGGCCAGGAAGGGCGCATGCTGATAGCTGTTCAGATCCAGGTCCCCTTCTGCCAGGGCTTTGTCCGGAGTGATGTAATCGGAGAATTCCACCACTTCCACGTTCAGCCCCTGCTTCTTGGCTTCTTCCGCCACCGCATGGACCACATCCGCATGAGGCCCGGCCGTAGCCCCGATCTTGATGGGCTTGCCGCTGTCGGCGCTTTTCTTGTCGGCACCGCTGCCTCCGCATCCGGCCGCCAAAAGGGCTGCCGCAACCAATCCCGTCAAAAACAAACGGATCTTACCTTTTCCCAACATCTCATCGCTCCCTTTTAATTCATATTGTTTTACTAGTAATTAATGTGTATATCATAGTCGGAAAAGGGAGAGATGTCAAGGGGCTGTTGCCTATGCAACAGCCCCCTCTCACCGATTGATCCATTCGTTCACTTTCCGGTTGTAATACTCATTCTTTTTCTTCTGGACCCATTTATCCCGTTCCTCACAGATGGCCAGCATTTCGTCCACCATTTCTTCTGCCGTAGGGGGCTGGACGTGGATCAGGTACTGGGTCATCCGTTCCACGGTGCTCTCCGTCCCCAGGTTCTGGGCCATCAGTTCTCCCAGTTCCGCCGGATACCCCAGGTTCACCACCACATCCACCAGTTCCCGGCTCAGCTGTTCCAGTCTTGTCATATCATTCTCCTTCGGTTTCCTTATTATTTCTCTTCCCACAGCCGGCACAGCAGCTGTACTGCCAGGATACCCACAAACACTCCCAGGGTATCCAGCAGCACATCCGACACCTGGGCACTGCGGCCCGGGCTGAACAGCTGGAGGCATTCGTCCACGGCCCCTGCCGCAGCTCCCAGAAGCAGCGCCGGAAGGCTCCGTCCTGTAAGGCCGGTCAGCACCATGCCCAGGGCAGTGAATTCCGTCAGATGGGCCAGTTTCCGGATGGTGTAGAAATTCAGATACCCCATCCCCGGCAGACTGCCCCACCGGGCCAGGGCCAGATGGAGCATCGACTGGCTCTCGGCCTGGGAAGCTGTCCCATTCTGGAGAGAGTGCCCCCAGATGAACCCCAGCAGCACCACCAGCAAAACCCAAAGCACCCGACGGCCCATATCTTCACCTCCTGTATGAGGGATTATTATAACATAAAAGGAGCCGTCCCATAGGCAACGGCTCCTCTTCTTTTTCTTTTATACCGACCAGGCACTGGATTCAAAATCCACAGGCCCACGCCCTTGTCTGGCTGCCTTTACCTTGGGGCAGGACTGCTTCGGACTGTTCTTCCGGATTACGGCTCCCCATACGCTCTGGAAATCCTTGGGACGGAAGCCCAGATTCATTTCCCACATCGTAAAAACTTTCTTTTCCATACGGATCTCTCCCTTCCCTTGTTTTCCTGCAGATTGATTTGTTTTCTCTTTGTAACTACAGTATACGACGAAACTTATACAAAGAAAAACAAATAGATTTCAGTGTTATTACAAGCTGGCGATTGTAGTATAATACAGGAAAAGGAGGCGGTCCCATGGAACTGGCGCAAAAAATGTTTCTGCTGGCGGCAGAAGAGATGAATTTTACCAAGGCAGCCAAACGGGCCTTTGTAACCCAGCAGTGTCTCAGCGAGCATATCAGCAAACTGGAAAAACAGCTCCATACGAAACTGTTCCTCCGGGGCAGGCATCTCCAGCTGACGGAATCAGGAAAAGCCATGGTCAGCACCCTCCGGCAGATCCAGCACCTGGAAGAAAGCCTGGGCCATCGGATCCAGGAAATCGAGGCGGGAGAAATCGGGGAGATCCGCCTGGGGATCAGTACCTCCCGGGCCCGTCTCCTGCTGCCCCGTTTTCTGGAAACATTCCACGGAACTTATCCACAAGTCCACATTTCCATCACCCTGGGGGATACAGTCCAACATATCCAACTGATGAAAAGCCATCAGCTGGATCTGGTGTTGGGGCTGGATGCACCTTCTGATCCCTTCCTGGAAGAGAAGCTGATCGGCAAAGAGAAACTGATGGTAGTGGGCACCCGTTCCTTTTTCCGCCAGTATTATCTGGGTACCTTCTCCCCGGAAAACTGGGAAACAGGAAATACCATCTCCCTTCAGGAATTCAAGCCTTTTCCCCTGATCGGCAATCGGGAACACAGCACCCTGCTGGAACTGGTCCAGAGCTGCCTTCGGGAAAATCATCTGGACTGCCCCCAGCCCATCTCCATCAGCGACATCAGTACCCAGATCCAGCTGTGCCGGCTGGGCCATACATCCACCTTCTGCAATGATGTGCTGGCTTATCCTCTGATCCGGGAAATCCAGAAGGATCAGGAAGACCCCCTGCTGGCCTTCTACATAGCCGGTGAGACCCACACCATGCGCTCCAGCATCCTCCGGCTGAAAGCCCAGGTAAGGCCCAGATACCTGGAAGATTTCACCAACAAACTGCTGGAATATATGAAAAAAATCCAGAATGGATAAGGGGTTGTGAAATATTCACAACCCCAGTCGTGGGCCGTGGGTCACGGGTCGCGACCCGCGACAAAAAGGCCTGCATCTTTCGATGCAGGCCTTTTTTCTTAACCGGCAGCTCCCTATCCTCCCGGACCGTTTCCAGTCGAGTACTTTCGGCGTATAAGGGCTTAACTGCTGTGTTCGGCATGGGAACAGGTGGATCCCCTTAGCTATCGC
>NZ_JBQKCH010000008.1:0-112315 GCF_052122455.1 Acidaminococcus sp. HCP3S3_G9_1 | reverse complement strand
GGTCCAGGAACCTACGTTGCCGAAGCCCTGGATAGCCAGAGTAGCGTCTTCCGGTTTAACTCCTTCTCTCTTCAGCAGTTCCAGAGTAGCGGTGATTACGCCACGGCCCGTCGCAGAGGTACGGCCCTGAGAACCGCCCATGCAGATGGCTTTCCCGGTGATGAAACCAGGAGCGAACTGGCAGTTGATCTTGGAGAATTCATCGCACATCCAGGCCATGATCTGGGCGTTGGTGTTCACGTCAGGAGCCGGGATATCTTTCTTTTCGCCGATTACCGGAGCAATCTTGTCGATATACCCACGGGTGATCTTTTCCAGTTCAGTCTTGGATACTTTCCGGGGATCCACAATGATGCCGCCTTTGCCGCCGCCGTAAGGCAGACCAGCGATGGCGCATTTGGTGGTCATCCAGAAGCCCAGGGTCTTTACTTCATCCATGGATACGTTCTGATGGTACCGTACGCCGCCTTTGGCAGGCCCAAGCACGGTGCTGTTCTGAGAACGGTAGCCGGTGAATACTTCCACGTGGCCATCATCCATCTTTACAGGGATGCTGACTTCCAGGGTCCGTTCAGGCTGGGAGATGACTGCCTCAGCGTTGGGATCCAGATTGATCAGCTTACTAGCCTTTTCCATAGGAATCTTTGCCATTTCAAACAAACTCATTTGTAACGCCTCCTAAAAATAGTATCTAGTGAACCCTTACAGTGCTTATTATAGCACCTTTCAGAAAATATGGAATCGTTTTTTGTATTTTGTATACAAATTTATTTTGAGGAAAAATTCCTGCAATTCATCGTATTCTTATTGCATATATAAGAAATGTGTGCTGCACATAACGTGCAGCACACATTTCACCGGAACTGCTCATAGATCTTCCCGAAATCGACGCCGCCGATGATTTTTCCCTGGTAGGCCCGGGGAAGTTCTTCCACCACCCCTGCCAGATGGGAGGAGGTGATGCCGCACTGGATGCTGAGCCAGGCTTCCATAAAGGCCGCCAGATGGTCGCAGCCCTTGAGCACCCGGCCGTCCACCGGGCTGTACTCATCCCGGTTGTATGCTTCCGGGATATCCCCCGCCAGCAGCCGGACCTTTCCCTTTTCCCGGATCCTGTTATCGAATTCATGGACGGTGAAATTCAGGATATCCTCATGCCAGGCGGCCGGCAGGAGGGGCAGCAGGATTTCTTCCATCTGCCGCTGTTCGATGTCCTTGATCAGTTCGTCCAGGCCTTCGATGGACCTTTTGATGGGAGAAATAATGTCCCGGGTGAGCACTTCCGGCAGGTCATGCCACAGGCCGCCCAGGAAATCGTTCACCAGCCGTCCCTTGCAGGCCCCCATGGACAGGGCGCAGAAGTACCCCATGATGGCCACCACCAGCACGTGGCCCATGACGGAAGTTTCCGGCACCCGGGGAGACTGGGACCAGCGCTTCTGGAACCGGAGCTTGCCGATAAGATCCACGAACTTCCGGGTCTTCCCGTTCATGGCGATTTTCTGGACCCCTGCCAGGTTGTAATGGTCTTCGATGTTGTCGGCGATCCGCTCCCTGATTTCCTCCACTCCGAAAATCCCCTGGTTCATCCGGTAGATGATCCGGAACTCCCATTCCGTGGCCAGGTAGTGGGCGGCCCGGATCAGCTGTTTCTCCAAAGGATGGCTGTCTCCGTCCAGATAGGCCTCCATCTTGGCCATAAAGAGACTGCCGGCCAGAGACGGCACCCGCCGTACCAGTTCCTTGTACACCCACTGGTTCAGCCGGGCGCCGCTTTTTTCCATCAGCTCGTGGAACACCGGGGGCTTGATGTCCGTGAGCACCACCCGGTGGAGGAATTCGAAGATGCCCCCTTCCACCAGCACCTGCCAGTCCAGGCTGGCTCCATGGTCCTGTTCCTCATACCGGGCCAGCACATAGAGGATCATCATCTTGTGAGCCTGTTTGTCCAGTTCCGTAAAGCCCTGGGGCCGGATATGATCGTTCCACCGCTGGATGTAGGCCGCTTCAAAGACAAACTGGATCAGATCCCGGGGCAGCGGGATGGTCTGGATATTTGCCATAGGACACCTCCTGTGTTCACTGACTTTCCTGTTGTTCCTTTTGTTCCACCAGTTCCAGGTTCCGGAGCAGGAGCTTTTTCCCCCGCCAGGCAAAGGCATAGGATCCGTACCGTTCCCGGAACTGCCGGTTGGTCAGGTTTTCCAGATCCTGCCGGTCCAGCCGGAGCAGACGGTCCCGGCGGAATTCTGTCAGAGGGGTTTCCGGCACCTGCTGGTTGTGGGGGCAGACCCGCTGGCATTCATCACAGCCGAAGATCAGGGGCGTTTCCCGGAGGACAGCCTGTTCTGATTCGGTCAGTTCTCCTTTTTTCTGGGTCAGGTAGGATTTGCAGGTCCGGTAGGTGTAGGTCCCTCCCTGGAAACACTGTCCGGGACAGACCCGGGCACAGGCCCCGCAGTGGCGGCAGCTCCGTTCCAGAGGCCGGTCCGGCTCCAGAGGCTGGGTGGTGAGCACTGCCCCGATGAAGCACCAGGAACCCCAGGTGTCGTTAATGAGGCAGCCGTTGTCCCCCAGAAATCCCAGTCCGGCCTGGACCGCCAGGTCCCGTTCCGCCAGAGGGGAGGTATCCACAATGGCCAGCTGCCGGCTGCCAGGGGCCTGGCCTTCCATCCAGCCGGCGATTTTCTCCAGATACTCCCGGACCACCGGATGGTAATCCGGGATCTGGCAGTAACAGGACAGATTGCTGCCGGATGACGGTTCCAACCGGTAGGGAAAAAGGATCACCACGGCTCCCCGGCAGCCCGGGAGCAGAGTGGTAAGATCATACCGTTCCAGTCCCTTCCCCGCCGCCAGGGGACACACCTCCGGAAAAGGATCGGGCACCGGCAGATGGCTGGGAGCCACGCCCACTTCCGTCAGGCCCAGTTCCCGGCAGAATGCCTTCAATGCCTTTTTATCCATGGTCCGCCCCCTTTTTCTGGTTTACAGGGTCATTATATCATACCCTTACAAAAACTCCCTTACCTGGTCACTGATCACCTGGCCCATGATCCGTTTCATGGGCACGTCTCCATGGAGACCGTCCAGGGCCATTTCCGTAGGCAGCTCCGGACCCATGGCTTCAAAAGGCGCCGCCACATCGATGTGGGGCTGGGTGCGGATGTACGCGTTCACCTTCCGGAAAGCTTCCTGCCAGTGGCTGTCCGTAGGCTCGTCAAAAGCCTTTTCGATGTTTCCCGGGTTGATGGGTGCCAGGGTCAGGAGCACCGGGGTGATGCCGTTTTCCCGACACATAGCCTGGATCTTCCGGAGATCGGCGATCACCTCTTCCGGTTCCGTCCCATTCCGGAGGCTGTTGCTGCCTCCCATGATCAGAAGGGTCTTCAGATGGAAAGGCAGCACATCCCGTTCAAACCGTTCCACCATCATTTCACTGGTGTCCCCGCTTTCCGACAGGTTCACTGTAGGCACAGAGATGTAATGGGCATAGCTGTATTCCAGGTCCGAGGGGCTGAAGGACAGCCGGCCCCCTCCATGGGAAATGCTGTCTCCGAAGATGCCCACCTGGACCCGATCCGTTGGTTCCAGTTCCACTTTTTCCGGCAGGCTCCATTCCCCCACCGGCCGGCCCTTGCCGTCCATCCCCCGGACCCGCCAGTAATAAGTGCCGATCCGGGGTTCCTTGTCGTACAGGTCCGTCAGTTCCGTAGTTTCTGCATAGACCCGGTGCCGGGAAGGCAGGATGCCCCCCATTTTTTCCGGCAGCTGGTCCAGCACTTCCACTTCGTACTGGCTGGCCCCCGGAAGACTTGTATAGGAATACACCGGATACAGGATCCGGGAACCGGGCTGGTCCCTCTTCATGGGACGGGGCACCGGTGCATCACGCAGGTTCCGTTCCAGGGTGTTCTGGAGCTCTGCCGGCTGGGAATAGCCTCCCAGGGGATTCCCGTCCAGGTTGTAGGCCCGGACCCGCCAGAAAAGAGGCAGCTCTCCATCCAGATCCGGCAGCTTCTCTTCATCCAGCAGGATCCGGTTGGTGTAGATTTCAGCATCCCGGTACAGGACTTCTTCTACCGAATGTTCCGGATCCAGTTCCTCAGGGATCTGGGAGAAGATCTCCAGCTCGTACCGGACGGCCTGGAGATCCTGGGGCCACTGGAGGAACCCCAGCCGGGGCCCTCCTGTCATATAGCGCTGGATGTACCGGGGCATCCGGTGCTGGACGGCATTGTCCAGCTGCCCCAGGAACAGTCCCGGCAGCAGCGCCCCCACCAGCAGCCAGCGCCACCGGCGTCTTTCCGTATGCTGCAGCATCTTTCTCCCTCCCTGTTGTTATTGTATTCCTAATCATAACAGTTCCCCATGAAAAAGGAAGATCAAAGGTGTGAAATTTGTGGTAAAAAAAGAGCCGGTGCCTAAGCACCAGCTCTTTTTGTCAGCTGACCGTTGACGGTACTGTTGCTTCCGCAACGGCGCCTCTGTCATTCACCCTTAATGGTCTTGATGATCAGTTTGTTTACCATGCCCGGGTTGGCTTTGCCCCGGGATTTCTTCATGACCTGGCCTACCAGGAAGCCGATGGCCTTGTCCTTGCCGGCCTTGTAGTCGGCTACAGACTGGGGATTGGCAGCAATGGCCTCATCCACCATGGCCTGGATGGCTCCTTCGTCGCTGACCTGTTCCAGGCCCAGCTTCTTCACCAGATCGGCAGGAGCTTCGTCCTTTTTCAGCATTTCTGCAAAGACCTTCTTGGCCAGTTTGCTGGACAGCACGCCCTTTTTGATCAGGGCCACCATCTGTCCCAGATGAGCCGGGGACACGGGGAATTCCCCGATGCCGCAGTTGTTGCTGTTCAGGTACGCGGACACATCCCCCAGGATCCAGTTGGCCACGCCTTTGGCGTCGTCGGTTTCCTTGGCGGCTGCATCGAAGTACTCAGCCATCTTCTTGTCAGCCACGATCAGTTCTGCAGAATAGTCATCCAGCCCTTTTTCGTTCATGAGACGGGCTTTCCGGGCATCCGGCAGTTCCGGCAGTTCGCTCTTGGCCTTTTCCACCCATTCTTTTTCGATGATGATGGGAGCCAGGTCCGGTTCCGGGAAATACCGGTAATCGTGGGCTTCTTCCTTGGACCGCATGGAGAAGGTCATCCCCTGGGCATCGTCCCAGGTACGGGTTTCCTGGACCACATGGCCCCCGTCTTCCAGAATTTCCTTCTGCCGTTCCACTTCGTATTCAATGGCTCTTTCCAGGGCCTTGAAGGAGTTCAGGTTCTTGATTTCCGCCCGGGTGCCGAATTCCTTGGCCCCTACGGGCATAATGGAAATGTTGGCATCGCAGCGCATGGAGCCTTCCTGCATCTTGCCGTCGCAGACCCCGGTGTACTGGAGGTAGGCCCGGAGTTTTTCCATGTAGGCACGGGCTTCCGCCGCAGACCGCATGTCCGGTTCGGACACGATTTCGATCAGAGGCACCCCGGCCCGGTTGTAGTCCACTGCAGAGAAATCAGAGGTGCTGATGGAAGCACCGGAATGGACCAGTTTCCCGGCGTCTTCTTCCATATGGATCCGGGTGATGCCGATCCGTTTGGTTTCCCCGTCCACGTTCACGTCCAGGTGCCCGTTCAGGGCAATGGGCTGATAGAACTGGGAAATCTGGTAGGCTTTGGCCAGATCCGGATAGTAGTAGTTTTTCCGGTCGAATTTGCTGTAGCGCTGGATCTCGCAGTTCACAGCCAGAGCAAAGCGCAGGGCAAATTCCACCATCTGCTTGTTGATCACAGGCAGAGCCCCGGGCATGCCCAGACAAACCGGGCATACATGGGTGTTGGGGGCACCGCCGAATTCCGTGGAGCAGGAGCAGAAAGCCTTGGTCTTGGTTTTCAGTTCCGCATGGACTTCCAGACCGATTACGGTAGTATATTCTGTCATTATTTCCGACCTCCCAGAGGTGCCACGGCTTTATGGAAATCCGTAGCCTGTTCAAAGGTATAAGCTACCCGCAGCAGGGTCTCTTCGCCCAGAGCCTTGCCGATGAGCTGGGCCCCTACCGGCATGTTGTCCACAAAGCCGCAGGGGATGGAAATGCCGGGCAGGCCGGCCATGTTCACCGGAATGGTGGTTACGTCCAGCATGTAGACGGTCAGAGGATCCATCTTGGCATCCAGAGGATAAGCCACCACCGGGGAGGTGGGAGTCAGCAGCAGATCGCATTTTTCGAAGGCGTTGGCAAAGTCCTGACGGATCAGGGTCCGGACCTGCATGGCCTTGTTGTAATAGGCATCATAGTACCCGGAGCTGAGCACGTAGGTCCCCAGCATGATCCGGCGGCGGACTTCCTTGCCGAAGCCTTCCGTACGGGTCTTGCGCATCATTTCCGGAGCGCTTTCCGCAGCCATTTCCCGGAAGCCGTACCGGACACCGTCGAAACGGCCCAGGTTGGCGGAGGCTTCTGCCGGAGCGATGATGTAATAGGTGATTACGGCATATTCCGTATGAGGCAGGGACACTTCGATCACATGGGCACCCAGTTCTTCGAACTTCTTGGCAGCCAGCTTGATCTGGGCAGCCACTTTGGGGTCCGTGCCTTCCCCGAAGTATTCCTTGGGCAGGCCGATGGTCAGGTCCTTCACATCCTGGCGCAGAGCCTTGGTGTAGTCAGGGACCGGTGCATCATAGGAGGTGGAATCATGGGCATCCAGGCCGCTGATGGTGTTCAGCACCAGGGCGGCGTCGGTGACGTCACGGGCAATGGGCCCCACCTGGTCCAGGGAGGAGGCGAAAGCCACACAGCCGTACCGGGAAACCCGGCCGTAGGTGGGTTTCAGCCCTACGCAGCCGTTGAAGAAAGCCGGCTGCCGGATGGAACCGCCGGTATCAGAGCCCAGGGACCAAATGGCTTCCCCGGCTGCAATGCTGGCAGCGCTGCCGCCGGAAGAACCGCCGGGCACCCGGGACAGATCCCAGGGGTTGTGAGTGATCTGGAAATGGGAGGTTTCCGTGGTGGACCCCATGGCGAATTCATCCATGTTGGTCTTGCCCAGGAAAATGGTTTCGTCCTTCCGCAGGTTTTCGATGACGTGGGCATCGTATACCGGCACGAAGTTTTCCAGGATCTTGGAGGCGCAGGTCATCCGGACACCCTTTACGCTGATGTTGTCCTTGATGGCGCCGGGGATCCCGGCCAGGGGTTTGATGGTCTCGCCGTCGGCGATCATCTTGTCCACTTTGGCTGCCTGGGCCAGGGCATTTTCCTTGTCCAAGGTAATATAGGCCTTGACCTGGTCTTCCACTTCGTCGATCCGGTCATAGACCGCTTTGGTCAGTTCCACGGAGCTGATTTCTTTCTTCACCAGCTTGTCATGGAGCTCATGTGCAGTTTCACTGTATAAAGCCACTGTTCTGCCTCCTCTTATTCGATAACCCGGGGAACTTTGAAGCCGCCTTCATATTCCTCCGGAGCATTCTTCATGGCGTCCTCGTGGGACAGGCTCTCAACAGGAACGTCTTCCCGCAGCACATTGCTGATGGGAAGCACATAGGGAGAAGGTTCGATTCCCTTGGTATCCACTTTCTTTAAGATTTCAGCATAATTCAAAATCTGGTTGAACTGCTCAACAAACTTGTCCATTTCATCGTCCGGAACATTTAACCGGCACAGATTTGCGATATGCTTTACATCATTGACTGTAACGCTCATTTTTTCACCGCCTATCGAAAATCTATTCCAGCAGGGCAGTCAGGGCCCGCCGGAACCAGTTTTACTAAAAGATTATATCACAGTCCCATCATTTAGAAAACCATTTTGCCCGTCTTTCCCTGTCTCCATGCCCGTTCCGGCCCCTTGACAAAATTTCCGGGAACAGGTAATGTATTCCTATATAAATAGTATGCATTATTGGCACCCTGTGCCCTGCAAGGAGGAAAAAAATCATGAAATTCACCACTGCCTGTATCCACGGAGGCGGCCCCAACGATGCCACCGGCGCCGTCTCTCCGGCTCTGTATCTCACATCCACTTTTGCCCATCCCGGCCTGGGGAAATCCACCGGCTGGGCCTATACCCGGGAATCCAACCCCACCCACGCCAGACTGGAAAAAGTCCTGTCCACCCTGGAAGGGGGCACCGATGCCCTGTGCTTTTCCTCCGGCATGGCAGCCATTGATGCGGTGATGCGGCTTTTTGCCCCGGGAGACCACCTGATCACCGGTTTCGACCTGTACGGCGGGTCCTTCCGGCTGTTCCGGACCACCTATGAGCCCCTGGGCCTGACCTTCACCGCCGTCCACACCAGTGATCTGAAGGCCGTGGAAGAGGCCATCACCCCCGCCACCAAAGCCATCTATCTGGAAACTCCCACCAACCCCACCATGGAAATCACGGACCTGGAAGCCATCAGCGAACTGGCCCACAAACACGGGATCCTGGTGATTGTGGACAATACCTTCCTGTCCCCCTATTTCCAGCGGCCTCTGACCCTGGGAGCGGATATTGTGGTCCACAGCGGCACCAAGTACCTGGCCGGCCACAATGACTCCCTGGCAGGGTTTGCCGTCAGCCGGGAAGCGGAGGTGGCCGCCCGGCTCCGTACCATCTACAAGACCACCGGGGCCGTGCTCAGCGTCTTCGATGCCTGGCTCCTGCTCCGGAGCCTGAAGACCCTGCCGGTGCGGATGAAACAGCACCAGGAAAATGCCCTGTACCTGGCCCAGTGGCTGCGGGAACAGCCCCTGGTGGAAAAGGTGCTGTATCCCGGCCTGCCGGACCACCCGGGCTATGAAATCCAGAAGAAACAGGCCAACGGATTCGGAGGGATGATTTCCTTCTATGTGAAATCCCCGGAAGCCGCCAAGACCATCCTGGAAAAGATCCATCTGATTCAGTTCGCGGAAAGCCTGGGAGGCACCGAAAGCCTGCTCACCTATCCCATTACCCAGACCCATGCGGACCTGACCCCGGAAGAAGCGGAAGAAAAGGGCATCACCCACACCCTGCTCCGGTTCTCCGTAGGCCTGGAAGACAAAGAAGACCTGCGGGACGACCTGGCCCAGGCCTTCGAGCAATGTAAATAACAAAAGAGCTGCCGCGACGCGGCAGCTCTTTTGTTATTTTTCCAACAGCCGTACAGCTTCATCTCCCACTTCCTGGGTGGTGGCGGTGCCGCCCATGTCCGGAGTCAGGACTTTCTTTTCCACCATCATGGTCTCGATGATGTCAATCAGCTTCCGGCCCCAGTCCTTGTGGCCGAAGAAGTCCAGCATCTGGCTGGCGGACCATATGGAGGCCAGAGGGTTCGCCTTGCCCTGGCCGGCAATATCCGGAGCACTGCCGTGGATGGGTTCGAACATGGAAGGATATTTCCGTTCCGGGTTCAGGTTGGCACCGGCGGCCAGGCCCATGCCGCCGGAAATGGCGGCTCCCAGGTCCGTCAGGATGTCCCCGAACAGGTTGGAGCACACAATGATCCCGTACCGTTTGGGATCCTTCACCATGAACATGCTGGCCGCATCCACCAGGTAGGAATGGGTTTCCACATCGGGATAGTCCTTCCCCACTTCCGCAAAGATCTGGTCCCAGAACACCATGGAATAGTTCAGGGCATTCCCTTTGGAAATGCTGGTGAGGGATCTGTGTTCCTTCCGGGCCAGGTCATAGGCGTACCGGATGATCCGTTCCGTGCCGAACCGGGAGAACACGCTGTCCTGGATCACCACTTCCCGGGGCGTGTCCTTGTACAGCCAGGCACCGGCCCCGGCATATTCCCCTTCGCTGTTTTCCCGGACGAACACCATGTCGATGTCTTCCCGTTTCACTCCCGCCAGAGGGCAGGGAGCCCCTTTCAGCAGTTTCACCGGCCGCAGGTTCACATACTCATCGAAGCTCTTCCGGATCTTGATCAGAAGTCCCCGGAGAGAAATATGGTCCGGCACCCCGGGATAACCCACAGCCCCCAAATAGATGGCGTCAAAATGGGACAATTGTTCGATCCCGTCTTCCGGCATCATTTCCCCGTGTTCCAGGTAGTACTGGCAGCCCCAGGGGAAACAGGTGAAGTCAAAGCCAAAGGAACCGTCCAGTTCCGCTGTCCGTTTCAATACCTTGATGCCTTCCGCCAGCACTTCCGGCCCGATGCCGTCGCCGCCGATCACTGCGATTTTGTAGATTTTCTTTTCCATTGCTGTTCCTTCTTTCTTCCAGAATCCAAAAAGCCATGGACGGACCCGCCCTTTTCATGCTATTACTATAATACAAAAGTATTATTTTGTGAACTTTCCGTCATTCAGTCTGACCAACGAAAAGTTTGGCAAATCCCAAAGAATCAGGAGGCAATCATGTCCATCACCCCGGAACAGATCCGCTACTTCATCACCGCCTGCCGGTACATGAACTTCACCAAGGCCGCCGAAGAGCTCCACCTCACCCAGCCCGGACTCAGCAAAGCCATCCGGGAACTGGAAGTCCAGTGCGGGGCCGCCCTGTGGGAACGGCATCACAATTCCCTGGCCCTGACCCCTGCCGGCCGGGTATTCCTGGAACAGGCCCGAAAATTCCAGGACCAGTATGAACAGCTTGAGGCCACCGCCCGGTCCCTGGGCTCCGGAGAAGCCCTGCTGCGGATCGGCCTGGTTCCCATGTGCGGCAACACCATTTTCCCCGGTCTCCACCGGGCTCTCCAGGAAGCCTGGCCCCAGCTGCGGATCATCACCACCGAAGCCACCGGTCCCACCCTGTATTCCCTGCTGGACCAGCAGGAAATCGATCTGGCCCTGTGCGTCACCAACCATCTGCCGGAAGCCCCCTACCACTGCCGGGTCTTGAAGGACAGCCGGCTCATGCTGTTCGTCCACAGGGACCATCCTCTGGCCCGGCGGACTTCCGTGGACCTGCAGGACCTGGAGGATGAACCGCTGGTCCTGTTCACCGACCAGTTCGGCCAGACCCGGTACCTGCGTCGGCTGTTCGCCGCCTGCCAGGTCCACCCCCGGATTCTCCACCAGACCTCCCAGGTATTCACCATCCTGGAATACATCCGCCACCAGGCCGCCCTGGGTTTTCTTTCTGAAGAATTTGCCCAGGACGAAAAGAACCTGGTGGCCATCCCCGTGAACCAGATTGCCACCGGCCACGTGAATTTCGTCTGGAACCGGGATCCGGACCAGTTCCCCGCCCTGAAGCGGTTTTTGGAGTTTGTGGAAAATAGGTGGCCCCGGTAGGGACAGCAGGACCTGTCTGCAGTCTCTAGTCAGCAGTCCACAGTGAGCTTTTTGATTTACATTGTAAATCAACTATATTATAATTTTGGCTGATTTATTTAATAGGTAATCAAAAAAAGGACCCGTTTCCCGGCAGGGGAACGGGTCCTTTCCTACGGCCGCTGACCGTGGACAGCTGACAGTTCTTTATTTCATTACCAGCTGGCTCAGATCTGCCACCTGGTTTACCTGCTTCTTCACCTGGTTCAGCAGGGCCAGACGGTTGTTCTTTACTTTTTCGTCCTTGTCCATGACCATCACCGCGTCGAAGAAGGCGTTGACGGGTGCGGCCAGTTCATCGTTGGCAGCCAGCAGGTCGGCGTACTTCCGGTCGGCAGCCAGAGGAGCGGTGGCAGCAGCCACTTTTTCCACAGCTTCGAAGAGGGCCTTTTCTGCGGCATCCTGGAAGAGGGCGGCATCCACAGGGGCTTCCACCACATTGTTCTTGCTGATGTTTTCCACCCGGGTGAAGGCCTGGATGCTGTCGGCGGCTTTATCCGTTTCCAGATAAGCAGCCAGGGCATCGGCCCGGACGAAGATGTCTGCCAGGTCGTCCAGTCCCGGAGCGGCCAGGACGGCATCCACCACGTCATACCGGACCCCTTTGTCCAGCAGCATGTTCTTGGCCCGCTGGGCGAAGAAGTCGGCCACTTCATCCAGCAGCTTGGCTTCGTTTTCCACTTCCACCGGCAGGTTCTTCAGGGTTTCCGCCAGTACGGCCCGGAGCGGGAAGTGGACTCCGCCGTCGGCCACGATGTTCAGGATGCCCAGAGCCTGACGGCGCAGGGCGTAGGGATCCTGGGACCCGGTGGGCGCCATGCCCCGGCTGAAGGTGGCCACAATGTTGTCCAGTTTGTCCGCCACAGCCAGAATCCGGCCTTCGTTGCTCTGGGGCAGTTCATCGCCGGCAAACCGGGGCATGTACTGTTCCCCGATGGCCTGGGCCACTTTCTCCCCTTCCTTGTCCAGGAGAGCATATTCCTTGCCCATGGTGCCCTGGAGTTCGGTGAATTCTGTTACCATGCCGGTGACCAGATCCGCCTTGGACAGGAGGGCAGCCCGTTCCACGGCCTTGGCATCCGCTTCCAGGCCGGTGGCTTTCACCAATACGTCGCACAGCTTCTGGAGCCGTTCCGTCTTGTCATACATATTCCCCAGGCCGTGCTGGAAGGCCACTTCGTGGAGTCCTTCCCGGTGCTGGGCCAGGGATTTCTTCCGGTCGTTGTCGAAGAAGAACACTGCATCGTCCAGACGGGCCCGGAGCACCCGTTCATTCCCGTGGGTCACGATGTCCAGATGTTCCTTGCCCCCGTTGCGGACGGTGATGAATTTTGGCATCAGTTTCCCATCCTTGTCGAACATGGGGAAGTACCGCTGATGATCCCGCATGGGGGTGATGATGGCGCAGTCCGGCAGACGCAGGTACTTGTCATCGATATGGCCGCACAGTGCCGTGGGATATTCCACCAGGAAGGTGACTTCTTCCAGCAGGTCCGGAGAAATGGCGGCTTTGCCTCCTTCGGCCACAGCCAGGTCTTCGATCTGTTTCCGGATGGTTTCCCGGCGTTTGTCCACGTCCACCATGACGAAGTTGTCTTCCATGGTCTTTTCGTAGGAAGCAGCGTCCGGGATGGTGATCAGATGGTTGCTCAGGAACCGGTGGCCCCGGGCTTCTCTGCCGCTCTTTACATCGTTGGCTTCCACCGGGATCACCTGGTCATCCAGGAGAGCCACCATCCAGCGGAAAGGACGGACGAACCCGAAATCATAGTCAGCCCACCGCATGGTTTTGGGGAAGTTCAGAGAATGGAGGATGTCATCCAGGATGGCCGGCAGCAGGTCGATGGTCTTTTTGCCTTCCAGATGCTTCACGGCATACACATAGCCGTCCTTCTGGACCAGTTCCTTTACATCCACACCCTGGCCCCGGGCAAATCCCTGGGCGGCACGGGTGGGGTTCCCTTCCTTGTCAAAGGCAATCTTCAGGGACGGCCCCTTGCTTTCCACATTGGAGTCTTCCTGTTTTTCCGCTACCCCTTCCGCCAGGAAAGCCATCCGGCGGGGAGTCCCGTACACTTTCACCGTGCTGAAGGGGATCCGGGCTTCGGCCAGTTTCTTCCCGGCCAGTTCCTTGTATTCCTTCAGGATGCCGGGCATGTATTGGGCCGGCATTTCTTCCGTTCCGATTTCATATAATAAATTTGCCATATCCATTACCCTCTCTTCAGCATGGGGAATCCCAGTTTTTCCCGTTGTTCCACATAGGCCGCCGCACACAGCCGAGCCAGTGCCCGCACCCGGGAAATGTAGTTGGTCCGTTCGCTGACGCTGATGGCGCCCCGGGCATCCAGCAGATTGAAGGTGTGGGAGCATTTCAGCACATAGTCATAAGCCGGACGGATGTTGCCGGTGAGGATGACCCGTTTGGCTTCCTTTTCGTACTTGTCGAACAGGTCGAACAGCAGGTCGATGTCGGCGATGTCAAAGCTGTACCGGGACTGTTCCACTTCGTTGGTGTGGAACACATCCCCGTAGGTCACATCCCCCACCCACTGGAGGTCGTAGACGTTTTCCACCCCCTGGATGTACATGGCCAGCCGTTCCAGGCCATACGTGATTTCCACAGCCACCGGTTTGATGTCGATGGAACCCACCTGCTGGAAATAGGTGAACTGGGTGATTTCCATCCCGTCCAGCCAAACTTCCCAGCCCATACCCCAGGCCCCCAGGGTGGGAGATTCCCAGTTGTCTTCCACGAACCGGATATCATGTTCTTCCGGATGGATGCCCAGTTCCCGCAGGCTTTCCAAGTACAGTTCTTGGATGTTGCTGGGGGACGGCTGCATGATCACCTGGAACTGGTGATGCTGATACAGACGGTTGGGGTTGTCCCCGTACCGGCCGTCAGCAGGACGGCGGGAAGGTTCCACATAGCACACGTTCCAGGGTTCCGGCCCCAGTACCCGCAGGAAGGTGGACGGGTTCATGGTCCCGGCGCCCTTTTCCACGTCATAAGGCTGAGCCATGATGCAGCCCTGGTTGGCCCAGTACTTCTGCAGGTTCAAAATGATGGTCTGAAAATCCATTTTCTCTCCTCCTATACAAAAACTCCCGTCTCTGTAATATAGACAGGATACTCTACATTACAGGGACGGGAGGTTGTTCCGCGGTTCCACCCTGTTTGCCGCCCGAAAGCGGCCTCTCTTGTGAAGCGAACGCTCAGGGATGCCAACCCCCTCATTGCGTATTACAGAGGAACTATAACAAATCAGGCGGAACTTGTCAAGTTCCGCCTGGATTTTTCAGTTGGTGGGCCCACAAGGATTCGAACCTTGGACCAACCGGTTATGAGCCGGGGGCTCTACCGCTGAGCTATAGGCCCAATGCTAAAATTATAAACCAGAAAAGGAAATTCTGTCAATTATTCCAGGAATTCCTTCAGGGGTTTGCTCCGTTTGGGGCTCCGGAGTTTCCGCAGGGCCTTGGCTTCAATCTGCCGGATCCGTTCCCGGGTGACCCCGAAATACTGGCCCACTTCTTCCAGGGTACGGGTACGGCCGTCCATAAGGCCAAACCGCAGTTCCAGCACTCTCCGTTCCCGGGCGCTCAGGTGTTCCTGGAGCACCTTGCCCAGCTGTTCCTGGAGCAGGGTGTAGGAGGCGGCATCCGCCGGAGACGGAGCCTCCTGGTCTTCGATGAAGTCTCCCAAGTGAGAGTCTTCTTCTTCCCCGATAGGGGTTTCCAGGGAAACCGGTTCCTGGGCGATTTTCTGGATCTCCCGGACCCGTTCCACAGGCACGTCCATTTCCTTGGCGATTTCTTCCGGGGTCGGTTCCCGTCCCAGTTCCTGCAGCAGCTGCCGGGATACCCGGACCAGCTTGTTGATGGTTTCCACCATGTGCACCGGGATCCGGATGGTCCGGGCCTGGTCGGCAATGGCACGGGTAATGGCCTGCCGGATCCACCAGGTGGCGTAGGTACTGAACTTGAATCCCTTGTTGTAATCGAACTTTTCCACAGCCTTGATCAGCCCCAGGTTCCCTTCCTGGATCAGATCCAGGAACAGCATCCCACGGCCCACATACCGTTTGGCAATGCTGACCACCAGCCGGAGGTTGGCTTCGGACAGGCATTTCTTGGCGTTGTCCCCGCAGAATTCCATCCGGTGGAGGAGACGGCTGAAGCGTTTTTTGGCTTCTTCGATCTTGCTCTTGGTTTCCTCATCCACTTTCTGGTGGAGGGCTTTGTCGTCGATCACGGCAAACAGTTCCTGGAGAGTCCCCAGGGTGCTTTCCTCGGCTTCTTCCGCCGGATCGTCCGGGTGGACGGACTTCACCGTATGGGCCACCTTGTATTTGTTTTCCTGGAGCAGCCGGTTCAGCCGCTTCTTTTCGTCCATGGTGAAAGCCTTCACCAGGTTCTGGTAGTCTTCCGTATCCAGGATGTGATTCGTATTGGACAGAAGCTGGGCCTTCCGGTAGGTCAGGGAAACGCTCCGGTTGTCCACCCAGATGCCTTCTCTGGTGAGCAGTTCATTGGCCTCGTCCAGCAGCTTGCCGATGGACAGCCGTTTGTTCACCGGCGGGAATTCCCCGTCCGGCTTGTCCCCTTTCAGGATGACTTTGGCCTGGTTGCCTTTGTCGGCCCGTTTGGCCAGTTTGATTTCATCATCCCCGGCCAAAAGAGGCACCCGGCCGATTTCCTTCAGATACATGCGGACCGGGTCATCCACAATGACCCCTTCCGGAACGGACAGGTTGGCCAGTTCCGATTCGTCCACTTTCAGTTCGTCTTCATCGATGGTTTCCGGTTCCTCATCTTCGGCTCCGTCATCCACCACTTCAATGTTCTTTTCAGCCAGTTTGGAATAGATGGCATCCATCTCATCTACAGAGACGGTGTCTTCGTTCTGCAGCCGGTCCTGGATTTCCTTGTAGGTGAGAACGCCGTGATTCTTTTTGGCCAGCGCTTCGAATTCCGCCAGGTATTCCGCCGCGGTTTTGGGTTTGTCTTTCTTGCCTGCCTTGCTTCTGGTTTTCGTTCCTGAACCCGCCTTTCCCGTGGTTTTTGCCGCCTTCTTCTTTCTGGGAGCAGCCTTGGCTTTCCCCACTGCCGTGGGCTGGGCCTCACTCTGTCCTTTCTCTGCTGCCGTGGCAGTCAGCTGCGGCTCCAATTCTTTCTTTTCTTTTTCAGTCATTGGGGCGTTCCCTCCTTTCTTTCAAATGAGAAAAATCTGCATTTCCCGGCTTCATACCGGTTTTGTCAATTTTCCTATCTCCAATTTTATTCGCCGACATTCTTCTAATTCCTGCAAAAATTTTTCATTTCCCTCTTTTTCATATTTTTCCGCCAGTTGGCTGTGTTTTTCATATTCCCGGTCCAGGGCTGCAATCTGCAGCCGCCGGAGGCAGTCCTCCAGGATGGAGGGCAGGGTGCCCTTTTCCACATTGAGGCTCAGGATCCCCGTCAGTTCTGCCGCTCCCTCTTCTTCCAGATGGGGGAACAGGTCCCGGGGATCCCGGTAGGTCCCTTCCTGGACCATCCGGAGGAAGGTGGTGAAAATGGCCTGCCGGGCCGGGGTGGTGAAGGATTCCAGATGGGCGATGCCCTCCTGGCCCGGACGGGGCGGGATTCCTTCCAGGAAAGCCCGGAGCACCAGCCGTTCCGCCTGTTCCGTAGGGCTGGTCACCTTCACCTGCCGCTGGGTGAGCCATTCCGGATTGTAGCTCCGGCCCCCGAACTGACCCTGGGTCAGCTTCCGGTATTCGCTCTGGATCAGCCCTTCGTCAATGGCCAGCCGCCGGGACAGATCCCGTATCCGTTCCCCCACTTCCACGTCGCTCTGGCAGTCCCGGAACAGGGGCAGCACTTTGGCCACAGCTTCCACTTTGCCTCCCAGGGTCTCCAGATCACATTCTCCCAGCACCGTATCCATCTGGTAGTCCATGCCCGGTTTAGCATTCTTCAGCAGTTCCTCGAAGGCTTCCCTGCCTTCCTTTCGGATGAATTCGTCCGGATCCTTCCCGTCGGTCACATGCATCACCCGGCATTTGAGCCCGGCCTGGAGGGCCAGGGGAATGGCCCGCATGGCCGCCGCCCGTCCGGCCCGGTCGCTGTCGAAACAGAAGACCACTTCCGGGGTGAGCCGCTTCAACAGGGCCGCCTGATGGTCCGTAAAAGCCGTACCCATGGAGGCCACCGCCCAGTCGATGCCGGCGGCATGGAGGCTGATGGCGTCCATGTGTCCTTCCACGATCAGGGCCTGCTGCCGTTTCCGGATGGGGCCGGAAGCCCGATCCAGGCCGAACAGCAGATTTCCCTTGTGGAACCAGGGGGTTTCCGGGGTGTTCATGTACTTGGCCGGGGAGGCGTCCTTGTCCAGGATCCGGCCGGTAAAGCCTACCACCCGGCCCCGGGGATCCCGGATGGGAATCATTACCCGGGCCCGGAATTTATCGTAGACTCCGGTGCCCCGCTGCCTGGGACTGACCAGCCCCGCCTTCAGCAGCACGGCTTCCGTCACCCCCCGTTTTTCCAGGGCGGTGGAAAGAGTCTGGAAATCCGGCGGGGCCAGCCCCAGGCCGAAGGACTCGATAATGTCCTTCCCGATGCCCCGGCCGGCCAGGTACTGGATCCCCCGCTCCCCGTACCGGGTGTTCACCAGACAGGAGTGGAAGAACCGGGAAGCCAGGTCGTTGGCGGCCAGCACTTCTTTCGTTTCCTTTTCCCGGGCGATTTCCCGGGCGGATTTGGCCCGTTCCGGCACCGGGATCCCGTACTTCTCCGCCAGCTGCTTCAGGGCTTCCGGGAAGGTCAGATTGTCCCGCTTCATCACATAGGAGAACACATCTCCCCCGGCCCCGCAGCCGAAGCAGTGGAACAGCCCCCGGGCCGGATCCACCTTGAAGGAAGGAGTCTTTTCCCCATGGAAGGGACAGCAGCCCCAGTACTGGGTGCCACGGCGCTTCAGGTTCACCGTTTCGGAAACGATGGCCAGGATATCCGCGGCCTGCCGCACCTGCTCTTTGAAATTGGTCATTTTTTCTTTCAGTTCATCCATGGGATCCTTCCTTCTTCACTCCTGCAGTACTGTATGTATTCGACAAAAAAGAGGAAATTCCTGCTAATACAGAAATTTCCTCTTGACAAAATCCCTTTTCAGGATTCGTAGTCAAAACGTTTCCGGAGATATTCCAGGATCAGGCTGGCGGTTTCCTCAATGGCCCGGTTGGACACGTTGATGATCATGCAGTGGAGCTGCTGCATAATGGCCCGGGCGTATTCCAGTTCCTCCTGGATCCGGTGGATGTCCGCATAGTTGGCCCCGTCAGTGAGCCCCATGGCCTTGAGCCGGGCACAGCGGATCTCGTTGAGCTTGTAGGGGTCGATCAAAAGACCGATGATCCGGCTGGAAGGCACCTTGAACAGTTCCTCAGGAGGCGGGATCTCCGGCACCAGAGGCACGTTGGCCACCTTCAGCTGCTTGTTGGCCAGGTACATGGAAAGAGGGGTCTTGGAAGTCCGGGACACCCCGATGATCACCAGGTCCGCCTTGGCCAGTCCCCAGGGGTTCTTCCCGTCATCGTACTTGATGGCAAATTCCACCGCCGCCACCCGTTTGAAGTATTCATGGTCCAGGGCATGGATCAGGCCGGGCTGGTTCTTGGGCAGGAGCCCGGAGGTCTTCTCGATGGCCTTCAGCACAGGACCCAGGATGTCCACCACTTCCACATCCAGTTCAATGGCCTTCTGGGCCACTGCCTTCCGCATTTCCGGGGACACGATGGTGTAGCACACAATGGCATTCTGTTCCTTGGCTTCCGTGAGGATCTTGTCGATCTGCTCCACGCTCTTTACGTAGGGCACCCGGATGATATCGAATTTCTCCTGGACAAACTGGCTGGTGGTGGCTTTCACCACGGATTCCGAAGTTTCTCCGATGGAGTCAGAGATGGCATAGATGATCGGTGCTTTAGCTATGATAATTCCCTCCCTTTCCTTCCGCCAGCTCCACCAGGAGCCGGGTAAAGTTGGTCTTGGTCACCCGTCCCAGGACTTTCAGCCGCCGGGGATCCTCATCCAGAGGCCGGACCACCGGCAGGCAGTCGATTTCGTGGTCCATAAGCCGCCGGGCTGCCGAAGCCGCCGGTTCCTCCGGCTTGGCCGTGACGATTTTGCTCAGCGGTGTCATCACCATGGCCACCGGCAGCTGGTGCAGGTCGGACCCGGGGTTGAGGGCCGCCTTCAGCAGGTCCTTCCGGGACACCACCCCGTGGAGCAGTCCTTCCGGCCCTTCTACCACGAATACGGTGCCCACGTCTTCCAGGAACATGGTGATGGCGGCATCATAGGCACTTTTTTCGCTGCTCACCACAATGGGAACGGATTTGATGTCTTCCACGGTAACGGAAGACAGTTCCTCCTGGAGGAGCCCCAGGGTGTTCTTGCCAGTGTAGTAGTACCCCACCCGGGGCCGGGCATCCAGGATGCCGCTCATGGTCAGGATGGCCAAGTCGGACCGGAGGGCCGCCCGGCTGAGCCCCAGTTCCCGGGCAATGGTTTCCCCGGCCACCGGGCCCTCCTGCCGTACGATTTCCGCAATTTTCCGCTGTCTAGCACTGAGAGGAATGGGACTCATCTCCTTTCCCTTGGATTCAGTCTCATTATAGAAGAAAAAGCAACAGGGTGCAAGAAGAGGGTGTGAAAGAATTCACACCCCTCTTTTTATTACCAGGCCAGTTCTTCCTCGTGGAGGTTCCGGCCCCGTCCGGTGAGTTTGTCCAGGATCAGCCGCTGTTCCACCTGGGCCACCATCTTTTTGGTGAATTTCACCGCATCCGGGTTTACGGACATACTGTCGATGCCGCTCTGGACCAGGAAGGCGGCGAATTCCGGATAGACGCTGGCAGCCTGGCCGCACAGGGACACGGTCTTCCCATCCCGGTGGGCCACATCGATGAGATGGCGGATGGCCCGTTTCACCGCCAGATTCCGTTCATCGAACAGGTGGGAGATCACATCGTTGTCCCGGTCGCAGCCCAGGGTCAGCATGGTCAGGTCGTTGGACCCGATGGAATAGCCGTCCACGAACTGGTTGAACTGATCCGCCAGGATGATGTTGGCCGGGATCTCCGCCATGAGCCATACCTTGAAGTCCGGCCCTCTGTGGAGTCCTTCTTCCGCCATGATTTCCACCACTTTCCGGGCTTCGTCCACGGTGCGGCAGAAGGGGATCATCACGTTCAGGTTCTTCAGCCCGTATTCTTCCCGGACTTTCCGGACTGCGGCGATTTCCAGCCGGAAGGCGGCGGTGTATTTGGGATCATAGTACCGGGAGGCTCCTCTCCAGCCCAGAAGAGCGCTGGGTTCGTGGGGTTCGAAGGCTTCCCCGCCTTTCAGATCCCGGTATTCGCTGGATTTGAAATCACTGAACCGGAGAGTCACCGGCCGGGGTGCCATGGCGGCGCAGACTTTCCGGAACCCGTCAGCCAGGGCATCCACCACTTTTTCCGGATGGCCGGACTGGATCAGATACAGGGGATGTTCATGGATGTAGGTGGTCCAGATGAATTCTTCCCGCATGAGGCCGATGCCGTCACAGGGCAGGCTGCTGTATTTTTCCGCCAGGGCCGGGTCACCCAGGTTCATGTAAATCTTGGTGCCGGTGACCGGGAAGGTTTCCTGGGCCACGATCTGGGTCTGGGGTGCTGCGGCAGCTGCCGCTTTCTTCACCTGGAGGTTGCCGGCGAACACCACCCCGTTGGAGGCGTCCACGGTAATCTCATCTCCGGTGTGGAGCAGGCTGGTGGCTGCGGTGCCCCGGCTCTTGGTGCCCACGATGCAGGGGATGCCCAGTTCCCGGGAAACGATGGAAGCATGACAGGTCATGCCGCCGCTGTCGGTGACAATGGCCTGGGCCTTCTTCATGGCCGGCACCCAGTCCGGCGCGGTCATTTCCGTGACCAGGATCTCCCCGTCCTTGAATTCATCGATATCGGAGGGGTCCTTGATTACATGGACTTTGCCGTAGCCCATGCCCGGGCTGGCCGGCAGGCCTTTCACCAGTACCTTGGCGCTCTTGGTATCCTGTTCTTCCATTTTTTCCGCCGCCTTCTTTTCCTTGTTTCTCCGGGACCATACGGTTTCCGGACGGGCCTGGAGGATCCAGATCTTCCCGTCCCGTTCGTCGATGCCCCATTCCATATCCATGTAGCAGCCGTAATGGGCTTCGATTTTCTTGGCGTATCCGGCCAGTTCCAGGATCTGCTGGTTGGTCAGGGTCTGGCGTTTCCGGTCGGCTTCCGGCACCGGCACTTCTTCCGTATCCCCGCCCTTCTTCCGGACCAGCATCACATCCTGTTCGTTGACGGTAGCGGACAGGATCTTCATGTCATCCTTGGATACGATGTAGGTATCCGGGGTGACGATGCCCCCTACCACATATTCGCCCAGGCCCCAGGCTCCTTCGATCATGATGTTTTTGTCGTCCCCGTTGGCCACGTTCACCGTGAACATGACCCCGGCGGCCTTGGAGAACACCATCATCTGGATTACGGCAGAAAGGGCCAGAGACAGATGGTCATAACCCTGTTTTTCCCGGTAGTACACCGCCCGGTCCGTAAAGCAGGAAGCGTAACATTCCTTCACCTTGGCGATGACGCTGTCGGCTCCCTGGACGTTCAGATAGGTATCCTGCTGGCCGGCGAAACTGGCGTCGGGCAAGTCTTCTGCAGTGGCACTGGAGCGAACGGCCACATAGGGCTGGGCTTCCCCCACCTTGGCCGCCAGTTCCCCGTAGGCTTCCCGGATGGCATCCTGGAGATCCTGGGGCATTTCCTGTTCCATGATGGCGGCCCGGAGCTGACCGCACACGGTGCTCAGCTGTTCATTGTCCTCCACATCGGTGAGGCTGGCCAGCAGGCTGCGCATTTTTTCTTCCAGGCCGGTTGCTTTGATGAAGTACCGGTAGGCGTAGGCGGTTGTGGCAAATCCGTAGGGAACCGGCACATCAGTCTTGGAGGTCATTTCCCCCAGAGACGAAGATTTGCCCCCTACAATGTCCACATCTTTCCGTTCCAGCTGTTCGAACCACAACAGGTATGCTTTGGATTTATCCATAATATCGCTCCTTTACTCTACGCTATTGGCGGTTATATCCTCGATATAGTGTATACTATATCACTATGATGCGGCATAATCAAGAGAAAAAATAGGAGGCCTGCTGCCAATGCAGCAGACCCCGGTCAGCGGTCAGCCGTCAACAGTCAACGGCCCAAGGAAGCCAGCACCGCTGGCTTTGAAATGTTATTTTGTTTCTCCCGGCGCTTCCGTGTGGGCGAAAGCCTTGCCCACTGCGCGCTCCGCCACCAGATAGGTGTGGTTCACCGGATCCAGCACCAGGGGACGGAGTTTGGCCGGGTCGATTTTCCCGTCGGTGAGGATGCTTTCGTCAGCGCTTACGTTGAGGATCTCGCCTACCAGCCGCTCGTTTTCCTCATCATAGCTCTTTACCCGGCATTCCAGTACCATGGGCAGTTCCGCAATGATGGGGGCATTCACCCGGCTGGATTTCTCCACATGGAATCCGGCCCGGGCCACTTTGTCCGGTACCTTGTTCCCGGAAACCAGTCCCAGGTAATCGCAGGCCGCCAGCTGGTCTTCCGTGGCCATGCTCACGGTGAAGGCTCCTGTTTTCTTCAGGTTGGCCACGGTTTTGTGGGTCCGGGCCAGGCAGAAGGAAATCTCCGTATCATTGCTGATGCCGCCCCAGGCCGCATTCATCACATCCGGCACACCCTGTTCATCATAGGTCCCGATCATGTACACCGGCTGAGGATAGGTCAGGGGCTTTGCGCCAAAATCTTTCCGCATGGATATCACACTCCTTTGGTTCCATTATACCATAACTGTCACTTTTTCCGGCACAGCAGCCAGAGGAAGTAGGGGGCCCCGAACAGAGCTGTAATGATCCCCACCCGGATCTCTCCCCCCGGCAGGAGCAGCCGGCCCAGGCTGTCGCAGAACACCAGGAACAGACCCCCGCCCAGGGCGCTGAGCGGCAGCAGGGTCCGATGGTCCGGTCCGGCCAGCAGCCGGAGGCAGTGAGGCACCAGGAGCCCCACAAAACCGATGTTCCCTCCGGCGCATACCCCAAGTCCCATCAGAAGGGCCAGCCACCCCAGCAGCAGTTTCCGCCAGAAGGGGGCATCCATTCCCAGGGACAGGGCCTGTTCCTCGCCCAGGCTCAGCACATTCAGCTGCCGGCCCCAAAGGCACAGGACGGCCAGCACCCCTGCCAGCACCGGCAGCAGCAGCTTCACCTGGAGCCAGGTGCCCACTCCCAGGTTCCCCAGGGTCCAGAAAAAGTACTGGCGCATAACGGCGTCCGGGGCAAAGCTGAGAAGGCCGGCGGTCAGGGCCCCGCAGAGCAGGCTCACCGCCACCCCGGACAGGAGCAGCTTCACCCGGTCATGGCTCCGGCTGCCCAGGAGCCCCACCAGAAAGGAGGCCAGGGCCGCCCCGGCAAAGGCCCCCAGGGGCAGGAACCAGTAGCTTTTCTGGGGCAGCCCGGTGAGCAGCATCACCACCGCCCCCAGGGAAGCCCCGCCGGTGACCCCCAGGATCCCCGGATCCGCCAGGGGATTCCCGAAGATGCCCTGGAGGACCGTGCCGGAAGCCCCCAGAGCCGCTCCCGTACCCAGCCCCAGCAGCAGCCGGGGCAGCCGGAGATTCCACAGCACATTTACTTCCAAAGGGCTCCATCCTCCTTGGAACAGCCCCAGGGGAGACACGGGCACCTGGCCGCTGAACAGGGACAGGAGGCACACCGGAACCAGCAGCAGTCCCAGCAGCCTGGCCCAGGCTTTTCCTTTCATGTCTTTCTCCTTTCTCACAAACAAAAAAGACGTTCCCCAAAGGGAGCGTCTGTCTTTTATATAATGCAGTTCCATCCTCACGAGTGCATGGCCCATAGGGGATTCCCACGTATTGACCTGGTAGCGCCAACGAGAATCGAACTCGTGATTTCGCCTTGAGAGGGCGACGTCTTAGCCGCTTGACCATGGCGCCAAGATAAAAAAATGGCTCCGGGACTAGGGCTCGAACCCAGACTAGAAGATCCAGAATCTCCTGTGCTACCATTACACCATCCCGGAAGAAAGCTTACTCAATTATTATAGCATACCCGAAAGAAATTGCAAGGATTTTTCCCAAAATGCCAAAAGAAAAACCACCGCTTTCGCAGTGGCCGGTTTCTGGATAAAAAAAATGGCTCCGGGACTAGGGCTCGAACCCAGACTAGAAGATCCAGAATCTCCTGTGCTACCATTACACCATCCCGGAGTAACTCTCTTTGCTCTCTCAAAGAGTACTTTCTTAGTATACGACGGAGGGCAAAAAAATGCAAGGGATTTTTTACTTTTTTCTAAAAAAATTGGGGAAAGCAAAAGTTTTTAACATGGAAACTAAAAACTCCTGCTTTCCCCCTGTTTTTTATTTTTCATGTGAAAAACTTTCAATCCAAAATCTTTTCCGGCCGGAAATCCAGGTAGTCTCCGGAGACCAGCCGGTACCGGATGCCTTTATGGAGCCCCAGGATACTGTCCTGGAACTGGGCTTTTCCGTGACAGTGGGCATAGATCACCTGTTCCGCTCCGTATTTCTCCGCCATCCGGGTAAAGATGCTCTCCTCTTCCAGGATATTGGTGGGAGGATAGTGGAGGAACACCAGGAACTTCCGATACCCCGCGCCCTGGGCTTTCCGAAAGGAATCCTCCAGACGGATGGCTTCCCGGCGGACCAGTTTTTGAGCGTGTTTTTCCGCCTCCTGATCCCAGCTGAGCACTTCTCCGGTAAACCGGTTGATCAGAAAGGGTCCCTCAAAGGTGAATCCTTTGGTCCCCACCAGGGCATAGTCCCGATAGGCTGCGAAATTGTTCTGGAGGAAGAAGAGTTTTCCGGCATACTCCTGGTTCAGGGCGTCGGTTTTCTGGGCTTCCCAGAACATGTCATGGTTCCCCCGGATCAGGATCTTCCGTCCCGGCAGATTGGCGATGAAGTCCAGGTCCTCCCGGCACTGGTACAGCTTCCGTCCCCAGGAATGATCCCCTACCAGCACCAGGGTATCCCCCGGCTGCACCAGTTCCTGGCAGTTCTTCCAGATTTTTTCCTCGTGGCGGACCCAGACGGGCCCCATGGCATCCATGGATTTCTCCGGCCGCTGAAAGGCCAGATGGAGATCTCCCAAGGCATACAGTGCCATCTGATCCACCTCCTTTTCCCCTATTGTACCCTATTTGTCCGGAGGGTTCCAGATGGATAAAAAGAGGGTACCGCCTATGGCCGCAGTACCCTCTCTGATCATTTCAGCGCAACCAGTTCATACGCTCTGGTCCCCAGCCCGATCTTTTCTCCGTGTTCCAGGGTGGTGGCCCAGTCCACCCGGGGATTGCTGTCCAGGAAGTGGTCGTGGTGACATTCCCAGTCTTTCTGGGCCAGGTGGTCCGCCAGCTGGCTGTTGGGCAGGGGCTGGGCCTTCTGACAGGCATCGGCACAGGCCTGATCCAGGGCAATGGGGTCAAAGGACGCAAACATGCCGATATTGGGCAGGATGGGTGCGTCGTTTTCCCCGTGGCAGTCACAGTTGGGAGAAATATCCATCACCATGTTGATATAGAAGCAGGGACGGCCATGGACCACGGCCAGGGCATATTCCGCCATTTTCCGGTCCAGCAGCTCATTGGCATCCCACTGGACGCTCTGGATGGCGTCGAACCCGCAGGCCCCGATGCAGCGGCCGCATCCGGCACATTTTTCCTCATCGATGTGAGCCTTGTGATTGATATAGGAAATGGCATCGCTGCCGCATTCTTTGGCACACCGGCCGCAGCCCCGGCACAGTTCTTCATCCACCTTGGGCTTGCCGGAGGAATGCTGTTCCATTTTCCCGGCCCGGCTGCCGCAGCCCATGCCCACGTTCTTTACCGCACCGCCGAAGCCGGTGGCTTCATGGCCCTTGAAATGGGCCAGGCTGATGAATACATCCGCATCCATAATGGCCCGGCCGATTTTGGCTTTTTGGATGTATTCCCCGCCGGGAACCGGCACTTCCACTTCATCCGTGCCCCGGAGGCCATCCCCGATGATCACCTGACAGCCGGTGGTAATGGTGTTGTACCCGTTGATGGCGGCACAGTCCAGATGGTCCAGGGCATTTTTCCGGCTGCCGGGATACAGGGTGTTGCAGTCGGTGAGGAAGGGTTTGCCGCCCCATTCCTTCACCAGGTCCGCCACCGCCTTTACATACTGGGGCCGGATGGTGGCCAGGTTCCCCAGTTCCCCGAAATGCATCTTGATGGCGGTGAATTTCCCCTGGAAGTCAATGTCTCCCATATGGGCTGCCCTGCACAGCCGCTGGAGCTTCTCCAGTGCACTGGTGCCCACCGGACACCGGAAATCCGTAAAATACACTTTTGCCTTTTCCATGTTTCCACTCCCCTTGCTGGATAACCGGGAGCACTCCCGCTATCCGCTGTTTTCCAAAAAGCCGGGCTGGTCCCTCTCGGATTCCGCACAACCTGCAGGTTCCAGTCCGGTCTTTTTCAGTGATGGTATTTTTCTTTCCGCATGATCTTGAAGGCCCGGTAGATCTGCTCCAAAAGCAGGATCCGGATCATCTGATGGGTGAAGGTCAGCGGTGAGAAGCTCCACCGGAAATCCGCCCGTTTCCGCAGGGCGTCGGTGTAGCCAAACGGACCTCCGATCACAAAGGTCAGATGGCTCACCCCCTCCACCATCCACTGTTCCATTTTTTCCGCCAGCTGGGGGGAAGAGATTTCCTTCCCCGTAAGATCCAGCAGGATGACGAAACTGTGTTCCGGGATCAGCTTCAGGATCCGGTCCGTTTCCCGGGCCAGCACCTGTTCCTTCACCGCCGGGGACGGATCATCGGGCATCTTCTCTTCGTTGATGCACCGGGTTTCCAGCTGGCAGTAAGCGCCCAGCCGCTTGGTGAATTCCTGTTCCGCCTCCCGGAGGTACTTTTCCTTCAGTTTGCCTGCGCAGGCCAGGGTGATCCTGATCATTGCTGGCTGCTCTGCTGGGGCATTTCCGTAAGAGTGACGGTCTTGTTCACTTCTTCATCTCCCCGGAGAATGGTCACCGGCACCTGCTGTCCCACCTGGCATTTGCCCAGGGCATCCCGGAGATCGGCTACAGAAGCCACTTTAGTACCGTTGAACTTAACGATAATATCGTTTGGACGAATGCCTCCACGGTATGCAGGACCGTCTTGAAACATCTTTACGACGAACAGCCCTCCTCTCAGGTCCAGATCGATGCCCAGCCGTTTGGCCAGGGTCTGATCCAGCAGGCTGACCCCCAGATAAGGCCGGACCACCCGTCCTTTTTCCGCCAGTTCCTTCAGGATGGGCTTGGCTTCGTTGATGGGAATGGCAAAACCGATGCCTTCCACCCCGGAAGCGGCGATCTTGGCGCTGTTGATGCCGATCACCTGACCGTCCGCGTTCACCAGGGCCCCGCCGGAATTCCCCGGGTTGATGGCCGCATCGGTCTGGATCAGCCGGAACCGCCGTTCACCCATGTCCAGGGACCGGTTCAGGGCGCTGATCACCCCGGCGGTGACACTGCCCCGGAATTCCATGCCCAGGGGGTTCCCGATGGCAATGGCCGGTTCCCCCACCATCAGAGAATCAGAATCCCCGAATTCCGCCACCGGCAGTTCCTCATCTGCATCGATTTTCACTACCGCCAGATCCGTATTGGGGTCGGTGCCCAGCACTTTTCCGTTATAGGTCTTTCCGTCAGGCAGGCTCACCACGATTTCCTGGGCCCCGGCCACCACATGGTTGTTGGTGGCGATGAGCCCGTCCTTGCTGTAGATCACCCCGGAACCGCTGCCCTGTTCCACCAGCTGGGTCCGGTTGAAGTAATCCCGTACCAGGGCCTTGTTGGTGATACCCACTACAGCCGGGCCCACCTTCTTGGCGGCCTGGACAATGGGGGTGTTCCGGGCGGCGCTCATATTGGCTTCCGCCTTTTTGGTCTGCTGTTCCTGGGTCAGGGCCGGCTTGTTTTCCGTTTTGGCAGCCGTCTTGTTGCTGGCCAGGCCGCAGCCGGCGGTGAGGAAGCTGGCGCTTAAAGAAAGAGCCACCAGGGTGCTCAGGGTTTTCTTGGTAATGGTATGTTTCATGGTTTTACTCCTTTTCAGCGGACATTGCTGACCATTTCCTGCTGCTGTGCCACATACAGCTGGATTTCCCGGGTCCGGGGACAGTCCTCCAGGACTTCCCGTACGGTCCGGTAGGCAACATCCGGCGTATTGTTCTTTTCACTGAGATGGGCCAGGATCACTTCCGAAGGAGGGTCTTCCAGGGAAGTAAGGAACTGCCCTGCCGTCCGGTTGGACAGGTGGCCTTCCCGGCCCAGGATCCGGTTCTGGAGGGCCACCGGATAAGGCCCGTTCCGGAGCATGGACTCATCATGGTTGGCTTCCAGGACCATGACGGAAGCCCCTTCCGCCGCCTGCTCCACGGCCTGGGTAATCACCCCGCAGTCCGTCAGGTAGGTGCATTTCTCATCTCCGTTGAAGATGGCATATCCTACCGGATCCGCTGCATCGTGAGGGATCCGGAACGGTTCGATCCGCAGGTTCCCCATGGTACAGCTCCGGGGAATCACCCGTACCTGAGGCCGGGGCAGCTGGCGCCGGACAGGCAGCTGGGCCCAGGTCCGCTCGTTGGCAAACACCGGAACGGAGCTGTAGTGCCGGGCGAATACATCCAGTCCGGCCACATGGTCCCTGTGTTCATGGGTCAGGAACACCCCGCTGAGATCTTCCGGTTCCAGTCCGCAGCGCTTCAGGCCCTGGACGATCCGCCGGCAGGAAATCCCCGCATCGATCAGGATGGCCGTCTGACCGGCACGGATCAGGGTGGAATTCCCCTTGCTGCCGCTGGCCAGCACGTCCACTTCAAAATTGGTTAAGGTCATGGGATAACACCGTTCCATACAAAAATGTCGGGGCAGATGTTCCCACCCCGCTATTATACTTATTATTATAGCAAAAACCGGGAAAGAAATGTAAAAAAACACCGAACTCTCCGAGTCCGGCATTTTTTCTTCAGGTTCAGTTTTTCTGGCTCTGACAGTCTGCGCACAGCCCGTAGAAGTAGAACTGATGGCCCTGTACCGTAAAGCCTGTTTCCTTGGCCACCTTATCTTCGATGGCTTTGGCGTCCAGATGGGGCACATCACAGACTTTGCCGCATTTCATGCAGCGGATGTGGGGATGTTCCATCACATTGGCATCGTAGCGGAAGCTGTCTTCCCCGGTGTTCAGCACCTGGATGATGTGCAGCTTGCTGAAAATCTCCACGGATTTGTACACCGTGGCAAAACTCATGGTGGGGTATTTTTCCTTCACCTTGTTGTAGATCATTTCCGCTGTAGGATGTTCCGTTGTATGGGCCAGCATGTCATAAACAGCCAGTCTCTGAGGGGTCACCTTGCATCCGTTGTCCCGGAGCAGTTTGGCCAGTTCAGCAGCAGTAAGCGTAATCAACACCTCCATTCCTTTATTTTGCTATTTTGCGTCTTGCACTTTTGGATAATGATTACTACAATTAGTATAACTTTTTGTATCTTTTTCGTCAACAGTTTTTTGTTGATTTACACCATGTAAAATAAGGGCTTAAAGGTTTTCAATAGTTATTATTACTTTTCTTTATACTTTTTATTTTATTCTTTGTGTCGGCAGAAAAGGTAAAATCCATTCCGAGTCAATAGAACTTTTTCCTTCAAGGGTTCCCAGCATACCCTATTTCCATGAATGGGCCATGAATATCAGTCCTGGATGGTTACCGGCATCCCCACATAGGCCACTTTTTCCAGTTCCCGGAGGTTGCCGTTGTCCAGCCGGACGCAGCCTTCGGAAGCGTCGGTGCCGATGGAAGCTGGATCATGGGTACCGTGGATCCCGATGCCGTCCCAGTTCCCCTGGCTCAGGTCTTCCGTATCCAGGCTCAGGAACCAGGGTCCGTAAGCTCCCTGGATCTCTCCGTTGCCGTCTCCGAAATCATGGGTCCAGCCGGAAGCGTCGTCGATTTCATCAACCCGGAAGGTCCCTACAGGGGTCATGTTGTCTCCCCGGCGTTCCTTCTGGCCCAGGCCTCCTTTGCCAATGGCACAGCCCCAGGTCCGGACTACCGTATCCCCGTCCTTCAGGTACAGTTTGTGGTCGCTTTTGTCCACCAGCACCGTGTACTTTTTCCCGGGCACCAGAGGCTGCTCCGCCGCCGGCTGGGGTTCCGCCGCTTTGGGTTCCTCCTGTTTCTTCTGGAGGCTTTCCACCGGTGTCTCCTTCTTTTCCGGCAGGGCCGGCTGTTCTTTTTTCACCGTTTCCGTCTTTTTGACCGGCACCGTAGGCCCGGGAGCTCCCACGCCCTTGTACCCCAGGGCAAAGCAGCCGGTGAGCAGCACCCCCAGGAACACCAGGGCGGATACCCCCAGCATTACGGTCTTTCCTCTATGGTTCCGGGACCCTTCCGTCCTCTTTTTCCTTCCGTCCATAAAACATCCCTCTTTCTTTATGCAAGCCTTATGATACCATCCCCCCTTTCTCCCTGCAACCCCTCCCTTTTAAAATTTTTTAAAATTCTCTTGACAAGTGTATCGAAAAAGTTTACTATACAGTCAACGTGAAAAACACAATGGCAATGACCAAAACAAGTACACTTCAAAAAGTGGCACAGAGAGCGCGAATCACCGGCTGAAAGTTTGCGCCGAAGCTTCAGAAGATGGAATGCCTTTGGGAGCTGAAGACCTGAACGTAAGTAGGGCCTTCCGGGCAGCCGCCGTTACCGGTATGAGAGGCAGCCGAAGTCTGGCTGCAATCAGAGTGGAACCGCGAGAGATCGCCTCTGGGAAGAGGCGGTCTTTTTTTGTATCCAAAGGGGAGGAGAAAGCTATGTTTGCATCCATGCGCAACGACATCCGAGTCATCAAACAACGGGATCCGGCGGTGAAGAACACCCTGGAAGTCGTGCTCTGTTACTCGGGACTCCACGCCATCTGGGCCTACCGGCTTTCCCATTTCTTCTATAAAAGATCCTGGTTCGTCACCGCCCGTTTCATTTCCACCCTGGCCCGGCTGGCCACCGGCATCGAGATCCATCCCGGGGCCCAGATCGGGGAAGGGCTGTTCATTGACCATGGATCCGGCATCGTCATCGGGGAAACCACCATTATTGGAAACAATGTTTCCCTGTACCAGGGGGTGACCCTGGGAGGCACCGGCAAGGAAAAGGGCAAACGGCATCCCACCATCGGAGATTATGTGGTGGTGGCCTGCGGAGCCAAGGTGCTGGGTTCCTTCACCGTGGGAGAAGGCGCCAAGATCGGTGCCGGCAGCGTGGTGCTGAAGGAAGTCCCTCCCTATGCCACGGTGGTGGGCATCCCCGGCCATGTGGTGGCCCGGAAGGGGGTCCGGGTGGCTCCCGCCCATTCTGAGCGGGACGTGGACCTGAACCACAACCGGCTGCCGGATCCCATTGAGGACCAGATCGCCGCCCTGGAAAAACAGGTGGCCCTGCTGAAGCGGCAGGTCAGTGATCTGAAGGCCCAGCAGGAAGGTCCGGTCCTGAAGCAGGTTGTGAACTTCCGCTGATTGTGTTGTCAACTTCCGAAAAAAGTGCTCTGGCACTTTTTTTCGGCAGAGATATCCTAGTATTTTCCTTGGAAAAAGGAGGTTTTCCCCTTGCAGCAAAACTGGTGGAACAAGCCCCTGGGACCCCGATGTTGACGTTCCCGGGAACGCAGTTCAAATGCATTGAATGTTGAAAATTCCATTTCTGTCAGTGATAAAGGAGAGATGATTATGTCTAAAATCTATACAAGCGTACTGGATCTGATCGGCCATACCCCTCTGCTGGAACCGGTGAAGTTCGGAGCGGACAAGAACCTCCAGGCCCGGCTGCTGGTGAAGCTGGAAAGCTTCAACCCGGCTGGCTCCGCCAAGGACCGGATTGCCAAGGCCATGATTGAAGATGCGGAAAAACGGGGGGTGCTGAAAAAGGGCGGTGTGATCATTGAGCCCACCAGCGGCAACACGGGCATCGGCCTGGCGGCTGTGGCTGCCATGAAAGGCTACCGGGCCATTATGGTAATGCCGGAAACCATGTCCATTGAACGACGGAACATGATTGCCGCCTATGGTGCTGAAGTGGTGCTGACCGAAGCCAAGAAAGGCATTGCAGGCTCTGTGGAAAAAGCCAAGGAACTGGCCGCCTCCATTCCCGGCAGCTTCATCCCGGAACAGTTCGACAACCCGGCCAACCCGGCGGCCCACAAAGCCACTACGGGCCCGGAAATCTATGATGACACCGACGGTGCTGTGGATATTTTCGTAGCCGGTGTAGGTACCGGCGGTACCCTGACCGGTGTTGGGGAATATTTGAAGGAAAAGAAACCGTCCGTAAAAGTGGTGGCTGTGGAACCGGCGGATTCTCCCCTGCTGAGCCAGGGCAAACCCGGTCCCCACAAGATCCAGGGCATCGGCACCAACTTCCTGCCCAAGACCCTGAACACCAAGATCTACGATGAAATCCTCACGGCTTCCACGGACCAGGCCTACGAAACCGCACGGGACTTCATCCATCATGAAGGGTTCCTGATCGGGATTTCCGGCGGGGCTGCCCTGTATGCTGCCGTAGAAGTAGCCAAACGGCCGGAAAACAAAGGCAAGACCCTGGTGGTGCTGCTGCCGGACAACGGAGACCGGTACCTGACCACTCCCGGGTTCCTGAAGAAGGAAGACTGAGACCGAAAAAGGAGTGCTGCACTCAATGTGCAGCACTCCTTTTTTCACGGATTCTCTTTCAGATAATCCGTCCAGCTTTGGGTGATTTTTCCCTGTTGGAGTTCTTTTACATATGTATAGAACTGCTTCAGCCGGTAGATTTTCTGGTCGTCGATGGTCTGGCGCCACCCTTCCTTATGGGTCATGTGGAGCACATCCTGTCCCCCCAGGGCATGCTGCCGGGCGCAGATGGTTTCCAGACTGTCCTGCTGCCCGTTGAGCCAGATATCCCGCATGATCATGTAGGCGGTGGTCCGGCCTTTCCCGGCCTGGCAGTGGAAATGGAGCCAGGCATCCGCCGGCAGGTTTTTCTGCCACTGGAGGAAGGCGTCCACTTCCGCCGGTTCCGGCCAGGTATGGTCCGTACTGGCAAACCGGGCATAGCCCAAGCCGAACAGAGCCGCTGCCTGCTGTTCCGTCAGGGCCGCCTGGACTTTTTCCGTTCCCTTGTAATGGGGCTTTTTCTTTTTATCCAGATGGTAGTAGGGTGTTTCCCGGTTTTCTTCCTTTTCCAGCCGCCGGACTTCCTCCTTCCGGATGGCGGCATCGGATTTTCCCACATTGGCCCAGTTGTTGTCCCCGTACCAGCTTACCGCCGTGCCGTTCAGGTATCCATGGTCCTCCTGGCGCAGGTCCACCAGGATCACCTGTTTTGGCTGGATGCCCTGTTTCTGCAGTTCCTGGGTCAGCGCCGCCAGATTCAGGATGGAAGGCTGGCCGCTGCCGCTCATCCGGTTGGCATCATCCACCCGCCAGGACCGGGGCAGCCGGAGTTTGTTGGCCGCATCCAGACGCCACACATAGCCCTTGGAAGGTTTGACGATTTTATCAAGGGACGGGGCCGCCGCCAGGGCCATCCCCAGAGAAATCTGGCTGAACACCAGCACCCCTGTCACGATTTTCCAAATCTTCATCTTACTCCTCTCCTCTCTTTCCTCTGCACTCATCTTTTATCCACCCGAACTTCCGGCAGGCATTGAGGATGCCTCCCTTGTCGTTGTCGTCGGTGATGTAGTCCGCCCGGTCCTTGATCACCGGCCGGGCGTTCCCCATGGCCACCCCGAAAAAAGGCTTCCGGAACATGGTGATGTCATTGAGTCCGTCTCCGAACACCACCGCATCTTTGGGATCCGCTCCCATAAGGCCCATGAGCTTTTCGATGCCGGCCCCCTTGTCCACCGGTTCCACCAGCCAGGTGTTGTCGATGAAGGGCAGATGGGGCAGCTGCCGCCGGTCCGCCGGTTCCGTACCCGGCTGTTCCCGGACATACATGATTTTGTACACCTGTTCCAGGCCGTCGATGTCCACCGGCTGGACTTTGGTGTTCATGTAGTTTCCCGGATCCTCCCGGGGATAATCCGGATAGGGAGTGTACCGGTCCAGGGTGTTGTCCAGCACCACGGACCAGGGCTGGTTCCGTTCCGTCAGTTCCCGGAGCAGGGCCTTGGCCGATGCCAGGGGCAGCCCTTCCATCTCCAGGATCTTCCCGTCCACCGTAAGGCTGTTGCCCCCGTCGGCCACCATGGAACGGATGCCGTGTTTGGCCGCAAAAGCCGCCGCATCGCACTGGAGCCGTCCTGTGGCCAGGGCCACAAAATGCCCCTGCCGCTGGAGTTCATCCACACAGTACTGGGTGTCTTCCGGCACCTGCCCGGTGATTCCCAGCCCCAGGGTCCGATCGATATCAAAGAAAAAATATTTTTTAGCCATGGATTCCTTCCTTTGTCAGTGATAGCTTTGTAATGATTTCCTATTATAACACAGTCTCACGCCAAAGGAGACCATCTCCAAGGCAGATGGTTTTAAACATAAAAACCGCAGGCCGGGAAGGGCTTGCCTGCGGCGAGCCCCTACAACGTCTGTGGCAAAACTCAGATAAAATATTTTTGATTCCTTTTCTGGAAAACGATACTGCGTTGCATGTTCATTGCTGGATACCAGTATACCGTAAGGGGATTTCTCTGACAAGATTGCCGTGTCATTCTTTACGAGGATCCTTCCGCCAGACGGATTCTTTCCTAGGATTTCTGACTCCCGACTCCAACCTTTTCCATTGTTTTTTCCCCCCAGGAAATGTACAATAGATTCTGCCGGCCAGACTGCTCAGTCGGGCGGTACTTTTTTCTATAAGAAAGGATTTTTGCCATGCTTCGCAGAATCATGAAATGGCTGACGGGCTTTCCGGAGGGAAAGCAGCCGGAGGCAGCCTCTTCTTCAAGGGAAAGACACCGTTTCTCCCCCCAGCGTCTCCTGTCCATCATCCTGATTGCCGTACTGGCTGCCGGTCTTTTTTTCTGGCGCAGCCTGTCCACCCAGCGGGCAGAGGAAAAAGCGGCCCAGGAGCGGAACCGGATCATGGACCAGCAGAAAACCGGTTCCAAGACGGCAGGGCCGAAAAAATCTCTCCCCCAGGCCGGACAGAAACAGACCCCGGCCATGAACAAACAAACCGCCGCTCCTCTGCCCCAGCCTGCCCAGCCTCAGGGCCCCGTGCCCACCGGTCCCAAGGTCAAGGCCCAGACTCCGCCCATGATCCAGCCGAAGGCGAGATAAGCGGCGATAAGCGGCGTCCACAGGGCCGCCGCTGTCAGCTGTCAACGGTCAATGGCCGATGGATGCCAGCTTCGCTGGCTCTGAGTAAAACAATAAGGTTGCAACTTCTTCCAGACTATAATACAATATAAATCACTGAATTGTCACATTTTGAAATGAGGTGTTTTTTTGTCTGAGAAAGGTGTATCTACAGAATCCTTCAGCTCCCGGCTGGGATTCATCCTGGTGAGCGCCGGCTGTGCCATCGGCATCGGGAATGTGTGGAAGTTCCCCTACCTGTGCGGCCAGTTCGGAGGCGCCGCCTTTATCCTGATCTATCTGGTGTTCCTGCTCATTATGGGGATCCCGGTGATGGTCTGCGAATTCGCCATCGGCCGGGGCAGCCGCTGCAGCGCCGCCAAAAGCTTCGAAGCGCTGGAACCTCCCGGCACCTGCTGGCACCGGTTCAAGGCCATCAGCATCGTGGGCTGCTACATGCTGATGATGTACTACACCACGGTTACCGGCTGGATGCTGTACTACTGCTGGCTCCACATTACCGGCACCTTTGTGGGAGCCTCGCCCCAGTTCATCACCGCCACCTTCGGAACCATGCTCAAGGATCCGTCCAACCTGCTGTTCTGGATGGTGCTCACCTGTGCCATGGGCTTCGGTGTCTGCTACCTGGGAATCCAGAACGGGGTGGAGCGGATCACCAAATGGATGATGAGCGCCCTGCTGCTGCTGATGATCGTCCTGGCCGGCCACTCCCTGTTCCTGGAAGGAGCGGAAAAAGGGATCCGGTTCTACCTGGTACCCAATTTTGACACCCTGGCCCAGCTGGGCTGGGGGAATGTGATCTACGCCGCCATGAGCCAGGCCTTCTTTACCCTGTCCATCGGCATCGGAGCCATGCTGATATTCGGAGCCTACCTGCCCCACGGCCGGAGCCTGTTCGGCGAGGCCTCCACCATTACAGCGCTGGATACCTTTGTGGCTCTCATGGCCGGATTCATCATCATCCCCGCCTGCTTCGCCTTCGGGATCCAGCCGGACGCCGGTCCTTCCCTGATTTTCCTGACCATTCCCAATCTGTTCGTCCAGATGCCGGGCGGCCGGTTCTGGGGCATGCTGTTCTTTGTGTTCCTGTCCTTTGCAGCCCTGTCCACGGTGATTGCCGTATTTGAGAACATCATCGCCTTTGGCATGAACCTGTACGGCTGGAGCCGAAAAAAAAGCGTGGCCGTCAATGGGCTGGCCATTGTGCTCCTGAGCATCCCCTGTGTCCTGGGCTTCAATCTGTGGAGCGGATTCCAGCCCCTGGGCCCCGGGTCTTCCATCCTGGACCTGGAAGATTTCATCGTCTCCAACAACCTGCTGCCTCTGGGCAGCCTGGCCTTTGTGCTGTTCTGCACCAAAAAGAACGGCTGGGGCTGGACCCATTTCCTGGCGGAAGCCAATGACGGAGAAGGCCGGAACCTGCCGTCGTCCCTCCGGAATTACCTTCTGTATGTGCTGCCCCTTTTGATCATCACCATCTATCTGAAAGGGTATTACGACATGTTCAGCAAACAGGGCCCGGAAGTCCTGGCCAAGTGGCTGGTCCTGGCAGCACTGTTTTTGGGATTCATATTCTACACAGCGTCAAGAAAGAAAGCATGAAAAATGGGCTGTTGCACAGGCAGCAGCCCTTATTTTTTTTTTGCATTCCCCAGACATTTATTGTAAAATTGTAACATATTAATCATTCGTAGCATAGAAGTGAGGTAGTCTTATGTCAGAACAGCAAAGCACCCGTGATTCCTTCCAATCCCGTCTGGGCTTCATCCTGGTCAGCGCCGGCTGCGCCATCGGCATCGGCAATGTGTGGAAATTCCCCTATCTGTGCGGCCAGTACGGAGGGGCCGCCTTCATCCTTCTGTACCTGATTTTCCTGCTGATCCTGGGGATCCCAGTGCTCCTGTGTGAGTTCGCCCTGGGCCGCAGCAGCCGCCAGAGCGTAGCCCGCTGCTTCGACAGGCTGGCTCCCGCCGGCAGCCGCTGGCCCCGATTGAAATACATTGGCATTGCCGGAGTCATCCTGCTGATGCTGTACTACACCACGGTTACCGGGTGGATGCTGAACTACTGCTGGCTCCATCTGAAAGGAACCTTTGTGGGCCAGTCTCCGGCCTTCATCCAGACCACCTTCCAAGAGATGCTGGCCCAGCCTCTTTCCATGGGCTTCTGGACCTTCCTGTCCTGCCTCCTGGGGTTCCTGGTGTGCTATATGGGACTGGAAAAAGGCATCGAGCGGATTACCAAAGTGATGATGAGCGCCCTGCTGCTGCTGATGATCATCCTGGCGGTCCATTCCCTGTTCCTGCCGGGAGCGGAAAAGGGCATTGAATTCTACCTGGTACCCAATTTCGCTTCTCTGGAAAAACTGGGCTGGGGAAATGTGATCTATGCCGCCATGAGCCAGGCCTTTTTCACCCTCAGCGCCGGCAACGGAGCCATGATGATCTTTGCTTCCTATATGGACAAAAAGCGGAGCCTGCCGGGAGAAGCCCTGACCATCACCGCTCTGGACACCTTTGTGGCTCTCATGAGCGGCTTCATCATCATCCCCGCCTGCTTCGCCTATGGGATCCAGCCGGATGCCGGCCCTTCCCTGATCTTCCTCACCATCCCCAACCTGTTCACTCTGATGCCGGGAGGCCGGATCTGGGGCAGCCTGTTCTTTGTGTTCCTGTCCTTTGCAGCCCTGTCCACGGTGATTGCGGTCATGGAAAGCATCATTGCCTGCTTCCGGGAACTGCTGGGTTGGGACCGGCCCAAAGCCGCCTGGTTCGTATTTGCCCTCATTGCCCTGGGGAGCATTCCCTGCGTGCTGGGCTTCAACCTGTGGAGCGATTTCCAGCCTCTGGGGCCGGGCACCGGTGTCCTGGATCTGGAAGATTTCATCGTCTCCAACAACCTGCTGCCTCTGGGCGGTCTGACCTTTGTGCTGTTCTGCACTCGGAAAAACGGCTGGGGCTGGACCCACTTCCTGGAGGAAGTGAACCAGGGTGCCGGACGGAACCTGGCTGACCAATGGAAACTGTATTACACCTACGGCCTGCCCCTGGTGATCCTGGCCATCTACCTGAAAGGCTACGACGACCTGTTCGCCAAACAGGGCCCCACCGCCCTGGCCCAGTGGATGGTCATCGCCCTGGTGTTTTTGGGGTGGATCGGGTATTGCGTAAAGGGACGCGGAACAAAAAAAGAATAAGAAAAACGGGGGTGCTGCACGCAACGTGCAGCACCCCCTCTGTTTACCGTTCCAACTCCTGCACCGTCACTCCCGGATGCCGGTACTGGTCTTCTTTCAATACCACCCGGCCCCGGGCGGTGATGGCCTGATGGGGACAGCCATGGAGGCAGGCCAGGCAGTGGAGACAATGGTCCCCCATCACCGCCGCTTTTTCCCCCAGATGGATGTTTTCCACAGGGCACAGCCGTACACATTCCCCGCAGCGGACACACCGGTCCGGTGCCACCTGCACAGCCAGATACCAGTTCCCGATTTTCCGTCCCAGCCAGGTGTCAAAAAGCCCGGCCATCAGGGAATCCTGTTCCTGGGAATGGTCTTCCTTCCGTTTTTTCACCGCTTCCGCCCCTTCCCGGACCAGGGCCTCCTCCTTGTCCAGTTTTTTCAGGTCATACCCGATATGGGACTTCATGCAGATGGTGCTGTTGGCGATAAGCGGTACTGCCCGGCTCCAGGCAAGCCGGCAGCCCTTTTCTCCCAGCAGCTGCTGAAGGGTCCGGAAGGTCCGGCCCCAGGTACTGCCGCAGGTGGCCAGGGCATACACACAGGCGCCTTCCGGGAAAGCGTGGCTGCGGACAAACTCCTGCACATTGGCAGGCACATCCCCGTAGTACACCGGGAACACCAGGCCGACGGCCGGCCCTTCCAGTGTCTTTTCCCTGGTCCGGGTGACGGAACAGATCCCGTCCCCCAGGGCGGCGGCCAGTTTCCGGGCCAGGGCCAGGGAATTGCCGGTGGTGGAAAAATAATAAATCATGGTTTGCTTCCTTTCCTGATACAGAAAATCCAGCGTCTCAAAGAGACCGCTGGATTTTTTTCGGTTTCCGGTTTTCGTCCAGGGATACGTACACAAACAGGGCATCCGCCGCCCGGACGGGCTCCTGGTCTTCCTGTTCCGGTTCCAGCCAGGCCACCACTTCCACCTCCATGGAGGTGTTCCCCACCCGGATTACCCGGCCTTCCAGCTGAAGGACCGTACCGTAGGGGATGGGCACGTAAAAGTTCATGCCTTTTACAGCAGCTGTGGTCACCCGGGTCCAGGCGAACCGGTGGGCGGTGATCCCGCTCAGTTCGTCCATCCAGCCCATAAGGGTGCCACCGAAAAGGTGTCCGGCGGAATTGGCCATGGACAGCATCACGGACCGGGTCATGACCACCGGCTGGTTGTGTTCCAGCTTCATGCCTGCTCCTGGAGGGCGGCTTTCAGCACTTTTTCAAAGGCTTCCGCTACCGCCTGGTACCCTTCCTTGTTGGGATGGAGGCCGTCCTGGAACATGCTCCGGCCGGTTTTCTTTTCCGCTTCGCTGAGAACCTGTTCATAGTCCAGCACCGGCAGGTTCCGGCGTTCTGCTTCTTCCTGGAGCCATTGACGGTATTCCCGGAGGGCCGCATTGTGCTTTTCAAATTCACTGGGCAGCTGCCAACCCTTTTCCGTACTTTCGATCCGCGTCAAAGGCGGGATCCCCAGGATCACAATGGGCAGCCCTGCATCCCGGGCCTTGTCCAGGGTACCGGCCATGTTTTCTTCAATGGAGCTCATGGGTTCGTCCAGCAGGATGTCGTTCATGCCGCAGCACAGGAACACCCCGTCGGCCTTTTCATCCACCACATCCATTTTGAACATGCCCCACATGACCAGGGTCAGTTTGCCCCCGGCGGCGTTGTTCACCACCTCAAAGCCCATCTTTTTGGAAGCGATGTCATACCAGGTGTTGGCCAGGGTTTCGTTGGTGCAGCTTACCAGGCTGTCACCGATAAAAGCCATTTTCATGAAAATTTCTCCTTCAGTCTTTTTTGCTGAAATCCACACCCTGGTTCAGAGCCTCCAGGGCGTTGATCACCACCTGGCTCATGAGCTTGGAGCCCACCACCAGGGCGTTTTCGTTGGGACAGAGTTTGGCGTTGTGGAGGCCGTGGACCGGTTCCCCTTCGGTGCCGCAGCCCAGCCACAGGAAGCAGCCAGGGATATCCTGCATGTAGAAGCCGAAGTCTTCCGCCGTCAGATCCGGCACCACATGGGACGCCAGACCTTTTTCCCCCAGCACCTGCCGGGCCGTATCCTCCACCACTTTTTCCGGAACCGGCCAGTTGTCCAGTACCGGGTAGCCATAGTAATAGTTGAATTCGCAGTCCACGCCTGCAGAGGCCTTCAGGCCGTCCAGGATGCCCTGGATGAATTCCGGGATCCGTTTCCGGTTGGTTTCGTCCAGGGTCCGGATGGTCCCTTCCAGGGTCACTTCATCAGGCACCACATTGTACCGGGATCCCCCGTGGATGGTGCCGATGTTGATGGTGGCCGTGGCCAGAGGGCTCACCCGCCGGCTGACAATGTGGCTCACCTGCTGGAGGAAGTCCGCTGCCGCCATAATGGCATCGATGCCTTCCTGAGGATGGCCTGCATGGGAAGTCCGGCCTTTGATCACCACCTTGATCCGGTCGGAACCGGCCATCATGGCCCCGGGCTTTACCCCGATCTGGCCGCAGACAAAGTTGGGCCATACATGGAGACCGAATACCGCCTTTACGTCCTTCAGGAACCCGTCTTTGATCATATACCGGGCGCCGCCGGTGGGAGCCAGCTCTTCCGAAGGCTGGAACAGCAGCCGGACGCTGCCCTGGATTTCGTCCTTCCGCCGGAGCAGCCGAAGAACCGTTTCCAGCAGGGTGGTCATGTGGATGTCATGGCCGCAGGCATGCATTACCCCGGGATTTTTCGAAGCATAGGGCAGTCCTGTATCTTCCTTGACGGAAAGGGCGTCCATATCCGCCCGGAGAGCCACCATGGGCCCGGGGTTGTTTCCGGTGATGGTAGCCGCCACCCCGTAGTGGCCCTGGCCCCGGACCGGATCCAGTCCCAGGTCCTTCAGGATATTGAAAATCTTCTCCGAGGTATTCTTTTCTTCCGTGCTCACTTCCGGGTGTTCGTGGAACCACCGGCGCCATTCAATACATTGCGCTTCCAAAGCATCTTCCGTCATATGCAGTACATCCATGGAAATCCCCTCCAAAATCCAATGAAAACATCAGAAAAACTTTGCAATCAACAGGGTTATTCTACCATTTTTGGGGAGATTTGGAAATGGGGACTGTTAGCCGGGTATGTGTCAACAAGTTCTCGGTAAAGCCTTCATCACAGTATAGTTATTCATTCATTTCTGAAAGTGAAGAGTGCAGAGTGAAGAGTATGGGCCCGTAGAGGCCGCACAACCGGCGGCTCGCCAGATGTACGAGCCTCTGACCCCAACGATGTAGGAGGTCGCCGCAGGCAAACCCGTCCCGGCCGCCCAAAGGGTGTCCACCCGGCTCCCGGAGAATCGATGTATACCCGTACAAAGTGCCAGCAAGGCCGGAGGCCAAGTCCGCCCTGTGGGAGCGTTCCAGATGTGTCCCCCGCGACGGATGTGACGAATAGGAACATCCTAATCCTGTGGAAAAGGGGGAAAGGACCCGCGTCAGCGGGTAGGGGGTTCCCCCATGTCCGGTGGTGGGGGCATGAGGTCCTGAAAGGACCGAATCCCTTGGCAGGGGTACGGAACCTCCGGCCGGAAATGCAACAACATATACTGCAATCATCATATTCCTGACCAGTTTAGCATCGTAGGCTTCCAGTACCTAAGCCAGAGCCTGACACTGGAACTCGATTCCACGCCTCCAGACCTTCTTTTTCAAAGCCAGCCAGTTGGAACACCCCTTTATTAACAAGACCAGGCCGCCCTTTTTATATTTTACCATTTGTAGGTTCCAGAGGTGTTCTGCAGCGCATGATAAATATTCTTTTCCCTTTCATTCATATCGGAAAAACTGATAATCTGAAGATACTCTGGAAATCTTTTTTCCTGAGTTGTCATACTATTTTTTTGAAACTCGTCCGTTTTCCTGTCAAACAGGACTCTCAGCATGTTGTCTTTTTTATCAATGATGACAAATCCGCTTTTTCCATAACTGTAAATGTATCTTCTGTCCCATTGAAGCGATTGCCCGTCCTTTTCAATGGTAAATGCTCTCACATCATCATGGAGCCAATATTTGCCTTCATATTTGCTGATTTCGTAGCGGCTTCCGTCATAAAAATACAGAGAAGAAACCAATAGCCAGATTGAAATGACTCCTATGACTATCCCCGCAGCTTTTTTCATATGGATCAGTTTATCTCCTTATGCCAGCCGTAATCTCACGACCACATTTATTCTATTTGATTCGCCTCTTTACTTTCTTATAAAAATCAGGACAGATTGTTACCCCGTCCTCAAATAGACAGTCAAATACAGAGGCTTGTCCCGTATTTTTCAATTCTGTACAAACGGCGGGAATAATCCGGCTGGCTTCCTGATAAGTTATCTCCTGATATCCGAATGCATGAAATGTCTTTCGTACTGCGTTTTTGACTTCTACTGTCTTGTCGCTGGTTGCCTGATTGGTAAAAATATACCATTCTGCGGTTTGACAGGTATGCTGTTCCAACAGATAGAATACGGGAAGCAACGGACTCACAAATACAATCAGTTCATCAACAGTCCCGGCCAACCTCTGGAAAAGGGCCTGATCATCATCCAAATACGGCTGATCTGGGGCCAGCAGGATTTTGTATTCCCGATCCGGATAAAGATCAAAATTACACCAATCCAAAATGGAAAAATGAGGTAGACCTTTTTTCAAGACATCATAAAAGTCCAGAGGAGAATTTTCCTGAAAACGGCAGACCGTTTCTTTATACTTCCTATATTCTGCAGATTGCTGATACGCATAAGTCCCCCATGGTAAATTCCGGGGATAATATTGGTAAATTACCGAGATGTAATTTTTCATACAACATACCTCTTCCCTGAGGATAGGTCACCAAGCTCTCGTTGAAACCTTCATCATAGTGCATTTTTATAAGTTCAGCCTGCTTACCAAGTCGTTTTTTCCTATGATGACAATCCAGCGGTTGGGATTTGTTGCAGGTTCCGCCGTCAACACATATTCTCCCTTAGTTCCTTTTACTCCCCCATTCCGCTGATTGGTCTTCTTCATTTCCCAGCCGTTTTCCAAAAGACTGTTTTGAATCATATCCTGAGCTGCTTCCTGGGTAGCAGGGATGACCAAAGTCACTGCGAATTTTTGAGAGAGGAGTCCTTTGGTGTGGAGCGGATAAGGAGGTGCCGAACCATACTGGCTGCAGACAGGCAGTTCCATTACCGCCTGTTTCATCATTTTAGCATCCTGATGGAATCTCTCGGCAAAAAACAGCCGTCCGATTCCGGCTGCAGCCAGCCAGAGCAGGAAGGCAGCAAGGACCATATTCCAGATTGCTCTGCCTAGCGTTTTTCCCATAGACTTCACCCCTCTGCCTTTACTCTTCCTTTTGCCCAGTATACCCTGAAAGTATTTTTCTGACAATATTGCAGCGGCATTGTTCCAAGAGGCTATTGCATGCGCCACAGGCCCGTCAACGGTCAGCTGTCAATGGAGACCATCTGCCGAAGCAGATGCTTCTGAACGTAAAAATCGCAGGCCGGGGAGGGCGGGCCTGTGGCTCGCCCCTACTCCGTTGGAGTCGATGGTTGTTTGTTCGATTGGCTGGACGGGATTGACGTTGAGCCGACAAATGCGACGGACCGACAGATGTACGAATCTCTGACCCCAACGATGTAGGGGTTCCCCCCATGCCCGATGGTGGAGGCATGAGGTCCTGAAAGGACCGAATACCTGGGCAGAGGGTACGGAACCTCCGGCCGGAAATGCAGCAACGTATACTGCAATCATCATATTCCTGACCAGTTCAGCCAGGCTCGGGCTGACGTCCATTGCTTTTTCAGGACAAAGGTGCCAGCCCACGCACTTGTTATCCGCCCTTTGCAAGGGCGGGGGTATCCATGCGCAGCATGGGTGGTGGGTTAGCAGCGCCAGCTGCGTTTCCATTTAAAAATTTGCCTGCAAATTTCACCTTCGGCTCCAGACTTCAGACTCCAGACTTGAGCCGCTATGCGGCTCTACAGCTAGAGGGTGCTGCACAAAATGTGCAGCACCCTCTCTTTTCACGCATATTCCTCTCCGTCCCACAAGACGATGGTCCCGGTTTCCAGAGACTTGGGCACGTTGATGATCCGCTGGTTTTCGCTGCCTTTGAAACGCAGGTTCAGGTTCTTTTTGCTTTCCACAAATTCCCCGTCCACCAGCACATCCAGGTACCCCAGCATCTCCCGGGTAATGGCCGGGTCCCCCAGCTTTCCGGCCAGCATGTCGTGGTCGAAAAGATAGCCGCTGTAGCACCAGATGGTCTTTTTCGGATACCGCTCCCGGATGTGCCGCAGCACCCCCACCAGCACTTCCTGGTTGGCCGGTTCGAAGGGTTCCCCTCCCAGAAGGGAGAACCCTCGGATGTACTCCGGTTCCAGGTCTTCCAGGATTTCCTGCAGCTGGGCCTGGGTAAAGGGCTTGCCGAAGGCGAAATCCCAGGTTTCCTGGTTGAAACAGCCTTTGCAGTGGTGGGTGCAGCCGCTGACGTACAGGGAAACCCGTACCCCGGGGCCGTTGGCCACGTCACATTTTTTGATGGTTGCGTAATTCAACGAAAAGCCCCCTTACAGATGCAGCACTCTGGATTTGATTTCTTTGGTCTTCCCCACGTTCCAGAAGTTTTCTCCCAGATAGCCGCAGGTCCGCCGGGTCACGTTCATCTTGGACTGATCCTTGTTGTGGCACTGGGGGCATTCCCATTCCAGATTGTCGTTGATCTGGATTTCCCCGTCAAAGCCGCACACCTGGCAGTAGTCGGATTTGGTGTTGAACTCCGCGTACTGGATGTTGTCGTAGATGAACCGGACCACATCCTCGATGGCGGTGGGGTTCTTCTTCATGTTGGGAATTTCCACATAGGAAATGCAGCCGCCGGAGGAAATAGGCTGGAACTGGGCTTCGAACTTGAATTTGCTGAAGGCGTCGATAGGTTCCCGCACATCCACATGGTAGGAATTGGTGTAATATCCTTTGTCGGTAATATCCTTGATGGTTCCGAACCGTTCCTTGTCGATCCGGGCAAACCGGTAGCACAGGGATTCTGCCGGCGTGCCGTACAGGGCAAAGCCCAGGCCGGTCTGTGCCTTCCAGTCGTCGCAGGCTTTCCGCAGCCGCTTCATCACCCGCATGGCGAATTCTTCCCCTTCAGGAGTGGTGTGGCTGCAGCCTTTCATGGCCTTGGTGCATTCGTACAGGCCGATGTACCCCAGGCTCAGGGTGGAATAGCCCCCTTCCAGCAGCTTGTCGATGGTTTCCCCTTTCTTCAGACGGGCAATGGCGCCGTTCTGCCAGTGGATGGGGCTTACATCGCTGCGTATCCCCTTCAGGGCATTGTGCCGGACCATCAGAGCATCGTAGCACAGTTCCAGCCGTTCATCCAGCAGCTTCCAGAACTTTTCCTCGTCCCCTTTGGCCAGGATCCCGATCTGGGGCAGGTTCAGGGACACAACCCCCTGGTTGAACCGGCCTTCGAACTTGTAGTTGCCCTTTTCATCCTTCCAGGGAGACAGGAAGGACCGGCAGCCCATGGGGGAGAACACGTTCCCCTGGTAGATTTCCCGCATCTTCTTGGCGGAAATATAGTCCGGATACATCCGTTTGATGGAGCACTGGACCGCCAGTTTGGTCAGGTAGTCATATTTGCCGCCTTTCAGGCAGTTGAATTCATCCAGCACATAGACCAGTTTGGGGAAGGCCGGGGTCACATAGACGCCCACTTCGTTTTTGATGCCTTCCAGCCGCTGCCGGAGGATTTCCGCAATGATCTGGGCATTTTCTTCGATGTATTCGTCATTGGGGTCCAGGTGCAGGAACAGCGTCACAAAGGGAGACTGCCCATTGGTGGTCATCAGGGTGTTGATCTGGTACTGGATGGTCTGGACGCCGCTGGCCAGTTCGTCCTTCATCCGGCTGTCCAGGATGGCTTCCATTTCTTCTTCCGGCAGCTGGCCATGGGTAGTTTCAATCAGGCGCTTGCGGAATTTTTCCCGGCTCCGGCGCAGATATTTGCCCAGGTGGGACACGTCCACGGACTGGCCGCCATACTGGGCGGACGCCACGGAAGCGATGATCTGGGTCATAACGGTGCAGGCCACCTGGAAGCTCTTGGGGCTTTCGATCAGTTTGCCGTGCATCACCGTGCCGTTGTCCAGCATATCCCCCAGATTCACCAGGCAGCAGTTGAACATGGGCTGGATGAAGTAATCCGCATCATGGAAGTGGATTTCCCCCAGGTCATGGGCCTTGGAGATCTTCTCCGGCAGCACTACCCGGCGGGTCAGGTCACGGGATACTTCCCCGGCGATCAGGTCACGCTGGGTGGATACCATCACTGCATTCTTGTTGGAGTTCTCCTCCATTACGTCCTTGTTCTTGTTGCTGATCAGGCTCAGGATGGAATCATCGGTGGTGTTGGCCTTCCGGACCAGGGCCCGGTTATACCGGTAGATGATATAAGCCTTGGCCAGTTCATAATGGCCCCGGACCATGATCTGTTTTTCCACCATGTCCTGGATGTCTTCCACCAGCAGTCTCTTTTTATTTTTATGCTCTACGAAGGAAGCTATCTCTTCGATGTCTTCCTGTCCCAGCCGTTCTTTTTCTTCCACTGCCTTGTTGGCTTTGGATATGGCAGTGACGATCTTGTTCCGGTCAAAAGAAACCGTGGATCCGTCCCGTTTGATAACCTTCATGGCCGCTCCCCCTTAGAATATTTGTTGATAATTTACCGTATTTAAGAATAACTATCCTTATTATACATGAAAAACTGCAACTGTACAAATCCTTTTTCCAGTTCCGCACTTGTCGCTGATAGATATGATACACCAAAACTCCCGTTTCAGCAACTATATCTTGTGGCAAAAATCGTTTTATACCCCAAAAGAACACTATAGATAGTGTGTTTCCTTGGAAAGCACGGCTGTTACGTTTTTTCGCGCTCCAAGCTCTTTCCGTACCGGGACAGTCCAGGACCCACCCAAAGAAAAAGAGGACGGAATGGGCTTCTCCGTCCTCTGTTACAGATTTTCAAGTTTACAGTGAAACCAGGTGACACTCTCCGGTCACTTGTCTTCGGCAGCCAGCCGTTCCTGGAATTCCTGCCGGATGGCGGCCAGTTCTTCCGGATTCTCCACCAGTTCCAGAACCGTATCCGCCAGGATCTTGGCCCCAAAGGCCACGGCCTTGTGGGCGGCTTCACTTTTCCCGGCAGCAATGAATTCCGGGGAATGGGAACTGGTGCCGTCTGGCACAAAGGCCACCCGGATGCAGGACCCGGGGACCCGGTGCATTACATTGGCAAAATCCGTGGATCCGGTGCGCTGCCGGGGAGGCTGACAGTTGGGGGCCTGAAGTGCCCGGGCATGCTTCATCAGAATGTCGTTGAGCTGAAGGTTGGGGATCTTGTTATCCAGGATTTTTCCCACTTTGGCCTCCACTTCCGTTTCCGTCATCAGAGCCGCCCCCTGGAAGATCTTTTCCAGCCGGACCATCAGTTCCTTCACCGCTTTTACAGTATTGGCCCGTACCATCACCTGGGCTTTGGTGAGACTGGGCACCACATTGGCGGCGGTGCCGCCTCCGTCGGTAATGTTGTAATGGAGCCGCACATCGTCAGTCACATGCTCCCGGAGACATTCCATGCCGTGGAAGGCCAGGCACATGGCATCCAGACTGCTCCGGCCCGCTTCCGGTTTCAGGGCCGCATGGGCGGCTTTTCCATGGTAGGTCAGGTCATATTCTGCATTGGCCAGGCATTTGATGTCCGTCTGGGTGGCCGGCCCCCCGTGCATCATCAGGGCCACATCCAGCTCTTCAAAGGTACAGCCGTTCCGGATCATAATGTATTTGCCGCTGATGTTTTCTTCTCCGGGAGTCCCGTACACCGTCAGGGTAAAAGGATTGTCCCCGGCTGCCTGCCGGATGGCCTCTGCCGCCCCCAGGATCGCCGGTCCCTGCATCTGATGGCCGCAGCCATGGCCCATGCCCGGCAGGGCGTCGTATTCGCACAGGAGCCCCAGATTGGGTCCCCCTTCTCCGTTTTTCCACACAGCCCGGAAGGCGGTCTCCAGGCCCCCGATGCCCCGGGTCACGGCAAAACCGTGGGCTTCCAGCCAGTCCGTCAGCAGTTTGCTGGCAAACACCTCATGAGGTCCGATTTCCGGATGGTCAAAAATGGCATCTGCCATGTCCGTCAGTTCTTTTGCATGTCCGTCCACCCAGTTATTGGCCCGGGCAATCATTTCATCCAGCATCTTTTTCTCCTTCCGCAGGTCCCTGACCGATTTTCTCTCCGGTCACCCACTCTGCACTCTTCACTCTTCACTCTTCACTCAAAGTATCACATAGGTCCCAGATGGATGAACTGGGCGATAGAGGCCAGGATACAGCCTACAATCAGCCAGATCAGGAACAGTTTCCACATGAACCGCATCCACCGGTCATAAGGGATATTGGTAACACTCAGGGTCCCCATGAGGGCGGTGGAGGTGGGCAGCACATAGTTGCAGAATCCGTCCCCGAAGTTGAAGGCCAGCACCGTGGTCTGCCGGGTCACCCCCAGCACATCCGCCAGAGGGGTCAGGATGGGCATCACTGCCACCGCCTGGCCGCTGCCGCTGGTGAGGAAAATGTTGATGACGGTGTTGGCCAGGACCATCCCCGGTGCGATTACCACCGCCGGCAGCCCTTCCAGCAGGGAGGACAGACTGTGGACGATGGTGTAGGTAATCTTCCCGTCATTCATAATGGTGCTGATGGCAGTGGCCATGCCGATGATGTAGGCGGCTCCCAGCATCTGTTTGCTGCCGTCGATGAGATCTTTGCACATTTCATTGGCACTGGCGCCGCTGACCAGGTCCGCCACCACCGCGTACACCAGGAACAGGGCGGACATTTCGCTCATACCCCATTTCAGGGCAATGGCTCCGTAAATGATCACCACAAAAGTAATGACAAGGAGCACCAGGGGCAGTACTTTGTTCCGGTCCAGGATGCCGGTCTTTTCCAGATCCATGGCATCTCCGGAAGCCTTTGCCTCCTGATCCAGATCGTACATGGGGCTCAGTTCCGGACGGGCCTTCACCTTTTTGGCATACCGGATCAGGAAAATATTGGTGACGATATAATAGACCACAAAGCAGAAGGCCCGGTATCCCAGCCCGGAATAAGGGGGCAGTTCCGCAATGTTCTGGGCCACCACCGTGGTGTACATGTTCAGGGTGCCGGTGGAAAACCCGATGGCCCCGCCCAGGAGCATAATGGCCGCCCCGGTGAGAGAATCCAGCCCCATGGCCATGGCCAGCATCACCATGACCGGCGCAAAAGGAATGAAGGTGTTGGCTCCCTGGGTGGTGCAGATCAGCCCGAAAATCAGGGTGAGCACCGGGATGAACACATCCAGCCGGTCAGAGAACTTCCGGGCTCCCAGGGCCAGGATGGCCTGAAGGGAACCGGTTTTGGTCACCACATGGAAGGCGGACCCGGCCATAAGGATCACCATCACCAGGTCGATCCTTTTGCTGAAAGCCTGGATAATGTACAGGGGAATCTTCAGAGGATTGACCCCGGAACTTTTCACATAGTGGAAGGTAGCCGGATCCACCACCTTTTTCCCGCTGGCATTCTTCACAAAATCATACATCCCTGCGGGAATGATCCAGGTCAGGATCACCGCAGCTACAATCAGGGCAAAAATAATGATAAAGGTGTGAGGCACCTTCATCTTCTTCACCGTTTTCCCATTGGCCATACCAGTCACTTCCCTTTCCCCGGGCAATGCCCGGTCTGTTGTTGTTCTGATACCTGTATTGTACGGGGCATTGTGCGAAAATTCAAATTGTGGTATTTTATTAAGTGATAAATTTTTTCAATCGTTTTTTCAAACCCCTCTGCTGAAAGGAGTCCGGCCATGGTCCTGAATCTCCGCCAGCTGCAGTATCTCTGTACCCTGGCTGAAACCGGCAGCTACCATACGGCTGCCCGTAAACTGTACATTACCCAGCCTACCCTGAGCATTGCTGTGAAAAAGCTGGAAGAACGGCTCCATCAGACGCTGTTCACCCGCCAAAGCAAGCAGGTGGTGCCCACCGAAGCCGGAGAACTGGTGCTGGCAGCCGCCCGGGAGATGCTGGCCCTGGACCGGGAGCTGGAAGGAAGGCTCCAGGCCCTCCAGGAAAACCGAAAAGACCGGCTGCGGATCGGTACCTATCTGATTTTTTCGGCCCTGCTGATGCCCACTTTAATGACTCAGTTCCACAAAAGCCATCCCCAGGTGGAACTCCGGCTCCAGCACAGGCACTATCAGGAACTGATCCAGGATCTGGCCCGGGACCAGTTCGATCTGATCCTTTGCTTCCAGGATGCTCCAAATCCCGATTTTGTCTGCCGCAGGCTCCGGCAGGAAGGATTCCTGGTGGTATTGCCGGCGGACCATCCTCTCTGCCAAAAGGCCCGTCCCCTGCCCGACAGCCGTTTCCCCTATCTGCCTGGAGAACTGCTGAAAGAAGAAACGTTCCTCCTCCAAAGCCACAGCCAGCAGATCCGGCTCCAGGAAGACAAACTGCTGGCAGATCTGGGAAAAATTCCCCGTACCAGGGAAATCGAAAACATTGAAACAGCCGTCCGCCTGGCTGCCGGAGGAATGGGCATCGCTTTCTGTATGGAATCCTACACCCAGGCCTTCCACACCTCCAAACCGGTCCGGTATTTCCGTACCGGGGACCCGGCCCGGTACCCCTGGCTCACCATCTGCTACAAAAAAGAAAAAGCCAAAAGCAAAAACCTCCTGGCCTTTGTGAACCTGATCCAAAAGACCGTGGAGGAGATATTGTAAAAGGGGGTGTTGCCTGCATAAGCAACACCCCCGTCAACGGTCAGCTCCTTTACACCAGCCCCTTCTCCTTTGCCGCTGCCAGGAGTTTTTCCCGGAAGGCAGGATGGGCCACGCTGACCAGTTCTTTCACCCGTTCCTTTACCGAGGCTCCCCGCAGCCAGGCCACTCCATACTCGGTGACCACATAGTCGATGTCGTTCCGGGAGGTGGACACCACAGTTCCAGGACGGAAACAGGGGACGATTTTGGATTTCAGCACCTTTTCCCCCTTTGTATTCCGGGCAGCATACACGGACCGAAGAGCCAGGATGGATTTCCCTCCGGGAGACAGCTGGGCCCCCTGGATGGTTTCCGTCTGGGCCCCGGTGGCGGAAAACTGGGCGAACCCCATGGATTCTGCGGCAATCTGCCCGGTAAGGTCGATTTCCAGCCCGGTGTTCAGGGACACCATGTTCCGATTCCGGGCGATGATCCTGGGTTCGTTGGCAAAGGTCCCTCTGCGGAATATCACCCCCGGATTCCCGTCCAGAAAGTCATAGAGCTTCTGGGACCCGTTGGCAAAGGCGCAGAGGGAAACTCCCTCCTGGAACCCTTTCCGGCTGTTGTCCACGGCTCCGCACCGGATCAGGTCCATCAGGCTGTCACTGAACAGCCCGGAATGGATTCCCAGATGATGCCGGACCTTCAGTTCTTCTGCCACAGCGCTGGGAATGTGCCCCACCCCCAGCTGGAGGGTGGATCCGTCCGGGATCAGTTCCGCCACCTGGGCGGCAATCTTCCGGTCCAGGTCCCCCAGACCGGGCACCGGAGATACGGGAGGCTTCCGGTCCGTTTCCACAAAGGCTGTGACCTGGGAAATGGGCAGCAGGGTATCCCCCCAGGTCCGTGGAAAATGGGGGCTCACTTCCAGGAGCACCACCGCTCCCCGGTCGATGATGTCCCGTTCGAACAGGGCGGACAGGGACAGGGAAAAATACCCGTGGGCATCCATGGGAGAAGCCGTAGCCAGGAGTACCGGCCGCCGGTTCCGGGCAGCCACTCTCTGGAGAGTCTTCCGGACCAGGCTGGTGGATCCGGCGGGAAGGAAGCTGCACAGCCCTTCCGCATGGGCCTTCCGGGTGGGGGCACTGAAGAACCAGGACACATGGTCCAGGGTTCCGGCCATGGAGGGATCATGGTACCAGGGCAGATCCGCCACGGGCATACAGGAGTTGTAGGTGATGCCTTTCCGGCCCCGTTTTTTCAAGAGGGGCATGGCTTCCAGCAAAGTCACCGGCTCCGCCATGGCCTGGGCGGACAGCACATAGTCCCCGTCCCGGAGTTCCTCCAGCACTTCCCCTGCACTGTTTTTCCGTTTGCGATTGTATTCCTCTGAAAGGCTCATGGATGGATTCTCCTTTGTTTTTTCTCCATTATACCAAAAAAAGAGGCTGTTGCCTAAGCAACAGCCTCTTTTAGAATTCTCTTACAGGCTTTCTGCGAAAGCTTCCAGAGCGGTCTGAGCCTGACCAAAGTCACGGGTCATCTGGTCCACACCAATCTTCACATGAGGAATGTGGTGAGCATCCAGAGCCTTCTTCAAATCAGGATATTCCATTTCTTCCGGATCGCAGAACTGCATCATGAACACCACAACGCCTTCAGCGCCGCTGTCTTTCACCAGCTGGCACACATGTTCAGCACGGGCGTTCTTGGCAAAGTCCGGATCGTACAGCAGAACGTCGTTCTTCTGTTTGGCGAACTGGACGGCCAGAGCCTGGAGGCCATTGTCCAGATCTTCCGGAGCGTCCACGGCGAAGCTGCGGCTTTCATAAGCGCAGTCATCGGCAGCCACGGCCAGTTTGTTGTCGTCCATGGCTTTCAGGATGCCGGGCATGTTGTAGATGATGCCGGAAACAACCACTTTGTGGCCGTCGAATTTGCCGGCAGGAGCAGCAGCCAGTTCCTTGTTCAGTTCTTCCAGCTTTGCAGTGTATTCATCCTTCAGCATGAAGTAAGCAGCACGGAGGATGGCGGCACGTACGGAAGCCGGAATCAGATCAGGATGTGCGTTGGCCAGTTTACAGAATTCACGGCGGGCAGCACGGCTCTTGTTGTACACTTTGATGGCATCCAGGATGGCATCATTGGTGATTTCATGGCCGCAGATTTCTTCCAGATGGCCTTTTACTTCGTTGTAGGCATCATAGGTGAACTGCTTGCCGGCCGCAGTCTGACGGACCTGGGGATGAGCCAGGAAAATAACAGGCATCTTGTCCTTCATGGCCACTTTGAAGTTCTGGCTCATGGGACGCAGGGTATCGCAGAGAACCGGAGTGATGATCCCGGACAGACCGTCCAGGGTCCCGTCCAGCAGCATTTCCAGAGACTGTTGGGCAATGGTGCAGTAGAAGGAAGCACAGTATTCCTTGGAACGGATTTCCTGTTTGCCGTTGCAGCCCCATACACCCATGGGAACCATACCAGCAGCATAGACCAGTTCTTCCGGAACATAGTAAGGCAGGACGCCAATGGCTTTCTTGCCCTGGGCTTTATATTTGGCCAGCATGGTCTTCGGGCTGGCAGATACTTTTTGGAACTCTTCAATAAGTGCACTGATAGCCATTGTTATTTCCCCTTCTTTTCATCATTTGCTTCCATGGCTTCGACCAAGCCTTGAACACGGGTCTCGTACTGAGCCGCGTTGAAGTTTCTCGGGTCAGCCTGGTCACCGTCGAATCCAGCAGTGGGGATACCCATGTCTTTGGTGAAACGACGCTGCATTTCAGGCATGTAACCGCTCCAAGGTTTGCAGGACCGGTTGAAGTGAACCAGTACGCCGTCAACCTTGTTGTCCCGGATCAGGCCTTCACGCCAGGCAACACCCTGTTCGATGCTGACGGAGTTCGGAGCCTTGCAGTAGGCTTTGACCAGTTCGTCCAGGTTGTTGTACACGAACCCGAAAGCAGGAGCATACACAACGCCGGTGATGTTCAGGCCGTTGGCTTTCAGCGGTTTGAACAGGTTCGGCAGTTTCGGCCAGCAGGGAATCCCTTCGAACATAATACGATGCTGTTCTTTGAAGGGAGCGGTAGTGGTGCCTTCCTTCACATGCTGTTCCAGTTCCTTGGCCAGCAGTTCGAAAGCTTCAGCAGCTTCCACACGGCCACGGGCGGTTACCACGTCAGCCATATGGTTGAACAGGTCGAACCCGTTGAAGGGAGCCGGTTTGTACTGCAGATAGTCGCAAACCTTCAACCAAGCTTTGGCGGTACGGTTGGCGTTCTGGCAGCACTGTTCGAATTTGTCTTCATCGAACTTCTTGCCGGTGATTTCTTCCATTTGACGGATGGCCGTATCCAGCTGGGACCGGATGTATTTTACGTTGGCTTCGTTTACATGGTCGAATTCGTTGTAAGGAACGTCGATCATGATCAAAGGAATGTTGTGCCGACGGGCAATGTCTTCATACCATTTGGTCATGCAGTTGCAGATGTTGTTGCAGCACAGCAGGAAATCCGGCTGAGGCATGGTCATCTGACGGTATTTGTGCAGTGCGTTCTGACGGCGGGTCTTTTCTTCCCCTTCCGGCAGGGCAGCGATTTCATAGATGTTGTCTACCGTAGCATAGGGTTTCAGGGTCTTGGGATCGATCACGGGTTTGCCGTTTTCGTCGAAGACTTTCTTCCCATCGGCATCTTTCATCTGTTTCCCGCTGTTGGGGTTGATGACATAGTTGCCGTCTTTGTCCATCTTATTGGCACCGCGGAAACCTGCGGAATAAGCCAGGGAAATACGGGCATAGCCGCAGATATCGTTGTCGTACCCCATATCTTCAGCAGCCTGGCACATCACTTCGCCGTCACGGTTGGCAGCGATGCCGGCAGCCTGGTTTTCAGGATACCCTACATGCAGACCGAAAGATTCTGCCAGTTCGCAGGGGAACTTGGAAGAGGACCATCCTACTTTTTCTCCTCTTTCTTTGGCTTCCCGCAGTTCTCTGTAAACCTTTTCAACAACATCTCTCAATGCCTGAACGCCAGGGCTTACTTTCTTTGGCATAATGATCCTTCCTTCTTTACATGGTATGCAGCTTATTTGGCTGCTTTTTTATACGCGTACAAAGCGGCACCCAGGGCGCCGTTGTACTGAGCCAGGGGAGAAGTCTTGATTTCCACACCAAGGCCTTCTTCCAGAGCCTCTCTCACGCCATAGTTCTGGGCCACACCGCCGGTCATCACAACATCCTTCACAACCCCCACCCGGTTGGCAAGGCCAATGACACGGCTGGCCACGGAACGATGGATCCCGGCAATGATGTCGTCCTTGTCGGTTCCTTTGGACAGCTGGCTGATGACTTCACTTTCAGCAAATACGGTGCAGGTGGAGCTGATGGCCACCCGTTTGGTGGATTTGGCTCCCAGTGCAGCCAGGTCAGAAACCTTCACTTCCAGGATATTGGCCATAACATCCAGGAAACGGCCAGTACCGGCAGCGCATTTATCATTCATCTGGAAATTGGTCATGGTCCCGTTTTCCACATGGATGACTTTCACGTCCTGACCACCGATATCGATGACCGTATGGACGTTGGGCCAGATAAAGCTGGCGCCCATGGCATGACAGCTCAGTTCGCTCATCTGCTTGTCGGCAATGCCTTCCAGCGAATTGCGCCCGTAACCGGTAGCCAGGGTAAAGGCCATGTCTTCTTTTTTCATGTGGGCATTTTCCAGGACTTCCGCAATAGAACGTGCGGGACCGGAAGTTCCGGTCCCCACGTCTACCAGGGATTTTGCCACGATCTCTTTTCCGTCTTTCAGGATAATGCACTTGGATGCAGTAGATCCAACATCGATTCCCAAGGTATAGATACTCATTAAAACAGTTCCTCCGTAAGGATTATTTCTTTACGAAAGTCTCGAACTCTCTGATGGCACGAGGCAGCAGCATCTGATGGAACGGGCAGATGCTTTCCGGATTCTGATAAGCAGCTTCCGTGAAGGCTTCCACATACCCGCGGATTTTGTTCATGTCTACGATTTCGTCTACCAGACCCAGTTCGGCGCAGACTTTCGGACGAGATTTGGTGTAGAAAGCCTGGATCAGGTTGTTCATCTTGTCGATGGTCGGCTGCAGATCCTTGCCGGCTTTCCGGTCTTTGGCCAGTCTCCGGGAGTACATGGCGGTAGCGGCGGTTTCACCGTTCATAACGGCGATTTCTGTAGCGGCCGTACCGATGGAGAAGGCGTTGGTATCGTTGCCCTGAGGCCCGCCCAGTACATAGTGTGCAGCAGCGGTGCCCTTTCTCAGGGTGATTTCGAATTGAGGGATGTGGGAAGTCTGGATGGAGTAGATCAGGGACTGGCCCAGACCCAGCAGTTCAGCCTTTTCCGCATCGTTGCCCACATCGATCCCGGTGGTGTCCTGGATCCAGACAATGGGCAGACGGTCTCTGGCGCAGAGAGTGACGAATTCATTCATCTTCACCAGACCCTGACGGTACAGCTTGCCGCCGATACCCACAGAGCCGGCAGCCTTGTATTCAGGGTAGTTCATCAACAGGCCCTGGACGTTGGCCACAACGCCCACCAGCAGGCCGTTGACTTTGGCCAGGCCGGTAACCATTTCAGGACCGTAGCCTTTCTTGTATTCCCGCATTTCGCTGTTGTCGAACAGACGGCCGATAACATTGTAGATGTCATAAGCCCGTTTGTCGTTCAGGGGAACCATGGTGTACAGATCGTCAGCCGGGAATGCCGGTGCTTTCGGATCGTCCACCCGGAAGAATTCAGGATCGTATTTGGGCAGCATGCCTACATACTTCTTGATCCCTTCCAGAACGCCTTCTTCGGAAGCATAGACTTCCCGGATGAAACCGGTTTCGGTGTAGTGGATGTCGACAGCTCCCGGAGGTTCGGTCTTGCCGGTACGGTCCACCATGTCAGCGATTTCGTTGGCATATTCCAGGTCCACATGGCCTTTGGGGTTCATGCCGCCCATAATGCCGGCGCCGCCTACAGCCATGTTGGCTTTTTCATGGGCAATGATCACCGTGGGGCTGATGGAATGATAGCCGCCGCCGGCAGGGTTGGTGCCGTAGATGCCCACGATGACGGGAATGCCCAGCTGGTTCAGTTCAGCGTTCCGGAAGAAGGGAGTACCGCCGCCACGACGGTTGGGGTATACCTTTTCCTGTTCGTCGAACTTAACGCCGGAGCAGTTCAGCACATACACCAGAGGCACGTGCAGGGTCTTGGCAGTGTCGGAAGCCCGCAGCAGGCATTCAGCCTGGCCAGGGACCCAGGCGCCGGCCAGCTTCTTGTTGTCGGAAGCCACCACTACGCACCATTTGCCGTTTACACGGCCCAGGCCCTTGACGATGGCCACGGAGCCGTTCTTGTTGCCCTGAGGATTGAACAGGGTGTTCAGGGGTCTCCAGGAGCCCGGTTCCACCAGTTTTTCAATTCTCTGGAGAGCGGTCAGTTCCCCTCTCTTGTTTACATCAGCATCTGCCTTGCCGGCTTCCTGAGCGGCTTTGATCAGCTGATGGATCTCTTCTTCGATCTTTTTCAGCTGTTCTTCATTGGCGGCATCCACCTTTTTCAGGGGTTTGCCCACCTGAGGCATTTGTTGGAAATATCTAGGCATAGAGTAAAAACCCATTTAACTTCTTCCTCCCGAATGTCTTATTTTGCTTCCGGAGCAGGGACTTTGATGAAAGCCTGGCCCGGGTCGATTTCTTCACGGATCAGTTTGATAACTGCCGGATCCGGAGCTTCCAGTTCCACAGCCTTGGATACATCCAGGTCGAACCCGGTGTTTTCCAGGACGTCTTCCGGAGAAGAAGTGGGATAGTAGGCAGCCAGATACATCCGTTTGGTCTTTTCGTCGAATTTCAGGATCCCTTTGTCGGTTACTACCAGCTGAGGTCCAACATCGCCGGGCAGACCCAGTCTTTCACGTCCGCCAGGGCCGTCGATCCAGCCCGGGCTGGTCACATAGTCGATTTTCTGCATGAATCTGCGTTTTTCATGCTGCATCATAATGATGGTGTTGGAATAGGTGGCAATGCCGTTAGCGCCGCCGGACCCGGTGAAACGGGTTTTCGGATGATGGTAGTCGCCGATGGAGGTGGAGTTCACGTTGCCGTAGGGGTCGATCTGAGCGCCGCCGATGAAGGCGATCAGACGGTTGGCCTTGTGCAGGTATTCGTTGATTTCGAAGCCGACGAACCGGACATTCGGCCAGATGCAGCCGCAGTGAGCCATGAACCGCAGGTCACCAACGGAACGGGGAACTTCCACAGGGGAGCAGTCCATCAGACCGCTTTCCACGATGATGTGGCAGTCAGGAGCATAAACTCTCTTGGCCACGCTGGCGCCGATCAGAGGCAGACCGGTACCAACCGTTACAACCTGACCATTTTTGATCTGTTTGGCAATGGTCACAGCCTGCATTTCCTTATTGGTATAATTCGTGTAATCAGCCATTGTTATTTGTCCTCCTTCGTCATGTCAATGTGATAGCCCAGACCGGGAACAACCTTCAGGTTGATCAGACGAGTGGCACCCAGTTTGTTCAGGTATTCGTCATGATCCTTCAGGTCGAACACCCATTCTTTGCAGAAAGCATCGAAGTCTTCCTGGGTCTTGGAGACCTGGTCATAGACTTTCAGGAACGGGTTGTCGTAGTCATACAGGCCATAGCACTGAGACGGATGAGCACCGTAAGGAGCCAGGACAACGGCATCTACGCACATGCCGGGAATGTCGTTCTTGGTGGGATCTCTTCTGATTTCTTCATTGGAGATGATCTCTTCGCAGGTAACGATGGTGTATTTGGCTGCTTCCGCAATATCCACATCCTGGAATTTGCCGCCCCAGATGCGTACGGTGCCATCAGGAGAAGCCTGCTGAGCGTGGATGATGGCCACATCGATCTGAGGAACAGGAACAGCCACCACTTTTTCACCCGGTTTGAAGGGGTTGTCGATGTATTTGAACTTGTCATCAGGAACTTTGTCCAGGGTCTTCCGGACTTCCTTGCTGATGCCCCATTCATCGGTGAGGCCGGAGCCCTGCATCAGGGTTACAGGCAGGAAGGGCAGGCCCAGAGCAGCGGCATGCCACATCATGTAGATAACATCCTGGGAATAGTCTTCCATGGTCAGCTTGCCGGCTTCGAACCATTTTCTGAACCGTCTGGAAACGTTGGTTACACCGGAGTTGGCGGTATAGCAGTTGATGTAGGCTTTCACACGGCCGTTGCCGATCAGCATATCCCAGTCGCCGCCGGCAGCACCGCCCAGACCGGTCAGGTCCGTGATGCCCTGTCTCAGGATTTCAAACACAGCCGCATAGGGTTTACGGTCAGTCGTAAAGCCACCCAGAGCAATGTGATCACCACTGTGCACATACTTGGCGATTGCGTCTTTTAACGTCATTACTTTACTCAAAGCAAAAACCTCCTTAAAATCCTTCCTAGTTTGTGAAACTGCCGGAATCCTCCTCTAAGAAATAACCATCCCCCTTTGTGAATATTTTTTACATTCGCATTCCGGCTGAACCTACTGTATTCAGTGTACGGAATGATTATAACACAAATAATTTTTTTTTTAAATCTCCCGGGAGATTATTTGTAGATTTTTTTGCAAATATATAAAAATTCTAATAACTTATGAGAAAATTTCTCTTTTTGCACCTTTTTTATTGCAAAAGTTACACAAAAAAGAAGGTGTTTTCTCTGAAACACCTTCTTTTTCTTCAACCATGCATTGTCAATACAGTTTTTTTTGCCGTTCCAGCCACTTTTGAGCCGCCTGGGCCAGCTGTTCCGGATTATTTTCCAGCATCCGGTCCTGGACCCGCCGGAGGAGCACCGGCATCAGCTCCTTCAACTGGTCCGGGCGGGCCCCCAGGGTCAGAGCGTCCTTCCCGGAAAAGTCCAGATCGGAGGTGTGGACGGGCATGAGATAGGCCATCTTCACCAACCGTTTTCCGTACATCTGGGCATGGATCACGTCATTCTGGGCCGCATTGGTGGCGGCCACATCCGCCACGCACACGGCCGTAAGCTGTTTGAAGGCTTCCGCCATCTCCTTGTTTACCCGGAAATGGCCGCTGCGGGCCTCCTTCCGGAGCCAGTGCCAGGTCTTGCTGTCCTCCTGGGCGCTGATGAACCCGAAGTGCATGTGGTTCTTCACCAGCCAGGCCACCCGGTCCACCACCTCCCGGGGCAGCTGGAGCCGTTCCAGGATCTGCCGGGCCAGGGCGGCGCCCACCACTTCATGGCCGTGGTCGCAGGGCTGTCCTTCTTTGTTGATGCCCCGGACCCCTTCCAGGCCCTTGGCCACGTCATGGAGCAGGATTCCCCATCCCACTTCCAGGCTCCGGTCCCCTTTGTCCAGGGCCACTGCCGTGTGCTTCCACACATCATAGGGATGGAACTGGGGGTTCTGGCCTAATCCCACCAGATGGATCAGTTCCGGCAGGATGGGCACCGTTTCATACTGGCCTTTCCGCCGGACCCGGCAGCTCTCCGCCGCCAGTCCGCTTTTCACCATCAGGTCCATGCCTTCTCCCGCATAGGTCCCCATGAGCAGCTTGTTCAATTCTGTCCGCACCCGCTCCAGAGACAGTCCCGGCACCTTCTTCAGGTTCCGGCCCATGGCAGGCAGGATGGAAGGATCCGGAGCAAAGCCCAGCTGTCCCACGAACCGGCAGGCCCGGAACATCCGCAGGGCATCTTCCGAGAACCGCCGGTCCGGATCCCCCACAGTGCGGAGAACCCGGCCCCGCAGATCATCCAGCCCCTGGAAGCAGTCGGTGATGTGTCCGTTCTGGTCCACCGCCAGGGCATTGATGGTGAAATCCCGCCGGCTCAGATCCTCTTCCAGAGTCCTGCAGTACCAGACTTCCGCCGGCCGGTGGGCGTCAGCGCTGCCGTAGGTTTCATTCCGGTAGGCGGCCACTTCCACCCCGTGGCGCTCCACCCGGAGGATCACCACCCCGAAGTTCTGTCCCAGCTCACTGACCACCGGGATCCCCGCGTCTTCCGCGGTCCGGAGGATCTGTTCCGGCCGGGCGTTGGTGACCACGTCATAATCGTCCGGGACCCGGCCCAGGAGCATGTCCCGGACAGCGCCTCCCACCACATGGGCTTCGAACCCATGGGACTGGAGCACATCCATAACGGTTTTCACATAGGATGGAATCGTCAGTTTCATTCCCGGTCACCCTCTCTTCCTGTCCCTTCCTGGTCTGCGGTCAGAAGGGTAAACACCCCGATTTCCAGGGATGGGTCGCTGGCCAGCTTCAGGGTGCAGTGGAATTCCCGTTCCATGTCCCCCAACCCCTGCTGGCGCAGCCAGCCGTATACCACAGGATGGACGGTAAGCAGCAGGCTGTGGCTCATCTTTCCCTGGAGGAACAGGCTCCGGAGCCGCCGGCGGATCTCCACATAGACGGTTTCCGGAGCTTCCACCCGGCCGCTGCCTCCGCACATGGGGCAGGTGGTGTACAGGATGCTGGACAGATTCTTCCGGGCCTTCATCCGGGTCATTTCCACCAGGTTCAGATGGGTCAGGTCGATGACCTTTGGCTTCATTTTGTCCCAGGCGAATTCTTTCTTCAGGATCTGGAGGATCTCCCCCTGTTCCTCTTCCCGGTCCATGTCGATGAAATCCGCCACGATGATGCCTCCGATGTCCCGGAGCCGGAGCTGCCGGGCGATTTCCCGGGCTGCTTCCCGGTTGGTGGCCATACTGGTGGCATCCCGGTCCGCTCCCGTGGAGAATTTCCCGCTGTTCACGTCGATGACGGTCATGGCTTCCGTATAGTCGAAGACCAGGTAGCCGCCCCCCGGCAGCCACACCACCCGGTCGGAAAGGCTTTCGATATCCTCATCCAGCCGGTAGAAGGTGAACAGGTCTTCTTTCCCCTTGTACAGCTTCACCTGGATCTGGGGCAGCCCCATGTCCCGGAGCATTTCCTGGAGCCGCTGACAGGTCTTCTCATCGTCCACGATGATCCGTTCCACCCGGTCCGTCACATAATCCCGGACCAGCCGGATGGCCAGGTCCAGTTCCCGGTACAGCAGCTGGGGTCCCCGGCCCACTTTGCTCCGGCGGACCAGCACCTCCCAGTTCCGGAGCAGCTGTTCCAGATCGGCCCGGATCTCGCTTTCCTCTGCATGGGCTGCTGCCGTCCGGAGCACCAGTCCCATATTTTCCGGCAGCAGCTCCCGGGCCCATTCCCGGAGCTCCTTCCGCTTGGTTTTGCAGCTGATCTTCCGGGACAGGCTCACCCGGCTGCCGTAGGGTTCCAGCACCACATACCGGCCGGGAAGGGTGATCTCCCGGGTCACCGCCGGACCCTTGTTCCCCCTGGCGTCCTTCACCACCTGGACCAAAAGCATCTGGCCTTCGGAGAGCTTTTCTCCCTTTTTCAGGGTCAGGAACCCGTTCTTCCCGGTGTTCAGGTCCACAAAGGCTGCCTGGATCCCGGGCACCACATTGCACACCCGGGCCCGGTACACATTGCCCACCAGGTTGTCGTTACTGCTCCGCTCCACCGCATAATCCCGGAGCCGGTCCTCTTCCACGGTGCCCATCCTGGTTTCTTCCGGACGGACACTGACAAAGATCGTATTCATGGCAGCCCTCAGCCTTCCCCGATCAGGGGAACCTTCCGGCCGGCTTCATCCCGGCTGTAAAGATCCACCCGGCGGATATCCGCCTGGACCACGGTGAGAGGGACCTGGAACTGGTCCTCCAGCACCTGGAGGAATTCCGACGCCTTCATGCTGCCGGTGGGGGTGATCCGGATATCAAAGGACAGGTCCAGGATTCCCTCCTGCCACCGGGCCTCCACCTGGGGAATGAAGTATTTCACATCGATGGTCTTGGGTTTCCCCTTGCCTTTTTTGTGGGTCTTGGTGTAGGGAACTTCCGGCGCAGCGGCAAAGGCGGCCAGCTGGGCAGAAGGATCGGCGGCACAGGGGACCTTCACCTGGTAGGAGGCACCCTGGGCCCGGGCCATGAGCTTGGGAGCCTTGTCATCGGTCAGGTCCCCCCGGACAATGTGGATGCCCATGGGCAGGGCCCGGGCGATCTTGTCCAGCAGCTCCTCCAGGGGCCGTTCTTCCGCCAGGCGGATTTCCGCAAACTCGCAGGAGCTGGTGACTCCCACGCTGAGGGCGGAGGCCAGGGAAAACTTCATATGGGGGTTGAACCCTTCCGAATAGGCCACCGGGATCCCGGACCGACGGAGGGCCTTTTCGATGCTCCTCTGGTATTCCAGATGGGAGATGAACCGGATCCCCGGTTCCTTGGTGATCTGCAGCCGCAGTTTCATACTTCTCCCTCCTTCCAGTCGATGATCTTCACGCCCAGTTTCTGGCAGACCCCGCAGCCGGTGCAGGTATCCCGGCGGCAGTCATGAGTCAGGGCCGCCTCCTGGGCTTTTTCGTATTCACTCCACAGGAACTGTCGGCTCACCCCGCAGCTGGTGTGTTCCCAAGGGAAGATTTCCTCTTTCCCCCGGGGCCGGCTGTTGTAGAAATCCGGGGTCAGGCCTGCATCGGCAATGGCCTGGGCCCACCGGTCATAATCGAATAATTCCGTCCAGCTGTCGAATTTGGCGCCCCTCTGCCAGGCCAGGTAAATGGCCTTTCCCAGCCGCCGGTCTCCCCGGGCCAGGACCCCTTCCATCAGGCTGGTCCGGGAATCATGGTACTGAAAGTGGATGTTCTTCAGATTGGCAAAGGCGTTCTTCAGCAGCATGTGCTTCCGGTCAAATTCCCCCTTGGTGTTCTGGCCCACCCACTGGAAGGGGGTGTAGGGCTTGGGCACGAAGTTGGACACGCTGACAGTGACTTTGGCCCCCATGTGGCCGGTAACTTCCTTGTACTTCCACTGGACCTTCTGGGCCAGTTTGGCAATGGCCAGCACGTCTTCGTCCGTTTCCGTAGGCAGACCGATCATGAAGTACAGCTTCACCTGGGACCAGCCGTTTTCAAAGGCGGCCCCCACCGCGTTCATGAGATTTTCTTCCGTGACCCCTTTGTTGATCACATCCCGCATCCGCTGGCTCCCGGCTTCCGGAGCAAAGGTCAGGCCGCTTTTCCGCACCGCCTGGACTTCCTGGGCCAGCTTCACGGAGAAGCTGTCGATCCGCAGGGAAGGCAGGGACACGCTGACCCGGTCCTTCCGGAAATCTCCCAGCAGTTCCCGGATGAGAGGTTCCAGATGGGAATAATCCGCGGTGCTCAGGGAGAACAGGGAGATTTCGTTGTAGCCGGTGGCAGGTACCAGCTGTTTGGCCAGCTCCATCACCGTTTCCGGTTTCCGTTCCCGGACCGGCCGATAGATGATCCCGGCGTTGCAGAACCGGCAGCCCCGGCTGCAGCCCCGGAACAGTTCCAGCATGATCCGGTCGTGGACCGTGTCACTGTAGGGCACAATGGGATGGGTGGGGAAATCCAGCCCGTCCAGGTCCTGTTCCACCCGTTTGTACACCACTTCCGGCGCCGTGGGCTCCAGAGGCTTTTTCCCGGTAATAGTGCCGTCGGGACCGTAGGTGATTTCATAGAAAGAAGGTACGTAGACCCCCTGGATCCGGGACACCCGGCGCAGGAAGCCAAGCCGGCCCCCGGGTTTGCCTTCCCGCTTCCAGTCCCGGTACAGCAGGGTCACTTCCTGGATGATCTTTTCCCCGTCTCCCAGCATGCAGAAGTCCAGGAAATCCGCCAGGGGTTCACTGTTGAACACGCAGCAGCCCCCGGCACATACAAAGGGATCCTCCAGGGTCCGGTCTTTGGCCAGGATGGGCACCCCGCCCAGGTCCAGCATGTTCAGGATGTTGGAATAGGACATTTCATACAGAAGGGTGAACCCCAGCAGGTCGAAATCCTTCAAAGGCCGGGTGTTTTCCAGGCTGGAGAGCACCAGCCCCCGTTCCCGCATTTTGGCTTCCATGTCCACCCAGGGGGCAAAGGCCCGCTCTGCCGCCACTTTGGGCAGCTTGTTGAGGATTTCGTAGAGGATCTTGTAGCCCAGATAGCTCATGCCGATTTCGTAGGTATCCGGGAAGGCCAGACAGAAGGAAACCTCCGTTTCCTCTTCCGGCTTTACGATGCTGCCGAATTCCATGCCGGTGTACCGGGCGGGTTTTTCCACAGCACTGAGTATGTCGATGGGTAAGTCTTTTCGCATAATATCTCCTTAATGAAAACGCAGGGTCTGGTGATGGGCATTGATGTTCAGCAGCAGGGTCACCATGAGCATATTGGTGGTAAGAGAGCTGACCCCGTAGCTCATGAAAGGCAGGGGCACCCCCGTGACCGGCATAATGCCGCTGGTCATCCCCACATTGACCAGGATGTGGAACAGGAACATAGAGACCACTCCCACGGCCAGCAGGGTTCCAAAATCATCGGACGCATGGAGGGCAATGGAAAGGCCCCGGTAGATCACCACCCCGTAGAGCAGCAGGATAATGGTAGTGCCGATGAAGCCGAATTCCTCCCCGGCCACTGCGAAGATAAAGTCCGTATGGTTTTCCGGCAGGAAGTTCAGCTGGCTCTGGGTACCGGCAAAAAGCCCCTTGCCGGCAAAAAGCCCGGAACCGATGGCAATCATGGACTGGATCACGTGATAGCCGCTGCCGTAGGGTTCCAGTCCCGGGTTCAGGAACACCCGGATCCGGTTCCGCTGGTACTCGTGGAGCATTTTCCACACCAGAGGCGCCGAAGCCAGTCCCAGGCCTCCCATGATCAGGAAATACCGGATCCGGAAGCCGCAGACGATCATGGTGCCCAGGAGGATGGCCAGAAACACCAGGGAAGTCCCCAGGTCCGGCTGCTTCATAACGAACAGGAAGGGCAGCAGCACATAGCCGAACACCGGCAGCCAGCTTCGGAAATCCGTCAAAAGGGGCAGCCGGTCGTCCACAAAGGAGGACAGGCTGATGATCATAATGGCTTTGGCAAACTCACTGGGCTGGATGCTGATGGGCCCCAGCTGGAGCCAGCGCTGGGCTCCCAGGGCGCTTTTCCCCACCAGCATCACCGCCAGCAGCATGAGGATGTTGAAGATGTACAGAGGCCGGGCCAGGCTCTTCAGGATCCGGTAGTCGAACCGCATGAGGAAGACCCCCAGCACCAGGTTGATGGCCGCAAAGCTCAGCTGGCGCAGGACGAAGCTGTACCGTCTGGGCCCGGGGATGTTGGCATGGGTGGCACTGCCGATGAGCACCACCCCGATGGCGATCAGCAGCAGGACGCTGATCAGCAGGGGTTTGTCGATATTCCGAAAATATTTTTTCAACGAAAAATGCCAGCGCATGGTTTCTCCTTATTTCTTGCTGCCCTGCCGCCGCACCCGGGGATCGGTGAACACGTATTCCAGGATGCTCTTGACAATGGGGGCTGCGGAAATGGTGCCGTAGCTGCCCTGTTCCACAATGCACACCACCACCAGCTGGGGCTTCTTGGCCGGGGCATAGGCGATGAACCAGCCGTGTTCCAGTCCGTGGGGGTTTTCGGCGGTACCGGTTTTCCCGGCCACCGGCACCGGCAGGTTCTTCAGGAAGGCGGCAGTGCCCCCTTCTTCCGTTACGGCTTCCAGGCCGTCCTGGATCAGCTTCAGGGTGGATTCAGAAATGGGCAGTTTCCCCTCTTCCTCCGGCTCGAAGGTCTTGGCCACGCTGCCGTCGTCATTGAGGATCTTGCTTACCAGATGGGGCTTGTACCGTTTCCCGTCGGTGGCCACGGCACTGAGCATTTCCGCCACCTGGATGGGGGTGGCCAGGGTGAAGCCCTGACCGATGGCAGTGTTGAAGGTATCCCCCAGGTACCATTCGTCATCAAAGACCTTCTTCTTGTATTCCGGGGTGGCGATGAGTCCCTGGGCCTCCCCGTGGAGGTCGATGCCCGTGGTCTGGCCGAAGCCGAATTCCCGGGCGTATTTGTCCAGCAGGTCGATGCCCACCCGGTTCCCCATTTCGTAGAAGTACACGTTGTCGGAAGCGGCCAGGGCCCGTTTGAAGTTGATGTACCCCAGGGCTTCCCCTCCGGCGTTCCGCATGTCGATGAGCCAGTGGCGGCCGGAGTCGTAGATCAGTTCATCCGGGGTCACTTTCTTTTCTTCCAGGGCCGCGGACCCGGTGACGATCTTGAAGGTGGATCCGGGAGGATATTCCCCGGCGATGACCTTGTCGGTCATGGGATGGAAGGGATCCGTATTCAGGTATTTCCAGTTCTTTTCGCTGATCCCGTTGACAAACCAGTTGGGATCGAATCCGGGACGGGACACCAGGGCCTTCACTTCCCCGTTGTTGGGATCCAGGGCCACCACGGCGCAGCCCCGGGCCCCGATGGCCTTCAGCTGCCGGTCCACCGCCTCTTCGGCGATCCGCTGGAGCTTGGCGTCGAGGGTGAGCACCAGCCCCTGGCCCGGTTTGGGATCCACTTTGTCCATGATCTGGACCACCCGGCCTGCCACGTCCACTTCTTCCCGGTAGCTGCCGTCTTCTCCCCGGAGATAGGAATCGTAGTAGTTTTCCAGGCCGAATTTCCCGATGATGTCCCCGGCCTTCAGTTCACTGTAGGCTCCCTGGGAGATCTCATAATCACTGATTTCTCCCACATAGCCCAGGGCATGGACTGCCAGTCCCTTGTTGGGATAATTCCGCACCGGCTGGACTTCCAGCATCACCCCGGGCAGATAGCGAAGGTTTTCCTCCACCTTGTCCACCACTTCCGGAGAGGCGTTCCGGACCAGACGGATGGGTTCCGAACTGCCTCCGGAGAGACGGATGGTCTCCTTGATGTCTTCCAGAGGCAGGTTCAGCAGCTGGCTCAGCCGTTCCAGGGTCTCTTCCCGGTACCCGTCGGTCCGGCGCACCAGGGACACCATGACCCCGGGCTTGTTGTTGGCCAGTTCTTCCCCGTTGCAGTCATAGATGATGCCCCGGGGGGCCAGGATCCGGGTATAGCGGGTCCGGTTCCCTTCCGCCTGCCGGCGGTAAGTGGATCCCTTGACGATTTGCAGATAGAACATCCGTCCGATGAGGATCAGGATCACCAGGATGCCGGTGACCATCATGAACTCCAGACGGTAAGCATATTTTTTATTCAGCACGGCAGACTCCTACAGATGATAGTAATAATCCATACGGCTGCGGACCCGTTTCTTCAGTCTGTGGTACAGGAACCACATGACAGGGGCCAGGACCAGGTTCCACCCCATAAGCTTCAGGGTCTGGAGGGCCAGGGGCAGGATCGGCAGCCAACGGCCCAGCATCACGCACAGGAACAGTCCCCGGGCCACCTGGAGCAGCAGGGTCACCAGAGCGGTGAGGATCAGATAGGTGGGCAGCCGGTCCACGAACATGTTCACCCGGTTCTTTCCGATCAGGTACCCCAGGGCCGCCCGGGTCACCATGTGCCAGCCGAAATAGCTGAAGGTGACAACGTCCAATAAAGCACCAATACCCAGTCCATACACTGCGCCGTTCCGTTTCCCCTGGTCCATGGCATAGAGCAGGAGAAACAACAGCAGCAAGTCCGGGGACTGGGTGGTGTTGAAAAAGAGGAACCAGTGATTTTCCAGAGTGAACAGAAACAGGGTGAAAAACAGCCAGGCAAGGGCAACGATCACCATTATTTCCCTCCTTTGCCGGACTGGGCATCCGGATCTTTCCCCTCGTTACGGAGGAAATCCGCAAACCCCTGGAAGTTGGTGATGACCCGGGCTTCTTCCAGATGGCTGTAATCCACGGAAGGAGCGATGGTGGCCATTTTGGTAAGGCCGCCGGTATCCATCTGGACATCTTCCACGGTACCGATCACCAGCCCTTCCGGATGGTAGCCGCTGTAGCCGCTGGTCACAATGGTGTCTCCGGGCAGGATGTCCGCATTCCGGCTGAGATTCCGCATTTCCAGCAGCAGATCCGGTCCGGCCACCCCGTTGACGATTCCCGCCGCCCGGGAATCCCCCCGGAGGTTCAGGCCCCCGATCCGGCTCCGGGGACTGGAAATCAGCAGCACCTTGGCCATGTGGGGATAGACTCCGTCCACAATGCCGATGAGCCCGGAGGCATTCACCACCGGCATGTTCACCTGGAGCCCGTCATCTTTTCCCCGGTCGATGAGGATCACATCCTTGAAATCTCCCAGATCCCGGCTGATCACCTTGGCGGACACCATGTTCCACTGGGGATGGAGGCTGCTGAACTTCAGCAGTTTCCCCAGCCGCTGGTTCTCCGCCTTCATGCCGATCAGTTCCGCATTGTTCTGGCGCAGCTCTTCATTTTCCTTTTTCAGGGCGGCATTTTCCTTTTCCAGGGCCGTCTTGGAGGCAAAATAATTCCCGGTGCCTTTGAAACCGCCGCCGATGCCTCCCACCACAAAGCTGATGGGCCGGGTCAGGGTGGTCAGCACCGTATTCACGGCAGGGAACCGGTGGAAAGCATCCCATACCAGCCCCACCACCAGCAGGATGGCCGCCGCCAATACCCCCAGTCTGACTTTCTGTTCCTTCCTCATTCGCACTGCTTCTCTCCATTTACACGTTCCGGCGGGGACGGGGTCCCTTCCGGAACAGATTCATATTCCCGGCGGCAATGCCGGTTCCCTTGGCTCCGCAGGTCAGGGCGTTTTCCGCCACCCACACTTTCAGGCCGGTTTCCCGGGCCAGGAGCCAGTCAAAATTCCGCAGCAGGGCTCCGCCCCCTGTAAGGACGATGCCCCGTTCCGCCACATCCCGGGCCAGCAGGTCTGGCAGCTGTTCCAGGAGGGCCAGGACACAGTTCACCATCTTGTGGACCGGTTCCCACAGGGCCTCCCGGAGCTGGTTCTGATCGATGGTCACCCGCCGGGGGAGCCCGGTGATCAGGTCCCGGCCCCGAAGGTCCATATAGGCCGGAGGCGCAGTCTCCCGGACCGTGCCGATCTCGATCTTCACCTGCTCCGCCTGGAGGGTCCCGATAAGAAGATTATACTTTTTCCGGCTGTACTGGACAAGGGCCTGGTCCAGGCTCCGTCCTCCCTGGCGGAGGAGCCGGCTGAGAGCAATCTTTCCCTGGGTGAGCACCGCCGCTTCCGTGGCCCCTGCCCCCATATCCACCACCAGGCAGCTTTTGGTCTCCCGGACCGGGATCCCGGCTCCCAGGGCTGCCGCCAGAGGGGCTTCCAACAGGTAAGCCTCCCCGGCTCCCGCTTCCATGGCCGCATCCAGCACCGCCCGGCGCTCCACGCTGTTCACCCCGCAGGGCACCGTAAGCACCAGCCGGGGCCGGAACAAAGGCCGTTTCCCCAGGGCCTGGCGGAGGAATCCCCTGAGCATCTGCCGGGTCAGGTCGAAGTCGGCGATGACCCCGTCCTGGAGCGGCCGGACCACCTGGATTCCCTCCGGGGTCCGTCCCAGCATCTGCCGGGCCTCCTGACCCAGGGCCAGGATCTTTCTCCGGCCCCGGTCCAGGGCCACGGCGGTGGGTTGGTCCAGTACGATACCCTCGTCCCGGAGACAGATCCGGGTATGGTCCGTGCCCAGATCCACTCCCAGATCCGTGGAAAAAGATCCCATTAGATCCAGCATGCCATGTTCCTCCTTTTACAACAATCCGTGTTCCTTGAAACTGTAATAGACCCCGTCTCCAATGATCAGATGATCCACCAGAGGGATCCCCATCACCTTCCCCGTATCCCACAGGGTCCGGGTCAGGCTCCTGTCCTCCCGGCTGGGGGTGGGGTCCCCGGAAGGATGGTTGTGGACCGCCAGGATGGCGGCTGCATGGTGGAGCAGCGCCGGGGCAAAAGCCTCCCGGGGATGGACCACTGAGGCATTGAGAGACCCCTCAGAAATGGGTTCGATGCCAGTGACCTTCCCCTTGCTGTTCAGCAGCACCACCAGAAAATGTTCATGATTCTCATACCGGAGCCGGGGCATCACCAGCATGGCTCCGTCTTCCGGACAGTGGATGGTCTGGAAGGGTTGGGTTTCCGCCCCTGCCAGCCGCCGTCCCAGTTCCAGGGCCGCCAGGATCACCGCAGCCTTGGCAGGCCCGATGCCGGCAATCCGGGTCAGTTCCCGGGGGTCCTGGGTCCGGGCCAGCCGGGCATCCTTCAGCAGATCCCCCGTCAGTTCCCGGGCAATATCCAGGGCCGAATGTTCCTTTCTCCCGGTGCCGATCAGGATGGCCAGCAGTTCCGTAATGGCAAGGGCTTCAGGTCCCTTGGCCAGGAGCCGTTCCCGGGGCCGTTCCTCCGGAAGCATCTCCCGGATCAGATAGTGTGTCATGTCTTGTCACGTCCAATTCTGCAAATAATTTCTTCAAAGGGGCAAGAGGGAGTCCCACCACATTGGTGTAGGACCCCTGGATGGAAGGAATGAACAAGGCGGCTTTCCCCTGGATGCCGTAGGCTCCGGCCTTGTCCAGGGGTTCCCCGGTAGCAATGTACCAGGCAATGTCTTTTTCAGAAAGAGGAGAAAACTCCACCTTCGTGGTCTCCACATGGGTCCGGACCTGTCCTTGGAAGAACAGGGCCATCCCTGTCAGTACCCGGTGGGTCCGGCCGCTGAGTTTCCGGAGCATGCGGGCTGCTTCCGCCCTGTCCCGGGGTTTTCCCAGGATCTCCCCGTCCAGGGCCACCACCGTGTCCGCCGCCAGGATGGGCACCCGGTCCCCCAGCCGGTCCCGGACTTCCCGGCCTTTGGCCAGCGCGTTGGCCAGCACCAGCTGTTCCGGGGTGGCATCGTTTTTTTCTTCTTCTCCCCGGCTCACCACCACCCGGGGCTCCAGGCCGATCTGCCGGAGCAGTTCCAGGCGCCGGGGTGAACCGGAGGCCAGTATCAGTTCCATAACGAGCATTCTCCTATAACTTGTGAAACAGAATCCCTGCCAGGATCATGCCCAGGATGGCTGCCAGATTGGGAGAAAATTCCACACCGGCGGTCACCTTGGCCACATAAAGGTCCATGGTGGAAGGGGGAATGGTCAGCACCTGATATTTCCGCACCAGGAAATCGGTGGCTCCGCCCAGAGGCTGGGAAGCCTGGAGACTGTCCCCCAGAAGGCCTCCCATGACGGCACCGGCTGCCAGGACCAGCAGCAGGGTCAGATGGTTTTTCCCCAACATGGTTTAAACCTCCACTTTTTTCCCTTTGGCGTCGTAAATCTCCCCATCGCTGAAATAGCCGGTGATGGTCCACTGTTCCACCTTGGTCCGGACACTCTTCTTGAAGTTCCGGGCATAGACCAGCCCCAGGGCCAGCCACACCAGAGTGCTGAGCACCACGATCTGCCACACGGGAGCAGAGAAAAAATGGGCTATGGCCCGGCCGAAAGCCGCACCGGCCAGGGCGGTGAGCACCGGGATCCCGTACACGATCATCTGGGCCTTCTTTTCATCCAGGGACTGTTTCCCCACGATCACCCGGGTGCCCCGTTTGGCTTCGCAGGCATTCCAGCAGTCCAGCATCTTGGGCCGCTGTTCCCCCGGTCTCTGTTCGATTTTCACCTTGGCCCGCTGTTTGTTGACTGCGATGACCTTTCCCACATACACATTGTTGTTGCTCATACTATGACTCCTTTGTTATTCTGGAAATTCCAGGTACTGTTTGGGGAACCGCCGGGCCAGCCGGTCCATCAGCTCATCGCTGGATTTGAACAGCAGGCCGCAGAGTTTTCCATTCTCCCGGTACACCAGGATCCGCTGGGGATTGGGATCCACGGAAGAATACCGGTGGACATATTTTTTAATGGAGGTCTTCCGGAAAAAGCTCCGTTTGTAATGGTTGGAAAAACTTTCCAGGTCCTTCAGGTAAACGGTCATCCGCCGTTCCAGCCCCAGGCCGTACATGACCACGATCAGCTTGTCGCTGGTGAGCTGGATGCTGTACTGGAACAGGCAGCGCCAGCACCAGAGGATCACAAACAGCAGGTTGTACCCCCAGCCCATGATACTCAATTGGCCCAGAGCAAAAGTATGATACCCTTCATAGGCCCAGCTGAGGGCAATGAGAGCCAGGGTCCCCCACTGATACAGTCTCCGCTCCCGGCTGGTTGTCGAAAATTCCTTGTATGCTTCCAAAATATTCTCCTTTGGGCTTTTCCGCCGACAAAAAAACATATCCCTTTTATTATAGCAAAAATCCCCCCAATAGAAAGGTGTTTTCTGCAAAAAAAGAGCTGCTGCCGAAGCAACAGCTCAAAAAACTTTTGTTTTTTATTTGCCGCCCACCATGGCCAGCATGGTACCGGCTGCAACAGCCGTACCGATAACACCGGCCACGTTGGGGCCCATGGCGTGCATCAGCAGGAAGTTGCCAGGGTCAGCCTGCTGTCCCACAACCTGGGACACACGGGCAGCCATAGGCACTGCGGATACACCAGCAGAACCGATCAGCGGGTTGGTCTTGCCGCCGTCCAGCTTGCTCATCAGCTTGCCGAACAGCACACCGCCGGCGGTGCCGCCGATAAAGGCAACCAGACCCAGGCAGATGATTTCGATGGTCTGCAAGGTCAGGAAGCTTTCGGCCTTCATGGTCAGGCCGGTACCGGTGGCCAGCATGATGGTCACACTGTTCATCAGGGCATTTTGTGCCGTGTCAGACAGACGGTCCATACAGCCAGATTCGGTGAACAGGTTCCCCAGCATCAGCATCCCGATCAAAGAGCATACGGAAGGCAGCAGCAGGGAAATGAAAATGGTGGTGACAATGGGGAACACCACTTTTTCAAAGTGGGTCACCGTACGCAGCTGGGCCATTTTGATCTTCCGTTCTTCCTTGGAGGTGAACAGTTTCATCACAGGCGGCTGGATCAGAGGCACCAGGGACATGTAGGAATAAGCGGCCACGGCGATGGCGCCCAGCAGATGGGGAGCCATCTTGGAAGCCAGGTAAATGGAAGTCGGGCCGTCAGCACCACCGATGATCCCGATGGCGGAAGCTTCCTTCACATTGAAGCCCAGGAGCATGGCCCCCAGCAGAGCCACAAACACACCGATCTGGGCAGCAGCACCCAGCAGCAGGGTCTTGGGGTTGGCAATCAGCGGACCAAAGTCGGTCATGGCCCCTACGCCCATGAAAATCAGCGGAGGGAAGATTTCGTATTTGATCCCGCCCAGGATCAGCTGCATAACGCCGGGATCGGTTTCGAACCCGGTCCGGGGTACGTTGGCCAGAATGCACCCGAAGGCGATCGGGCTCAGCAGCAGGGGTTCAAAGCCTTTGACGATGGCCAGGTACAGCAGGATGCACCCTACCAGCATCATCACGGCATTGCCCCAGGTAAAAGCCACAAACCCACTGTCCTGGATGACAGAGGTCAGGGCTACCACAAAAGCATCCATGTTCTAAAATCCTCCTTTATGTTCGGAGACGATGATTAGAGAATAACCATTACGTCGCCGGTGGCTACGGTATCGCCAGCGTTTACGCGGACTTCGGAAACCGTGCCATCTTCAGGAGCCATGATTTCATTCTGCATCTTCATAGCTTCCAGGATCAGCAGAACATCGCCGGCTTCCACTTTGTCGCCGGGTTTTACGTTAACGGACAGAATCTTGCCGGGCATGGGAGCGGATACGGTTACGGAGCCGGCAGGAGCAGCAGCGGCCGGTTTGGCAGCGGGAGCAGGAGCAGCAGCAGGAGCAGCGGCAGGAGCCGGAGCGGGAGCAGCAGCAGGAGCAGCAGCTACAGGAGCCGGAGCAGGAGCAGCAGCAGGAGCGGCAGGGGCAGCAGGAGCTGCGGTTACAGCGCCGCCAACTTCTTCAACTTCTACGGTGTAAACAGTACCGTTAACGTTAACATTAAATTTTCTCATGAGAATACCCTCCTAAACAGTTTTCAAGTTGTTTGATTTTGTGGATAATGAACCGTCCCTCAACAGTTCATCAGAAAGAATGATGGGGCAGATTCATCGGCTCCATTTTTCTTTTGTGTTCGGCGATGGCAGCACTCAGGGCAGCTGCAATCATATCGTCTTCATCCTGGACCAGGGCCAGGACAGCTGCCATGGCAGCCACTTTTTCCTCTTCCTGCCGTTTGCTGGCAGCAGCGGAAGGCGCTGGTTTAGCAACTACAGGCTTTTTTTTTCCCTGAACTTTCTTGGTGGGATCGACAGCATGGATCAGCACCATCAGGATTCCCAGCACAATCAGCACGCCGAATACGATGGTCATGTTGATCATCATAATCAGCCAAGGATTGTCGGTCATGAACGTTTCACCTCTCTTCCCTCATGATGAATGGTTTATATCAAAATCACAGAGGAATGTTACCGTGTTTCTTAGTTGGCCGGTCTTCCTGCTTTGATTTTAACATACGCAGCGCTTTGATCAGCGTGGGACGGGTGGTCTTGGGTTCGATGACCATTTCCACCATCCCGTGCTTGGCGGCATAATAAGGAGTGGCAAAGTTGGTGATGTACTCCTGGGTCTTCTGTTCCACATCCGGGTCTTTCCGGAAGATGATCTTGGCAGCCCCCTGGGGTCCCATGACGGCGATTTCCGCCGTGGGCCAGGCAATCACATGATCGGCACCCAAGTCCTGGGCACACATGGCCAGATAAGCACCCCCATAGGCCTTCCGGGTCACCAGGGTGATCTTGGGCACCGTGGCTTCGCAGTAGGCATAGAGCATCTTGGCCCCGTGACGGATGATGCCGCCGTATTCCTGGTCCGTTCCCGGCAGGAACCCGGGCACATCCACGATATTGATCAGAGGGATCCGGAAAGCATCGCAGAAGCGGATGAACCGGGCCGCCTTGTCAGAAGCGTTGATATCCAGGCACCCGGCCATGATCCGGGGCTGGTTGGCGATGATCCCCACCGTGGATCCGTCCATCCGTGCCAGGCAGGTGATGATGTTCCGGGCATACATCCGGTGAGGTTCCACATATTCCCCGTTGTCCACGATGCTGCGGATGACTTTGTACATATCATAGGGCATCTGAGGACCGTCAGGAATGATGGTGTTCAGGCTTTCATCCATCCGGTAAGCGCTGTCCCCGGTGTCATAGACCGGAGGATTCTCCCGGTTGTTGCTGGGCAGGAAACTGAGCAGGTACCGGATCTGTTCCAGGCAGTCCGCATCGTTTTCCGCCGGGAAGTCCGCCACCCCGCTGCGGGTGCAGTGGGTAAAGGTGCCTCCCAGGTCTTCCTGGCCCACTTCCTCGCCGGTCACGGTCTTCACCACTTCCGGTCCGGTAATGAACATCTTGGAATTCTTCTTCACCATGTAGATGAAGTCCGTAAGAGCCGGACTGTATACCGCACCCCCGGCGCAGGGACCCATGATGGCGGAAATCTGGGGAATCACCCCGGAAGCCAGGGTATTCTGCTTGAACATTTTCCCGAACCCGGCCAGGGCGTCCGTGGCTTCCTGGATCCGGGCACCGCCGGAATCTTCCATGCCCACGATGGGTGCCCCGGTCTTCAAGGCCATGGCCTGGACCTTGGCGATCTTGTTGGCGTGCATTTCCCCCAGGGATCCCCCTTCCACGGTGAAATCCTGGGCGTAAACGAACACCGTCCGTCCGTTAACCGTGCCGTAGCCTGTCACCACCCCGTCCCCGGCCAGATATTTCTTTTCCTGGCCGAAGTTGGAGCAGCGATGTTCTACAAATTTATCCAGTTCTACAAAACTTCCCTCATCTAAGAACGACTTTATCCGTTCCCGGGCAGTCATTTTACCGGCATCATGCTGTTTGCCGACTCTTTTGGCGCCTCCGCCTGCTTCGATTTTCTCGTAGCGGGCAAACATATCTTCAATTTTTTCCTGTGTGGTCAAAAATACGCACCTCCTTCAAGGATTCTTGGCTGCAGCGAAACCAAAACACGGTAATTGTAACATAAATATGACCCTGTTGCCACCGGTTTTCGGAAAATATCGCTGGAAAACCCTCTTATTCCTTCTCCATGGTGCCGTTTTTCAGCATTCTTTCATGGAAGGAGAAGGCTTCGGACAGGATGTGAGGGGTCTGGCTGTTGTGGCAGGCCACACAAGCCCGTTCGAAATAATCCTTCAGGATGGGCTGGTATCTGGGGCTGGCGATCTGGTCGATGATGATGGGTGCTCTTTCTTTGGGGGACAGGCCTCTCAGGTCAGCCACACCCCGTTCGGATACAATCACATCCACATCGTGTTCGCAGTTGTCGATATGGGAGCAGAAAGGCACTACAGAACTGATCTTGCCGCCCTTCCGTTCGGATTCGGCGAAGAAGATGGACAGATAGCCGTTCCGGGCAAAGTCCCCGCTGCCGCCGATGCCGTTCATCAGGTTGGTGCCGTTGATATGGGAAGAGTTCACGTTCCCATACAGGTCCACTTCGATGGCGGTGTTCATGGCGATGACACCCAGCCGGCGGACCACTTCCGGGTTGTTGGAAATTTCCTGGGGCCGGAGGATCAGATGGGATTTGTATTTGTCCAGGTTGCTGTAGAATCTCTTCTGGACTTCAGCGGACATGGTCAGGGATGCCCCGGAAGCCACCCGCAGTTTCCCGGCATCGATCAGGTCGAACATACCGTCCTGGATCACTTCCGTGTATACGGTCAGGTCTTCGAAATCAGAATGGACCAGGCCGTTGATCACCGCGTTGGCCACGGACCCTACCCCGGACTGGAGGGGCAGCAGGTTCTTGGGCAGCCGGCCGGCCTTTACTTCGTTTTTCAGGAATTCCACCAGGTTGCCCCCCATGGCCCGGGCATCATCGGTAATGGCCGCCAGTTTGCTGGGGGTATCGGGGATATCGCAGGGAACGATGGCTGCCACCTTGTCCAGGTCGCAGGGAATGTAGGGAGTCCCTACCCGGTCTTCCGGCCGTTCGATGGGAATGATCTTCCGGTAGGGAGGATCCAGGGGCACATAGCAGTCGTGCATCCCTTCCAGGCCCAGAGGCTGGGTTACGTTCACTTCCACGATGACTTTCTTGGCGCTCTGGACATAGCCGCAGCTGCCCCCCAGGCTGGTGGTGGGGATGATGCCGATCTTCCCTTTGCCCAGGTCCTTGATGGAGCAGGCTTCGATGATGGCCACATCCACATCCCGGTGATCCGGCAGGAAGCCGAACCGGGCCATCTGGTTGAAGGTGCTGATATGGGTGTCCAGATACCGGATCTGGCCGTTGTTGATGGCGTTCCGGCAGTTTTTGTCGGTCTGGTAGGGCATCCGGTTGCCTACGATCCCTGCCTCCACCATGGCCGTATCGATTTCAGGTCCAGGGAGCACAGTCCAGACATTGACTTTAAAGGGATGTTCCTTTCCTCTGGCAGCCAGAGCCAGGGGTACTGCTTTGGGATACCCGGAAGGGGTAAATCCGCTCATGCCCAGGTTCATGCCGTCTTGAATCATTTCTGCCGCTTTTTCAGCTGTGGTGATCTTGCTGAGTGCTGCGGCACAATGGACTCGATCCGTAATATCGATCATTTGCTCTTCCTCCTGTTTGCCTGATAGGCTTCTCGTCTGGAGATTCTATCTGAATATTTAAAAATAGAATCCACGTCATAAATAATAACAATATTTCCGCCAACTTGCAAGGAAAAAGGACATGACAGCTCTGGAAATTTAACCGGACAGCTGTCCTTTTTCTGTTATTTTTTGAACATTCTCTGATTTTTCCTCATTTTTCCTTTTTCTTTCGCAGGAAGATGCACCCCTCCTTTTCTCCATAGCCCCGGACCACGTCTTCCGCAAAAGCCCGGCAGGTGGGGGCTCCGCAGGCCCCGCAGTCCAGCTGGGGGAACTCTTTTTCCAGTTTCTTCAGCTGGCCCATCTTCTCCAGGGCCTCGCCGAAATCCCTGGCCAGGGGCGGATGGGGCCGGGGTTCCAGGGGCTTGATGTACTTCCAGGAAGCCGGGAAATCCTCGATGATCCGGCAGCGGGCCATGGCGGTCTCCCGGTCCGCATTTTCCCGGTTCCGCCGGCGGTCCACCCGCACCCGGAGATTCTTGGCGGCCACGTACTTGTTCACCGCCACACAGGGCCCTCCGATGCAGCCCCCTGCACAGCTGTAACAGCACACGTACCGCACATCGCTGAGTTTGGCCATGCTTACCTGTTCCAGCAGTTCGTCCACCTCTTCCGGCCCCTGGGCCGCCAGGGCATTGGTCAGGCCGGTGGATTCCAGTTCCCCCCGCCAGCTTCCCCAGCTGAGGCTGTAGGAAGAGCCCAGGGTGGCTTCCGGCACCTCATACCGGGTTTCCTGCACATGCTTGATGGCCTGGGTCAGAGGCCCATAGATGGAAGAAATGGTGAAGGATCCGGTGACCGCCGTGTGGGCCACGTCCACGGACTGGTGGATGTTGGTGCCCTTGGCGGGGCAGGGAGAAATGAACCAGATCCCCACTTCCTCCGGGGCCAGTTGCAGCCGCCGGGTGGTTTCCCGCCGGGTATAGATGGCCGCCGCTTCCGCCGGTGCCAGTACCGGGAGCACCTGCTTCACCAGTTCCGGATACTTGGTCTGGATCAGCCGGAGCACCGCCGGGCAGGCGGAGGAGATCAGGGGGAAGGGGCCCTTGTAATGGGCGATGTACCGCTCCATTTCGTCGCTGATATAGTCCCCGGCCAAAGCCACGTCGAACACCGTGTCGAACCCCAGTTCCCGGAGCCCCTCCCAGATCACGGAGGCGGCGATGTTCCCGTCGAACTGGGCGTAAAAGGAAGGGGTGGCCAGAGCAATGTTCACTTTGTACTTCTTCAGTTCCGTCAGCGGGTCCGCCCATCCTTCCATGGCCCGGGTGGGACAGCAGCGGATGCACTCCCCGCAGTCGATGCACCGGTCCGAAAGGATCACCGCTTTTCCCTGCCGGACCCGGATGGCCTGGACCAGACATTCCTTCACACAGATCAGGCACCCGGTGCATTTTTCCCGGTTGACTCGGACCGAATTGAGATAGGCTTCACTCACCGGTTTTCACCTGCTTTTCCTTCCCCTTACTCAGTGGGCCAGCCGGAACTCCAGGGTCACCCGGGTCCCTTTCCCCACCTGGGTATCGATTTTCATGGCATCGGAAACTTTCTTCATGTTGGGCAGCCCCATGCCGGCCCCGAACCCCATGGCCCGGATCTTGGCGGACGCAGTGGACCAGCCTTCCTGCATGGCTTTTTCCACATCCGGGATCCCGGGGCCATGGTCCTCGATGGTGATGGTGACCTTTTCCGGATCCAGATCGGCCCGGATCTCTCCCCCGCCCCCATGGATCAGACAGTTCATTTCCCCTTCATAGGTTCCGATGGCGATCCGCCGGATCAGTTCCGGAGCCAGTCCCAGCTGCTTGAGCATTCCTTTCAGGGATGTGGAAGCCGCCCCGGCCCGTTCAAAGTCATTGGGGATCACCGTGTATTTTTCCTCCATGACGGCTATTTCCGGTCCTTGCCGGAGCAGCCCCGGAGCCCCAGCTCATACAGCCGGCCGCAGGCCTCGAACATGGTGCACCGGGTGTAGAGCACCGGGATCCCCTTGCTCCGGGCCGCCAGCAGCACATCCTGTTCCGGATGCTTGTCCCGGACAAAGATCAGAGCCGCTGCATCGCTCACGTCCGCCGTCCGGACCACCTGGATGTTCAGGAGCCCGGTGAGCAGTACAAAATCTTCCTTGGCATAGGCCAGCACATCGCTCATCATGTCGCTGCCGCAGGCCTGGTTCACCGTCCGGTCCATCCCTTCCTGTCCGGAAACCACCTGGGCTTCCAGGACTTCCGCCACTTTCTTCAACGTTACCATGGTTCATTCCTCCTTTGATTTCTCAAAACAACGCTTCCATCTGCTTCCGTTCCCAGGTGTCCCGGTAGGGATCCAGCACCTGGAGGGCCCGGGTGGCATAGGACCCCAGGCTCCCTTCGTAATGGCGGGCGATCCCGCTGTCCGGATGGTCCTTCTTCAAAAGGGCGATGGCCATGTATACATAGCCTGCCTCCCGGGGATTGTTCATGTTCCCCAGTTTGTGGAGAGCATCATCCAGGAACCGGACCGCCTCCTTTTCCTTTCCTTCCCGCATGGACAAAAGGGCCAGGTAGGATTCCACTATGGGATGACGCCAGTAGAACACATACCGGGGGAACAGTTCATAGGCCTGGAGAAAATACTTTTTGGCCCGGTCGAACTGCCCCATATTGTAACAGGTGACCCCTGCATTGCAGGAAAAGACCACCCAGGAACTGTAGGCTTCCTGATCCCTGGCATAGTCCAGGGCCTTGTCGTAGCAGTCCAGGGCCTCCTGGAACTTTCCCTCTCCCCGACGGATCTCCCCCAGGTAGTTGTAGGCTCCGGCAATGTTCAGGGCATAGCGCCGCTGGACATTCTGGGTCACCATGAAGGTGGAGATGGATTCCTTCAGCAGCCGTTCTGCTTCCGGGAAATTCCCCTGCATGATCATGTTGAGGCCCTTGAGCCGGAGCAGGATCCCCATTTCCTTGTGGTAGTTGCATTCGTCCGCCAGGTTCAGGGCCACTTCCAGATAGTTCTTCATTTCTTCCGTGTTGCCGATCTGGATATCGTAGTAGATCATCTGCTTATAGCCCATGAGCATGTAGTCCCGGTTGTGGACTTCTGCCGCCTGTTCGATCAGGCTCAGAATGTTCCGGACCCCTTTTTCGTATTCTCCCACCCGGATGTAGTGCCGGCCCATCAGGTGCAGGTAGTTCATTTCCAGGTCCCGGACTTCCGGAGTCTCCCCGCAGGTCCGCTTGATGGTGTGCATCATCTCGTCCACTTCCGCCAGGAATTTGCCCAGATTGGACTCGATGTACCGGCTCTTGTCATCGTCGGGCATAATATCCGCACTGCTGAGCACAGGGAACAGTTCATTGCTGAAGTTCAGATAATACATAAGGATCTTCAGTTTGTACCGGCCCATGTTCACCAGTTCTCCGGCCTCCTGGTAATGGTATTCCAGATGGTGGTACAGCCGGATGTCCTGGGGGGAATGGGTAAGCCGCTTTTCCCAGAGTCCGGCGATGTAGCTGTGGAGGATCTTCTGTTTTTCCAGGGAGATCTGCTGGTGGATGTATTCTTTCAGCTTCTGCTGGACAATTTCATAGATCACTTCCGGCTGCTGGGGCACCGGCCGGATGAAGTTGTTGTTCCGGAGCACCTCCAGGTTTTCCAGGGCCTGGAGGCTGTTCATATGCATGTATTCCGAGATCATGGCCAGAGGCGCCCCGTCGTAGAACAGGGAAATGAAGTCCAGGATCTTCCGCTGGTCATCGGTAAGAGCGAAACAGTTGGATTTGAAAATATTCCGCATGTTTTCCGTCAGGTTTTCCAGACTGCCGGTGGTCTTGAGGGCCTTCAGGCATTCCCGGAGCAGGAACAGGTTCCCTTCCGATTCTTCCAGCAGCCGGTCCACCAGATGGTCATCCACCGGCACCGGCAGTTCCATGTCCAGGGCAAAGAGCCGGACGGTCTCCCTGTCCAGGGGGGCCAGTTCCAACAGCCGGAGCTTGTGGTACATGGAGACGGAGGTCTCGAATTTCTGATAGTTCTTGTCCTGGGAAGGCTGGGCGGTCAGCAGGAACATGAACCGGGAGGATTTCTTGTGGAGGATCAGACTGCTCAACAAAGACAGGCTGAGAGGATCCATCCACTGGATGTCCTCAAAGATAAACAGCAGCTGCCGGCTTTCCCCCACATTTTCCATCACCGTGTAGAGGGTGTGGAAAATGGCGTCGAATTTCAGCAGATCCTTGATTTCCGCCAGTCCCGCTTCCCGGTCCCCGCTCATGTCCATCTGGGGGAACAGTTCATACAGCCGGGAGGGATCCATGTTGGGCACCGGGATCTTTTCCCGGCGGATCAGGTTCCCCAGCCCCTCCACGATTCCGGTCCAGGGCCGGAGCAGGATGTTCTGTTCCGGTTTGAAGCAGTTGGTCTGGATCACCGTCACTTCCGGAGGCAGTTCCTCCACCAGGGCATCCTTCAGGATGGTCTTGCCGCAGCCGGCTTCTCCCCGGATCAGCAGGGTATCGCTGTTCCTGCCCTGGAGGAACTCTTCCAGCATCCTGTTCACCAGCTGGAGTTCCCGTTCCCGTCCGGTCAGGCTGCCTTTGGGCCGGGGTTTCAGGATCCCCTGCTCTTTTTTCTCCTGCTTTTCCTCATGGAGGGTCCGTTTCATCAGCTCTTCGATTTCCGGAGGCACATTGCTCTGGAGCTCTTCCCGGAACAGCTTCTTCATTTCCTCATACAGTTCCGTAGCCTGCTTCATGTTTCCCTGCTCACAATACGTCCGGAGCAGCAGGGTATAGATGGATTCATCGTAGGGATCATGGGCAATGAGCATCCGGCCGTACCGGGTCACCTTGGCCTGATTCCGGACAGCCACCGCTTCCTTCAGTTTCTGGAGCAGGGCATCCATGTACAGTCCTTCCAGACGGTCCCGTTCCGTCAGATACCAGTTTTCGTACTCTGCCGCATCCTTGATGAAGAACCCCTGGAGGAAGGCACCCTGATACAGTTCCAAGTTCCGGCCCGGATCCACCTCGAATTCCTTCACATCCACCTGGACCCGGATTTCCGGATTCACCTTGATAATGGCTTTCCGGGGCGAAATGAACACATCCGGTCCCAGGATCTTCTTGGTTTCGTAAATGGCATTCCGGAGATTTTTCCGGGCAATGGCATCGGGCTTGTCCGCCCACAGCACACCGCTCAGTTCATCCCGCATCACCGTGCCCTTCACCAGCAGGTAGTATACCAGTGCATTGACTTTATTATAGGGAAAGAAGATTTCCTTCCCGTCTTTCTGGATAACAGGAGCGCCTAAAAACCGCGCTTGGATCAGACTCGTCATGTTTCCACACCTCATCAGAGAAATTTTATGTAAAAATTACCAACTCCCGTAAGGCCCCTCAAATTGTCATAGTAATCAGTACTATTATAATATAAACGGAAAAGAAAGAAAAGAAGGGGGTGCTGCACCCAATGTGCAGCACCCTCTTCTGTTGAGCCAGGGCAGCCGGCAGGCTTACCGGACCACCACTTTTCCTTTTTTGATGACGGTTTCCACAATGTTGACCCCTGTATGGTAGGGAAGGAATTTGTAGGACGGATACTGGAGGATCACCAGGTCCGCCTGTTTCCCCGGCTCCAGGGAACCGATCCGGTCCGCCCGGTCCAGGGCCGCGGCCCCGTTCAGGGTCAGGGCGGTGATGGCTTCTTCCGCACTCATCTTCATGTAGATCACCGCCAGGCCGATCATGAGGGGCACCGAGAAGGTGAAGCCGCTTCCCGGGTTGAAATCCGTGGCCAGGGCTACGGCGCAGCCGGCGTCGATCATTTCCCGGGCCCGGGCAAAGGGTTCTTTCAGACAGAAGGCGGTGGTGGGCAGCAGGGTGGACACCACCCCGTTGTCCGCCATGGCCCGGATCCCTGCATCGGAAGCATGGAGCAGATGGTCCGCACTGGTGGCGTGGAGTTCCCCGGCCAGTTCCGCCCCGCCCAGGCTGACGATCTCATCTGCATGGATTTTCAGCTTGAAGCCCATCTTCCGGGCTTCCGTCAGCAGGTGCCGGCTCTGTTCAATGGAGAACACCCCTTTTTCGCAGAACACGTCGCAGAATTCCGCCAGGTGTTTTTCCGCCACTTCCGGCATTACATCCTTCAGGAGGAATTCGATGAAGTCATCCCCCCGGTCCTTGTATTCCGGCGGCACCGCATGGGCCCCCAGGAAGGTGGACACCAGCTCGATGGGCTGCTTTTCGTTCAGGTCCCGGACCACTTCCATCTGTTTGATTTCCGTATCATGATCCTGGCCGTAGCCGCTTTTGGCTTCCACGGTGGTGACCCCCATGGCCAGCATCTTCTTCAAAAAGTCCATGCTGTGGTCCACCAGCTCTTCCCGGCTGGCTTCCCGGGTGGCCTTCATGGTGTTCAGGATGCCCCCGCCCCGTTCCATGATTTCCATATAGCTCATGCCGCCCATCCGCCAGAGGAATTCATCGGGCCGGTAGCCCCCGAACACCAGGTGGGTGTGGGAATCCACGAACCCGGGGAGCACCGCCTTGCCGGTGGCGTCGATCTGTTTGTCCGCCGGCACCAGTTTCTCCCAGTCCGGCTGGTTCCCGATGCTGCGGATCTTCCCGTTTTCAATCAGGATGGACTGGTTCTCGTAGATCTTCAGCTGTTTCATTTCCCGGCCATGACGGGCGGTATTCCCTTCCGGGGTCACAATCTGGGCCGCATGTTTGATCAGCAGTCTGTCAATCATTGCCTTTCCTCCTTCAGTTCTGCCACAAAAGGGTTGCTGCACGGTATCCGTGCAGCAGCCCTTTGATTCTGTATGGTTCCTGTGGATCAGTCTTTGATCACATGGGCTTTGGGATAAACCTTGGCCACTGCGTCTTTGATCTGTTTTTCGTCGGTCAGGTACGGCAGGGTGATCTGCCCGATGCCGTGACGGGTCTTGTTGAATTCCACAGCCGTTTCCATGGCGTGTTCGTTCCGTGCCCAGGACCGGCGGGCCACACCGCTGATTACATCCCAGCTCAGGGAGCTGCGGATGATTTCATCCACCCGGTGGCTGCCATCCAGCACCAGACCGAAGCCGCCGTTGATGGCTTTGCCGATGCCCACGCCGCCGCCGTTGTGGAGGGCGCACAGGCTCATGCCTCTGGCTGCGTTCCCGGCGAAGCACTGGACTGCCATGTCAGCCATTACATTGGAGCCGTCCTTGATGTTGGAGGTTTCCCGGAAGGGAGAGTCCGTACCGGATACGTCGTGATGGTCACGGCCCATCATGACAGGCCCGATTTCCCCGTTCCGGACCAGTTCGTTGAATTTCAGGGCGATGTTCACACGGCCTACTTCATCCTGGTACAGGATACGGGCCTGGGTGCCCACCACCAGTTTGTTCTTTTCTGCATCCCGGATCCAGTTGTAGTTGTCCCGATCCTGGTACCGGCGGTTCACGTCGATGCAGCTCATGGCCGCCATATCGGTCTTGTGCAGGTCTTCCGGTTTGCCGGACAGGCATACCCAGCGGAAGGGTCCGTAGCCGTAGTCGAACAGCTGGGGTCCCATGATGTCTTCCACGTAGGAGGGCCAGATGAACCCGTCTTTGTCGTCCACACCGTTCTTGGAGATTTCCTTTACCCCGGAATCAAACACGGCTTTCATGAAGGAGTTGCCGTAGTCGAAGAAGTACACGCCCCGGGCGGTGATCTTCTTCAGGGCTTCGAAGTGGGCATGGAGGGTCTTGTCCACCAGTTCCCGGAACTTGGCCGGATCTTCTGCCAGCATCTTGGTCCGTTCCTCAAAGGTCAGGCCCTGAGGGCAGTAGCCGCCGTTGTAGGCGTTGTGGCAGGAAGTCTGGTCGGAAACCAGGTCCACATGGATGTTGTGGTCCACAATGTATTCCAGCAGGTCAACGATGTTGCCGTGGTATGCGAAGGATTTGCCCTTCTTTTCCGCCATGGATTTCTGGGCCATGGCAATGACTTCCGGCAGGGAATCGGAAACTCCGGAGATCCAGCCCTGATCCAGGCGGGTCTTGATCCGGGAAGCATCCACTTCCGCCACAATGGCGGTGCAGTTGGCGATTTCCGCCGCTTTGCCCTGGGCACCGCTCATGCCGCCCAGGCCGGAGGTGACGAACAGCTTGCCGCCCAAGTCCCCGTCTTCCGGGATCCCCAGTTTCATGCGGCCGGCGTTCAGGATGGTGTTGAAGGTACCATGGACGATGCCCTGGGGCCCGATGTACATCCAGCCGCCGGCGGTCATCTGCCCATAGTTGGCCACGCCCATTTCTTCGGCGATTTCCCAGTCATGCTGGTTGTCGTATTCCCCGATCATCAGACCGTTGGTGATGATTACCCGGGGAGCTTCCGGTTTGGAATGGAACAGGCCCAGAGGATGGCCGGATTCCATGACCAGGGTCTGGTCCGGAGTGATTTCTTCCAGATACCGTTTGATCAGCAGGTACTGCATCCAGTCATGGCACACGCTGCCGGTTTCCCCGTAGGTGACCAGTTCGTAAGGATACAGAGCCACTTCAAAGTCCAGGTTGTTGTCGATCATCACCTGGAAGGCCTTGCCTTCGGTGCATTTGCCTTTGTATTCATCAATGGGTTTCCCGTAGATCCGGCCTTCCGGACGGAAACGGTAGCCGTAGATCCGGCCCCGGGTGGTCAGTTCTTCCAGGAATTCCGGGATCAGTTCTTCATGATATTCTTCCGGGATATAACGCAGGGCATTTTTCAGAGCAATTTCAGTCTGTGCCGGAGTCAGACGGAAGCCACGGTCCGGAGCCCGACGGATGCCTTCCTGGAAAGGTTTGGGTTTGGGCAGCCCGTTGGGGAATTCCAGTTTAATGGTCATGGCTTTTCCGATTTCTTCATTCTTCATCATGTAATACCACTCCTTTGCGTCATGCTTCGTGCAGGAATCTGATTTCTCGACTTCATGGCTCCATTGTAAAGAAGATTCATCTGAAAAACGTCGAAAGGAAGCGTCCATAACAAATAAATTTCAGTTTTTTCACCAGAAGTTTTTAGACGTTTTCACGGAATTCCGTCAAAAGAGAATCAAAAAAGGGGGTGTGAAAAATTCACACCCCCGGTCGCGGGCCGCGGCCAAAGAGGTTATTCCCCCCACACTTCCTGGGCGATGGAGCGGACCAGGGCCAGTTTGGCCCACTGCTGTTCTTCGGTCAGCTTGTTGCCGATTTCGCAGGAAGCGAAACCGCACTGGGGGCTGAGGCAGAGGTTTTCCAGGGGCACATATTGGACGGCTTCGCGGATCCGGGCGATCACCTGGGCCCGGTCTTCCAGTTCCGGACGCTTGGTGGTGATGAGTCCCAGCACCACCTTTTTCCCGGGGGCCACTTCCTTCAGGGGTTCGAAGTTCCCGGACCGTTCATCGTCGAATTCCAGGTAGAAGGCATCCACTTTTTCCTTCCCGAACAGCAGGGGAGCAATGGGACCGTAGCCGCCCCGGGCTGCCCAGGTGGAATGGTAGTTTCCCCGGCACACATGGGTGTTGATCACCAGGTCATCAGGCCGGCCTTCCAGGGCCAGGTTGTTCAGCCGCAGGTACTCCTCCGCCACCTGTTTCAGAGAAACCGCTCCCTTCTGCCGTTTGTTCCAGTATTCCGTATCACAGAACATGCCCCAGGTGCAGTCATCCAGCTGGATGTTCCGGCAGCCGGCTCCATACAGATCCCGGAACACCTGCCGGTAGGCGGCGGCAATGTCCTGGAGCAGTTCTTCCCGGTCCGGGTATACCGCGTCAGTGATTTTCCCGTTGTCTCCCCGGTACAGCTCCGCCAGCAGCTGAGCCGGAGCAGGCAGGGTCTGCCGGGCCAGGGTGTTTTCGTCCTCGAACCCTTTCACATATCTGAAATGGTCCACAAAGGGATGGTCCTTCCCGCTGATTTTTCCGGTGACGATGGCAGTGCCCCGGGCGGTCTCTTCTCCGTGGAACAGGTAGCCCTGTTCCAGCTCGATATGGGTGATGCCCTGGAAGCCCCAGAAAAAGTCCAGGTGCCAGTAGCTCCGCCGGAATTCCCCGTCAGTAATGGCATGGAGCCCGGCGGCCTTCTGCTTTTCAATGAGTTTGGCGATTTCCTCGTCCTCCACCTGCTTCAGGTCCAGGGCGGCGATCTCCCCCCGGGCAAACCGGGCCCGGGCCTCTTTCAGCCGGTCCGGCCGCAGGAAACTCCCAACAATATCAAAACGGAATGGTGCACGCAAAGTCATGATTAAAAACCCCTCTCTTTATTCCGAGCATTTTGCTCTGTTTTGTTTCTTCATGGGTCTTATTGTAGCGGATGGAGAGGCGTTTGTATAATGGATAAAAAGTTGGGGTTGGTATAGATAAAAAGAATAGCGGAAGCTTTTGCTCCCGCTATTCTTTGGCTCCATTCCCGTGCTCCCGGAAATAATGGGGGGAATCTCCCCACTTCCCGAATCCCACCGTGTCTCCCACTGACGCCACCCGGGCGGACAGGCAGTTCCGGCACTGGTCCGGGCTGTCTTCCACACAGGGTTTGTTGTCATAGAGCAGGTAGTCGGGACGGAATTTGGGCAGGGTCACAATGGGCATCAGGATGTTGGCCCCGGCCTTGAGCCCCAGTTCCCGTCCCAGGGGGTTCAGGGCCTGGAGGGCGGTGGTGGCTGCTATGTTCACGTCTTTCAGGAACAGCCGGGTCACGGCGATCATGTTCAGTCCCAGGATGAACCGGTGCTGCTGGGCTTCCGGGGTGTTTTCCCCGGCGGCCACCACCTGTTTCCCCAAAGGAGTGTTGTGGTGGACCACATAGGGCCCCATGCCGATCATGTCGATGTCCATGTCCCGGTAGAACAGGATGTCGTCCGCCAGGTCTTCCAGGGTCTGGCCGGGCAGGCCGATCATCACTCCGGTGCCCACCTGGTAGCCCAGGTCCCGGAGGATGTCCAGACAGTGCTTCCGCACCGTCCATTCATGGTGCCCGTCCTGAGGATGGAGGGTGGCATACAGAGCCGGATTGCTGGTTTCGATCCGCAGCAGATACCGGTGGGCCCCCGCTTCCTTCCAGCGCCGGTAGGTATCTTCCGTCTGTTCCCCCAGGCACAGGGTAAGCCCCAGTTTCCCGTCCCCCAGCTTCTTGATGTCCCGGATCAGGCTTTCCACATAAGCGATGAATTCCTCATCCTGCCGTTCACCGGACTGGAGGGTCAAGGACCCGTACTGGTTGTCCAGAGCCCACCGGGCCATGGCCAGGATGTCCTCCCGGGAGGTGTCGAACCGTTCCACTTCCTCATTGTCCCGGCGGATACCGCAGTAGAGGCAGTTTTTGATGCACCGGTTGGAAAATTCCAGAAGGCCCCGGTAATAGGCCACCCGGCCCACGGAAGCGCTTTTCACCGTATAGGCGGCGTCGTAGAGGGCCTTCCGGTCTTCCGGGTCGGTAAGGCCCAGCAGGGCAATCAGGTCTGCCCGATCCAGGTTGTCTTTGTGCAGCAGTGTTTGGAGATCCATACAATTCCTTTCTTTACTCTTCCTTCTCTTTGATCAGGCCCCGCTTCTTTTTGCTGGCATACACGAAATAGTAGGGCAGGATCACCAGACAGCCCCCCAGACCCCAGATCAGCTGCATGGTCTTGGCATTGGACAGCATCCACAGGCTGGTAAGGATAGCAATCACGGGAATGGTGATGCCTCCGGGGATCTTGTAGGTCCGGGGACGGTCCGCCCATTTCTTCCGGAACACGATCACCGCCAGACAGGTGGGCAGGTACTGGGTGAACCGGGATACGGCGCTGATGGCCGCCAGGGTGGTGAAGCTGCCGCTCCAGGCCAGAGCAATGCTCAGCACCGCAATGACGATACTGGCCACATAAGGAGTCCCCCAGGGCGTCCGTTTGGCCAGCACTTCCGGCAGCATCCCGTCTTCCGACAAAGAGGTGCAGGCCCGGGGGGCAATGAAGGCTTCCGCCATATTGATGCCTCCCATGGAGAACAGGGTGCCCACCAGGATGATGTAGGATCCCACCGGACCCACCACCCGTCCGAAAGCGGTCTGGATGGGTGCCTTGTCCGCAGCCAGGTCCGGCCCCAGGATGCCGATGGAAATGGCCACCACCAGCATGTAGATCACCGTCACCAGCACCATGGTCAGGATGATGCCCCGGGGCAGGTTCTTCTTGGGGTCCTTGTAGTCTTCCGCTCCCACTGCAATGGCTTCAAAGCCCGTAAAGGCAAAGAACATGGTAATGGCGGCGTTGGCAAAAGCCCCGTCTTCCAGATGGGCCGGTACAAAGGGGGTGAAATTGCTGCCGTTGAGGAAGAAGATCCCCAGGGCGATGAACAGCACCAGGGGCACCAGTTTGGATACTGTCAGGATGTTGTTCAGATATTTGGAAGCCTTGACCCCTGCAATGTTCAGGGCGCTGAGGCCCCCGATCAGCACGGCTGCAATGATGTCCTTGGCCCCGTCCCCGGAAAGAGCCGGGAAAGCGGCTCCCAGGGCGGTGGCGAATCCTACGGCCATGGCGGCCCAGGCGATGATGGTCACCACCAGTTTCAGCACTCCGATCTCATAACCCCAGAAATCTCCGAAGGCCGCCTTGGCGTACAGATAGGGTCCCCCGTTCCGGGAAAAGAACCCGGCGGCTTCGGCAAAACACAGAGCCAGGGCCCCGGCCAGGAAGGCGTCGAACAGCAGGATCCCCAGGGAGGCCGGCCCCATCAGGGCATAGGCCCGGTTGGGCAAAAGGAAGATCCCGGTACCGATAATGGCGTTGATGCCCAGCAGCACAATGCTGAACAGTCCGAATTTCTCTTTTTTCTCTGTCATGTTATGCGTGTCCTCCTTTGGCGGCTGCGATGAAATCAGCGAAAATGGCTTTGGCCTGGGCATTGTTGATGGACATCATTTCCGGATGGAACTGATAAGCCATAAGATAGCCCTCACCGGTCCCTTCCATGATCTCCACAGTGCCGTCCTTGGCCCGTCCGGTGACGGCAAGGCCCCGGCCCACCTGGTGCACTGTCTGGTGATGGTGGGTATTGGTGACCCATTCCGTCCGGCCCAGGATTTTGGCAGCCCGGCTGCCGGCCTGGATTTCCACCGTATGGGTGGGAGTGGCCGGATCCTGGTTCTGGGAATGCTTCACAAAGGAGTTCTTGTCCAGGGACAGGTCCTGATACAGGGTCCCCCCGTGGCTCACGTTGATGATCTGGCAGCCCCGGCAGATGCCCATTACCGGGATCCCCCGCTTTTCCGCTTCCCTAAGGAGCAGCAGGTCGAATTTGTCCCGGGCCGGCCACACCGGACCGATCTGCCGGCAGGGTTCCTCTCCGTACAGGAGGGGATACACATCGTGGCCGCCGCTGAGCACCAGCCCGTCCACCCGGCTCATGATTTCCCGGGCGGCTTCCTCATCTTCCGTAAAGGGCACCAGGATAGCCACCCCGCCGGCTTCGTTCACCGAACGGATGTAGTCATCATTCACATAGGAGCGGTGGTACCCGGCAAAAACGCCGTGGTCATCCACCATATGGCTTCCGGAAACACCGATCAAAGGTCTTGTCATGCTGCATCTCTTCTTTCTGTAGTTGTTTTGTTTTTTACTGTTGTTTATTGTTTATGGAACAGCTGGTTGGCATAGCTGACGCTGGCCACTGCATTGGCCCCGTAGAAATCCGCGCCGATGGTCCGGGCGTATTCCTCGGTCATTACGGCACCTCCCACCATCACCCGGCACTCCGGCAGGGTCCGGCGGATCTGGCGGATGGTCTCTTCCATGGCTCCCACGGTAGTGGTCATCAGGGCACTGAGCCCCACTAGTCTGGCATTATGGTCCCGGGCGGCTTTCACCACTTCTTCCGGCGGCACATCCTTCCCCAGGTCGATGACCTGATAACCGTAGTTTTCCAGGAGCACCTTCACGATGTTTTTGCCGATGTCGTGGATATCCCCCTTCACCGTGCAGACCACAATGGGTTCTCCTTTTTCCGTGCTGGCTCCGGTGGCAATGGACTGCTTCAGGATCTCGAACCCGGCCTTGGCCGCATCGGCACTGACCAGCAGCTGGGGCAGGAACAGCTTTTTCTTTTCGAACAGATCCCCTACGATGTTAAGGCCAGGGATCATGGATTCATTGATGATGTCCAGGGCGGGTTTGCCTTCTGCCAACTGTTTCCGGACCCCGTTTTCCACCTGGCTGATGAGCCCTTTCACAATGGCTTCTTCCAGGGGATATTCCTTCTGGGCCCCTTTGGCCGCCGGTTTGCCGCTGCCCTGGGATTTGGCCACGGCCACCATCTGAGGGGCGTCGGCAAAGTATTCCACATACTTCTTGCAGCCTTCATCCTTGCCGCTGAGGGCCCCGTAGGCAATGTAGGCGCCCATCATGGCGCCGCTGTTGGGATTGATGATCCCGGCGGACAGCCCCGCTTCCATGGCCAGGGCGAAGAAGGCGCTGTTCACCGCATCCCGGCTGGGAAGCCCGAAGGAAATGTTGGACACCCCCATGACCGTCTTGATGTGCCGGGCCTTCAGCTGCCGGATCACCTCCAGGTCGATCTGGGCGTTCTGTCCTCCGGTACTGATGGTCATGGCCAGAGGATCCATCACCATATCCTTGGCAGGGATCCCGTATTTCCCGGCTTCCGTGATTACTTTGTCCGCCACTTTCAGACGGCCTTCCGGGCTGTCCGCAATGCCTCCCTCATCCAGGCACAGGCCCACCAGAGCCGCCCCGTATTTTTTGGCCAGAGGCAGGACCTTCTCCATGTTTTCCGCCTTGCCGTTGACGGAGTTCAGCAGAGGACGGCCGTTGTACACCCGGAGCCCCCGTTCCATGGCTTCGATGTTGGAGGTGTCGATCTGGAGGGGAACAGAGGTAATGGACTGGAGGGTGAGGATCACCTTTTCGATGAGAGCCGGTTCATCCACCCCCGGCACCCCCACGTTCACATCCAGCACCTGGGCTCCCTTGTCCAGCTGTTCCAGGGCCAGTTGGCACACATAGTCCATGTTCTGGGCCTTCAGAGCCTCTTTCAGCCGGGGTTTTCCCGTGGGATTGATCCGTTCTCCGATGATCACCGGCATCCCTTCAAAATCCACCGCCGTGCCGTAGCCGGCAATGGCACAGGGAGCTCCGGAACGGGGAGCCGGCAGGGGAATGTCCCGGCAGGCCGCAATGAGCCGGGCAATGTGGTCCGGGGTGGTGCCGCAGCAGCCCCCCAGCACGGAAACCCCCGCTTCTGCAAAAGGCACCATGAGCGGTGCGTACCCGGCCGCATCGATGTGGAACACGGTCTTTCCGTCCTTCTGGACCGGCAGCCCCGCATTGGGGTTGGCCACCAGAGGGATGTCCACCGCCTTAAGGGCCCGGGACACCAGCTTCACCAGAGTGTCAGGTCCCTGGCCGCAGTTGAAGCCCACAGCCGCGGCTCCCAGGGCTTCCGCCATGACAAAGGCCGTGGTCACATCCGCCCCGTTCAGCAGCTTCCCATCTTCATCAAAGGTGAAGGTGCACACAATGGGCAGATCGGAGTTCTCCTTGGCCGCCAGGATGGCCGCCTTGGCTTCATAGCTGTCGCTCATGGTCTCGATGAGGATCAGGTCCGCTCCGGCGGCAGCCCCGGCCTTCACCTGGGCGGCGTACAGAGAGACCGCTTCCTCAAAGGGCAGGTCCCCGAAGGGCTGGAGCAGTTTCCCGGTAGGGCCCAGGTCCAGGGCCACGAACCCTTCCCGTCCTTCTGCGGCAAAGGCCGCCCGGGCATTTTCCACCCCGGTCCGGACCAGTTCTTCCACTTCCGGCTGGCCGTGGGCGGCACCGAACTTCAGGCCGTTGGCCCCGAAGGTGTTGGTTTTCAGGATATCCACCCCAGCCCGTACATAGGCCTGATGGATGGCCCGGACCTTCTCCGGATGGTGCAGGTTCCAGGTTTCCGGCAGTTCTCCCGGCTTCAGGCCGGCTTCCTGGAGCATGGTGCCCATGGCTCCGTCAAAAAACAGCCGTTTGGTATGCAGTGCTTCTGTAAAATTCATAGTTCCTCCTGACGAAAAGGACAGTCCACATTGCCGCAGGCAGCACATTTGCTTTTCTTCCCGCAGCGGCTTGCTTCCGGTCCCGCCGGTTTTTTCCCGCTCCGGTCGATGCCGATGACGGCGGTGACGCTTTTGGTGGGTGCCATGATGCCTCCGGCAGTCAGGGTGAGGCCGATGGTCTTGGGACAGTTCAGGAGACGGAAGATCTTCTGCTGTTCCGTCAGGTCCCAGTCCCCGTACCCCGGGGAAAACCGGCTCCGGTACTGCCAGGTATCCGGCAGATCCTGCTTCCACAGGACTTCCTGCTGATCCAGGTAACTTTCGATCAGGGAAGCAGCCACCGCCTGAGCCGCCGCCCCTTCGGCAATGCTCCGGATGCTGATCCGGCGCAGGGCCGTATCCACCCGGGCCCCCAGGGTAGCCCCGAACAGCAGCAGGGTGTCACAGCCCTCCAGGTGCCGGGCCAGACCGGAGCTGACAAATTCCGTTCCTTCTTCCAGGATCACCCGGCCCTTTTCCCGGTCCGTTCCCTGGAGCACCCGGCAGCTCCACTGCTGGATCACATTCCGGGGCTGGACTTCGTTCCGGAGCTGGAGAAAGGCACGGTCCACCGTCACTTTCGCCTGTTCATCCCCCGGCCGGGCCCCGAAATACCGGAGGGCTTCTTTTTCATCAAACTGGATCCGCAGGTTTCCCATACTGGTTCCCCTTTCAGCAGCGGATGATTTCCGACAGGTTGCTGCGGATGCCTCCGATGATGTCCGGCTTGTTCATGGTGTAGATGTGGATGTTGGTGAAGCCGTTGGCGATCAGATCCACGATCTGGCCGATGGCATAGGCCATCCCCGCCTGTTTCAGAGCCGCCGGATGGTCTGCGAACCGTTCCGCCATGGCCCGCAGAGGCGCCGGCACCGGGGTACCGCTGAGGGTGAAGATCTTTTCGATCTGCTTCAGGTTGGTCACCGGCATGATCCCGGCCACCACCGGCACGTTGATTCCCTTGGCCAGCATCCGGTACATGAAATTGTAGAACATGCTGTTGTCAAAGAACATCTGGGTCACCAGGAAATCACACCCGGCTTCCACCTTCATCTTGGTGTGTTCCAGGTCATCATCCAGGCCGGCTGCTTCCGGATGGCCTTCCGGATAGGTGGCCCCGCCTACGCAGAAATCCCCGTAGCTTTTGATCTTTTTCACCAGGTCGCTGGCATGGGCATAGTCCCCCAGAGGATGTTCCTGTCCCTGGGGCAGATCCCCCCGGAGAGCCAGCACGTTCTGGACATTGGCGGCCTTCAGCTGGTCCAGGACCCCTTCGATTTTCTGTTCATCGGCCCCCACACAGGTGAGATGGGCCAGGGCCGGCACCCCGCACCGTTCGATTTCAGACACCAGGGCCACGCTTTTGCCTACGGCAGTCCCGCCGGCACCGTAGGTAACGCTCATGTAGTCCACCCCCTGGATGGCAATGGTCCGGACGATTTCCTGGGCATGTTCCAGTTCACTGCCTTTTTTGGGTGGGAACAGCTCACAGGAGACGCAAACCTTCGGACTCTTTAAAAGATCTATTATTTTCAAAAAAGGTACCCCCTCACGCTGAAACAAAAGTATATCGTTTCATTTTAACGCAGGAGGTACCCAAAAAGCAAAGTTTTTTTCAGTTTTCAGCAACTGTCAGCCGGATCCCGGTGAACCTGCATTACAGTGACGCAGCAGGGGAGCAGGGGATTTATGCTTTTTTCACGTTTTCCCGTAAAATGGACAGTCCTTTTTCCAGCCGTCCCATGTCCTGTTCTGTGGACAGGGCCACCCGGAGATAAGCCTGCATTTCCCGCTTCCCGCACAGGAACCGGTCTGAATGGTAGACCCGGATTCCCTGCTGCTGGAAGGCCTGTTCCACTTCCGCTCCTCCCCGGGTATCCGGTATGGGCAGCCACCGGTAGAAGCTGAGGGGATGGCCCTGACCCTCCAGTTCCGGGAAATACCGGAAGAACAGCCGGTTCCGTTCCGCCGCCAGTTCCTGTTTCTTCTTCACCATGGCATTGGCGGTGCCGGTAAGGATCAGTTCCGTAATGATTTCCCCGTCCAAGGAGGATGTTTTCACATTCACATTGAAGAGAGCCTGGAGCAGGGCCTCCCGGAACCGGTCCGGATACACCAGGTAGGCCACCCGCAGACCGGCACAGAGGGGTTTGGAAGTGCCGCTTACATAGACGCTCTGTTCCGGCACCAGCCGGGCCAGGGGCCCTGCATAATCGGCCACGGTGCCGGCGGTGAAGAAGGCATGGATGTCGTCTTCCAGGAGGATCAGCTGTTCCCGGCGGATTACCTGGGCCAGGGCCTGTTTCCGCCGCTCCGAAATCATCCGGGTGGTAGGGTTGCAGCAGCTGGGCATCAGGAAGACTCCCTTCAGGGCATTCAGCCGGTGCTGCCGCTCCAACAGGTCCGCCCGCATCCCTTCCTCATCGCTGCCGATGGCCACCAGCTGGAGATGATGGAGCCGGGCCAGTTCGATGAAATTGGCATAGGTGTAGGTATCCACCCCGATCCGGTCCCCCGGATCGAACAGGGCCAGCAGGCTCATGGCCAGTCCGTTCTGGGTGCCGGACACCAGCATCAGATGGTCCGGATCCGTTTCCACCCCTATGTTCTTCAGCCAGTTTACCCCGGCCGCCTTCTGGTGGACCATACCGGTGGGAGAGGCATAATCCAGCAGCTGGGGGAACTGTTTCCGGCCGGCAATGTCCCGGGTGATCTCCCGGACCTGGTCCGTGAACACCTGAAAGGGGTTCTCGAACCCCAGGTCGATAAGGGCGGACCGGGGACGTTCTGTGGAAATGGTCACGGACCGGGCGGCGCTGGAGGCTACAAAGGTACCGCTGCCGGTCACCGCCTGGAGCAGCCCCTTCAGCTCGCACAGCTTGTAAGCCCGGGTGACGGTGGTAAAATTGATTCCCAGGAACCGGGCCAGTTCCCGCTGGGGCGGCAGCCGGGTGCCGGGAGCCAGGCAGCCGGAGGCAATGTCCTCCTTCAGCTGCCGGGCCAGGGACAGGTATACCGGCCGGGTAAGCTTGGCCCGGTCCGGTTTCCAGGACAGAGGGTAGTTGTAGAATCCGTTGATGGCCATAGGGACCTCCTGTAATTGTATTCCATACAATTATATGAAATATTGTATGGAGCATCAAGGGAATTTTCAGGATTTGTTTCCTATTTTAAAGAGCAATCGAAAAAATTCTCCGGTATGCCGTGAAGATTCCCTGTCAAAAAATTTTGTAATCCATACAATTTAGTCATTGATTGTACGGATTTTTAATGGTATGCTTGTGTTGCAAATGATACGAATTGGAGGTTATATCCGTGAAGCAAAGTACTGTTCCCTTCTCCCAGCCCTATGCTGTCCTGGTTCCCCAGCTGTCCCGTGACCGGCGGATCCAGGCCCTGCGCTGCGCCTTTCCCCACACCCTGCCCATCTTTGCCGGGTTCCTGTTCCTGGGACTCACCTACGGTGTCTACATGCATGCCGCCGGTTTTCCCTTCTGGTACCCCATGTTCATGAGCCTCCTGATTTTTTCCGGTTCCGTGGAATTTGTCCTGGTGAACCTGATGGTGGGAGTCTTCGATCCGGCCCAGGTCTTTCTGGTAAGCCTGATGATCAATGCCCGGCATCTTTTCTACGGGATCTCCATGCTGGACCGGTACAAAGGCACCGGCTGGAAAAAGCTGTACCTGATCTTCGGCCTCTGTGATGAGACCTTTTCCATCAACTACACCGCCCGGATCCCGGAGAACGTGGACCGGGGCTGGTTCATGTTCTTCATCACCTTCCTGAACCACATGTACTGGTTCCTGGGAGCCACCCTGGGAGGTCTGTTCGGAGGCTGCATCCGGTTCAACACCCAGGGTCTGGGCTTTGTGCTCACCGCCATGTTCGTGGTGATTTTCCTGGAACAGTGGCTGAAGGAAAAAAGCCATGTAAGCTCCCTGTTGGGACTGGGGATCTCCCTGGTGATGCTGAACCTGGCCGGTCCCAAGCACTTTATCCTGCCGGCCCTGGGCGCCATCCTGTCCCTTTTGCTGCTGCTCCAGGAGAACCTGGAGAAGAAAGGAGCCCGGCCATGAGTTTTCTCCAGCATCTTGCCATCCTGGTGCTGGCCGTAATCAGCACCCAGCTCACCCGTTTCCTGCCCTTCCTTCTGTTCCCGGCAGGGAAACCCACCCCGGCCCGGGTCCGCTACCTGGGCACGGTGCTGCCTTCAGCGGTGTTCGGCCTGCTGGTGATCTACTGTCTCAAGGATGTGTCCTTCACCACCGGCACCCACGGTCTCCCGGAACTGACCGGCATCGCCGTAGTGGTGCTCCTCCACCTGTGGAAGCGCCAGTTCCTGCTGTCCATGGCAGGGGGAACGCTGTGGTATATGGTGATGGTGCAGATGGGGGCCTTCACCTGAATGAAGGCCCCCATCGTGGTCAATTGTCAATGGTCAATGGCCCAATGACAAAATTTGCAAGCAAATTTTTAATTAACATTTAAAAATATAATCGCTGCTATATCAGACACAATATGGATTTTGCATAATAAAAGAACCCGTCCACTCAGGCGGGTTCTTTCCTTTAGCCATTGACATTTGACCATTGACCATTGACAGACCAACTTTATTCCGCCTTAAACAGCGGCAGATTGGCCAGTACGGTAATGTCCTTCCGGCCGATGGAATCTCCTTCGGCCAGGATGGCCATTTTTCCGTTCAGGGTGCCCCCGGCTTTGGCCACCAGTTCTTCCAGAGCCTTCATGGAGCCTCCGGTGCTGATCACGTCGTCCACCAGCGTCACCTTGTGGCCCCGGACCCGTTCAATGTCCTCATCCTGGAGGCAGAGCATCTGCTTGCCCTGGGTGGTGATGGATTCGTCCTCCACCACCAGAGGATGTTCCATATAGGCCTTGATGGATTTCCGGGCCACAATGTACCGGGGCATCCCCAGGATCCGGGCCATGGCCTGGACCAGGGGGATTCCCTTGGTTTCCGCCGCCATCAGGATATCTGTATCCGCCGGAACCTTTTTGGCCAGTTCCGCTGCGGTCTTTTCCACGATTTCCGTATCCCCCAGGATCACGAACCCGGCAATAGCCAGGGAATCCGAAATATTGATTACCGGCAGGGACCGTTTCACCCCTGCCACTTCCAGTTCATAATACCGTTTTGCCACCTTGGCACCCTCCCCGTTTTTTTCCTGCATTTTCCATTTATCCACAGGCTGGATGGCCGTTTTTTCCCGGTTTTCCCCCTGTCAGGACAATGTTATCCACATTATCCACAACACAAATGTTCATAAGTGGATAACTCTGTGTATAACTTACAGATCGTTGGTCATCCGGGGCGGCATGCTCCATTCCACCAGCACTCCGGTATTCACCCACAGACGGGTCAGGGCCTGCTGGCAGTCCTGCCAGCTGCGGCTGGGATCCACGGTCACTTCTCCGAAATGGTAGGTGCATTCATCCGTAGGGACCTGGAGTTTCCGGGGGCCCTGGAGAAAATCCCGCACTTTCTGGGCTGCTGCTTCCTCATCTGGGATAAAGACTGTCATCTCATGGGTTTCTTCGTTGTAATCCAAATATCCGTAATGTCCATTATAGTTTAAGGTAACACTTTGCACTGCCATTTCTCGCACCGCACCTCTCTTTATGATAAGTCATTATATCACAAAAGAGGGCTCTCCGTCATTCTTCCTTGCGGACCATGGGCTTCAGCCGCTGTTCCATGGGCATGGATTTTTTCGGGGCATGGGATTTGGCCCGGTCCATCATGGCCGCCTGGACGCTGATCCGCTTCCGGCCGTGAGGATAGGCCCGGCGCCAGGTACCGTTGGCCAGCATCACATGGGCCCCCACATTGTCCTTCAGGCACAGATCCAGGAATTCCTTCACCCGGTCGATGTGAGCCTTCCGTTCCACCGGGAACAGCAGTTCCACCCGGTCGTTCAGGTTCCGGGGCATCATGTCCGCACTGGACAGGTACAGTTCCTCACTGCCGTTGTTGGCAAAATAATACACCCGGCTGTGTTCCAGGAAGCGGCCGATAATGGACCGTACGGTGATGTTCTCGCTGACGCCCTTGATTCCCGGCCGCAGGCCGCAGATCCCCCGGACAATCAGGTCGATCTTCACCCCGGCCTGGGAGGCTTCGTAGAACTTCCGGATCACCGGCTGGTCGATCAGGGAATTCATCTTGGCGGCGATGTACCCGGTGCCCCCGTTCTTCACATGGGCGATTTCCCGGTCCACCAGTTCATAGATCTTTTCCCGGAGCCCGATGGGCGCCATCACCAGCTTGTTGAACACCGGCGGTTCCGAATAACCGCTGAGCACGTTGAAGAAGGCGGAGGCATCCTGGCCATACTGGTCGTTGGCGGTCAGCAGCCCCAGGTCCGTATAGAGCTTGGCGGTCTTGTCGTTGTAGTTCCCGGTGCCCAGGTGCACATACCGTTTGATCCCGTCCTCTTCCTTCCGGACGATCAGGATGATCTTGGAATGGGTCTTCAGGCCCATGAGCCCGTAAATCACGTGGCAGCCGGCTTTTTCCAGCCGCCGGGCCCAGACGATGTTGTTCTCTTCGTCGAACCGGGCCTTCAGTTCCACCAGGGCAGTGACCTGCTTGCCGTTTTCCGCCGCCCGGGCCAGCGCCGCCACCAGGGGAGAATTGCCGCTGACCCGGTACAGGGTCTGTTTGATGGCCAGCACCTGGGGATCGTCCGCCGCCTGGGCCACCAGCTTTACAATGGGATCGAAGCTTTCATAGGGATGGTGGAGCAGGATGTCATGTTCCCGGATTTTTCCGAACAGGTCGTCATAATCCGGCAGCTCTTCCGGCTGCTGCCCGGTGTAGGGAGTGAATTTCCACTGGTCCATCCCCGGCTGGTCGATGAACCTGTTCAGGAAGGTCAGGTCCAGAGGTCCCTGGATCTCATACACATCCCGGGGTTCCAGATCCAGGTTCTTTACCAGGAAATCCTTCAGGTACTTGTCGTCGGTGGCGTTGATTTCCAGCCGCACCGCAGCCCCCCGTTTCCGTTTCCGCAGGGACCGTTCGATTTCCTTCATCAGGTCCTGGGTGGCGTCTTCCTCCACTTCCAGGTCGCTGTCCCGGGTGATCCGGAAGAGCACCATGTCCACAATGGTGAGTCCCTTGAACAGATCCTGGCAGTGTTCCATGATCAGGTCTTCCAGGAACACATAGGCCCGTTCCCCTTCCTTCCCCACCAGGGAAATGAACCGGGGCAGCACGGAAGGCACCTGGACGAAAGCGATTTTCTGTTCCCCCTTCTGGTCCCGGAGTTCCACCGCGATATTCAGGGACTTGTTGGCCAGGAAGGGAAAGGGCCGGGCCGCATCCACCGCCATGGGAGTCAGCACCGGGAAGACCATTTCCTGGTAGTAGTTTTCCAGTTCCCGGCGCTGGTCTTCAGTCACATCCTTCACCCGGAAGAACCGGATGGCATATTTCTCCAGCTCATTGATCAGAGCGAAGAAATACCGGTACTTCAGTTTCATCTGGTTGTGGGCGGAAAGGGCAATGTTCCGGAGCTGGTCCTCCACATTCATCCCGGCAGCATCCACATGGTCCATCCCGGCGGCTTTCTGTTCGATCAGGCCGGCCACCCGGACCATGAAGAATTCGTCCAGGTTGGAGGCGGAAATGGCCACGAACCGAAGCCGTTCCAAAAGGGGCAGGTTCCGCACCCCCGCTTCCCGCAGCACCCGCAGGTTGAACTTCAGCCAGCTCAGTTCCCGGTTCACGTAATACTCAGGTTTGTTCAGATCGATTTTCATCATTTTTCCTCTGCTTTCTCTAAAACCGGCCGCAGGCCGAAGACTTCCTCAAAGAAACTCCCCCGTTTGCTGAAAGTCCATTCCTCCAGAGCCAGGTTTTCCCGGCTCTTGGCCCGGACCCGCAGTTCGTTTCCCCGGATCACCACTTTGCAGTCCCGGATCTTCTGCCGGCCGCTGATGTCCAGGGAATCCGCCAGCCGGAGGATGCCGGCCAGCTTGGCCACCAGAGGCGGGATCCCGCTGCCGAAATCCTTGGGTTCGCTGCCCTCCAGTTCCGGCCGGTCCAGAGTGTACAGGTAGGAAATCTGGGCAATGGTGTGGCACTGTTCCACGCTGAAGCCCAACAGATCCGCGCTGTCGATCAAATAGTAGTTGTACCGGTCATAGGTCCGCATGGAGGCGTATTTCCCGATATTGTGCAGGTAGGCCGCCGCCCGGAGGAGGCTCTTGTCCTCCTGGTCCAGGCCCTGGGACGGCGCCAGGGCGTCAAAGAGCACGCAGCACATGTTTTCCACCCAGGCCGCATGGGGAGCGTCGTAGTGGAACCGGTTTCCGATGTTCCGGACCAGGCTCATCTGGATGTCCAGCATTTCTTCCAGGAACTGCTGATCCAGCTGCCGGGCAATGTAGAGGATCTTCATCCCGTCCACGAACCGGTCCACCGGCATAAGGATCTGCTGGGCCCGGGACATTTCCATCAGCAGCTGGCACAGGGTAATGGCTGGCAGGGCCACTTCCGTTTCTTCCGGGGTCAGGCTGAACAGCTTCTCCAGCTGGCTTTCTTTCAGATGGTGTACCCGGTGGTAGAAGGCTTTCACTTCATCCGCCGTTAAGGAAACATTTTCCTTCCGGGTCCGTTTCTTCCCGAACAGGTCCAGGAGCACCTGGCTTTCCGTACCAGTGAGCACCAGCATGCTGATGGTCTCGTTTTCCAGTTCTTCCGCCACCACGCCAATCCGGTCCTGGAGATATTCCTTCAGGGCCTGTTCAAAATGGATGCTGGACCGTTCATTCCGGGTAAACTGTTCCTTCAGCCGGACCAGCCCTACATGGAGGTTCTGCTGGAACTTCACTTCCCGGTCTTTCACATAGGTAAGACCCAGACCTCCGGAGGAAATGTCCGCCAGCAGCACCCCTTCCCGGGGCAGGGGCATTTTCCCATGGGTCTCCATGGTCCGCAGCAGGGACGCCATCTTGGTGTAGATTTCCCGGGACATGTTCACCACTTCGATCTGGAAGCCGGTCTTCACCAGCACCTGGTCCAGGAAATACTGCTGGTTCTCCGCTTCCCGGACAGCGGTAGTGGCCTGGAGGATATAGGATTTCACCCCGTACTCCCGCATCACCTGCCGGTACCCTTTCAGGATCTCCACAATCTGCAGCATGGTCCCAAAGGAGATCTTCCGGGTCTGGAAGGTTTCTTCCCCCAAACGGACCTTGCTGCGCAGCTCTGTAATGATCCGTATGTCATCCAGACCGGTGTATTCAATCAGCTGCATGGTGATGTTCTCTGAACCCAGATGGATCACCGCTGCTGACCGCAACTTTTTCTTAGCCATAAGTTCCTCCTTGCTTTGGGTATAACCCGGTTTGTCCTACCCTCTGTGTATCAATCGTGTTATACTATTTTTAGTTTAACACTTCTATTATAAGAAAAAAACAGTGTTCGCGGAGTATAGTTTTTTTATATACACGTGTGGATCGGGGGATTTTATGAAACGCATTGCCATTATCGACGTGGGGTCCAACTCGGCCCGTCTGGTGATCATGGAGATCCATGCTTCCAACGCCTGCAACCTGGTGTACAACCAGAAGGACCCGCTGCGGCTGGCCCTGAAAACGGACCGGAAAGGGTATCTGACGGAGGAAGCCTTCACTGCCACCACCAACTGTCTGAAGAATTTCGCCTCCATGTGCCGGATCTTCCACGCAGACGAAATCATCGCCGTGGCCACCGCCGCCATCCGGAACGCTCCCAACGGGGCCCGGCTGGCCAAGGCTGCTTCCCAGGCTTCCGGGATCAACCTGGAGATCATCTCCGGGAAAACCGAAGCCTATCTCAGCTATCTGGGCGTGATCAACACCATCGACGTAAAAGATGCGGTGATCTTCGACCTGGGGGGTGCTTCCACGGAAGTGATCCTGGTCCGGGACCGGAAGCTGGTGGACAGTGTCAGCCTGCCCATCGGCTGCGTGAACCTGACCAAGACCTTCAAGCTGAACAACACGGTGGATCCGGCCGCCCTGAACAAAATGCGCCGGGCCATCAACGACCAGATGCAGAAGGTTCCCTGGATTGCCGGCTGCGGCCTGCCTCTGGTAGGGGTGGGAGGCACCGCCCGTTCCGTAGGGAAGATCGAACAGAAACGGGCCAAATACTTCACCTCCAAACTCCACAATTACCAGTTCACCATCCAGGACTTCAAAGAATGGTACAAGACCCTGCCGGGCACTACCCTGGCCACCCGGCGGCGGATCCCCGGCCTGTCCAATGACCGGGCGGATGTGATCATTGCCGGTTCCTCCATCATCAAGGCCCTGGCAGACCGGAGCAAGGCCCGGAAGATGATTGTTTCCGGCTGCGGGCTCCGGGAAGGGCTGTTCTCCCAATACCTCCACGAACACACGGAACTGCCCCTCATTACCCCCAACATCCTGGAAACCGCCCGGGAAAACATGATCCATCTCTATTCCCCGGACGAAGACCACTGCCGGCTGGTGGCCAAATACGCCCTCCAGCTGTTCCAGGGCTGGCAGTCCCTCCACAAGCTGGAGCCGGCCCGGTGGGAACCTTTGCTGGAAACCGCCGCCCTGCTTCATGACATTGGCATCACCATCAACTACTACAACCACACCCGGCACAGCGGCTACCTGATCGAAAACGGCAAACTGTTCGGGCTGAACCATCTGGATGTGGTGTACACCGCCATCCTGGCCGCCTGGCACCACGGGGTGAACCGGGGCTATCTCCGGAACCGGCCTTACCGGAAGCTGATCCCGGAAATCGACATGAAACGGCTGAGCAACGCCGCTCTGCTCCTGGCCCTGGCGGAATGTCTGGATTACACCCAGACCGGGGCCATTGAAACCATCGAACCTGCCATCCTGAACGGAGGCGCTGTGCTCACCATCACCGCCACCCGGGCCCCCTCCGTAGAGCTCCAGCAGCTCCAGGCCATGACCAAGTGGTTCCGGAAGAACCTGGGATGTTCGCTGACGGTAGTTGTGAAGGAAATAGGATAAAAAAACGGGGCTGTTGCAAGAGCAACAGCCCCGTTGACAGAAATAGGGGGACTGCTTTGCAGTCCCCCTATTTCTGATGCTCATGGATCACGTCCAGGAAACTGGCGAAATCCATGGTCCTTTTTTTCAGCAGTACATCCACCCGCAGCTTCAGCAGGGGATGCTGGCTCATGTCCCTGGCTCTCAGCAGGGCCAGCCGCATCCGGGGTGACCAGTTCTTGTCCGGCCAGCTGTCCAGTACCCCCAGGGCCGTGCCCCGGCAGGAATCGTAAATGGAGGTCAGGGCCTTTTCCAGCAGGTCCTCCCCTTCCCCGGGATGTTCCTCCAGAGCCTGGAGCAGGGGCTCCATCACGTATTCCTCCTGAAGATACTCGTCTGCATGTTCCCGGGCGAACTTCATCACCCGGTTGAACCGCCGTTTATCCTGGGTATCCAGCAGGAACGGGTACAGCTCCGTCCGCCGGGGATCCTTCTTCAGCAGGTTCCACAATTCCCGGTGGATGTCCAGATCCAGGGCATAGGCCATATGGACCACGATCAGGTTCACCCGGCCGTCCGGTTCCAGCAGATTGGCCCTGATCTGGGGCAGCCAGTCCTGGGAGAACACCAGGGTTTCCAGCTCGCTGATCAGGATATGGCACTGGTTCATGGTCAGGTAATCCCAGCATTCATCCTCCACCATGGTCCGGAGCCCTTCCGCCATATTGATGAGGGCCGCTCCGTCCATCAGGTCGGTATGGTATTCCTGGGCATGCTTCAGGAACTTTTCCATTACCGAAAACAGGTCGATCACCGGCATCTTGTCATCTTCCGGTGCCTCCAGCTGCTGGAATCCCAACAGGAAGGCCAGGTAGTTCAGCAGGATATGGCTGATCCCCTGGAACTGGGGATGTTCCAGATGGGGTTCCGACAGAAGAGCCGGGATATTCACCCGGGAAAAGATCATCAGGGACACTGCCGGATAATCGATGGTCAGATCGCAGCCGTGGACCACCAGCCAGGCCTGGTCTTCCGGAGCAGCGAAATCATAGGCCTGCATGGCGCACAGCTTGCCCCAGCCGGAAGTGTGCTGGAGCATGTCCCACAAATCCTTCTGCTCCATCTGGTGGCTCAGTTCCAGCGCGTAGATCACAAAGCTGGTGAATTCCTCACACCGGGACAGGATCATCAGATCCTGTTTCAGCTGCCAGTTCACTGTCAAATCCTGCTCGTTGAGCATGTACAGACCGCAGATTACAATGGCCAGCTTCACCGTTTCCCGGCTGGAGGCTTCATACAGCCATTCCCGGGCCAGTTCCCACAAAGGCTGGGGAATCCGTTCCTCACTGAGGGCATCCACCAGGGATTCGTAGTAAAGGATGCAGGGGGTGGAAGAAATCCCCATGTACAGCATGGTGGCATTTTCCGGGGTGGGATCTTCCGCATAGGCCCGAAGCACCTGGTAAATCTGGTCCCCTACCGGATTGGCCGCCTCTTCCGCCTGGCTGTTGCTGGCCAGATAGGCGTCGGCAGCACCAGGTTCCAGCAGCACATCGCTGTCCCCGGCCACCACCGCCCGGTCCTCCAGATTCTCCCGGGTAAAGAACCCGTCCTCATCCAGATTGCTTTTGATATAGTCAAAAATGCTTTTTCCCTGTTTCCAGGGTTTCGTGCGTGTTTCCATTTTTCTCATCCTGTTTCTCAAAGTTGTAGCATGATGCAGAGAACTCATTATAACATAGAAAAGAGGCTGTTGCACGTTTTGTGCAGCAGCCTCTTTTGTCCGCCGTCAAGCTTGAGGAGCATCGGTCGTTTCTGGAACGACGGATACTTCCACCGTCTCCGTTTCTTCCTGTTTCATGGTCCCGTGGAGAATGGCCATGAATTCGTCTCCGGTGATGGTTTCTTTCTTCAGCAGGTACTGAGCCAGTTCGTCCATTTTTTCCCGATGGGCTTCCAGGATCTCCCGGGCCTCTTTGTGAGCCTTCTTCACCACGGCGAACACCGCCTCGTCGATCCGGGCGGCCGTTTCCGGAGCACAGGCCAGGGAGGTATCCCCGCCCAGGTAGGCATTGTTCACTGTTTCCAGAGCCACCATGTCGAATTCATCGGTCATACCGAACCGGGTAATCATGGCCCGGGCCAGCTTGGTGGCCTGTTCAATGTCGTTTGAGGCACCGCTGGTTACCAGGTTGAACACCACTTCTTCCGCAGACCGTCCCCCGGTCAGGGTCACGATCTTGTTGTACAGTTCTTCCCGGCTCATGAGCACCTTTTCCTGGGTATCCACCTGCATGGTGTACCCCAGGGCCCCGGAGGTCCGGGGGATAATGGTAATCTTGTGGACCGGTGCCGAATCCTTCTGGCTGGCCGCCACCAGGGCATGGCCGATTTCGTGGTAGGCAATGACCTTCTTCTCTTCCGGAGAAATCACCGCACCCTTTCTCTGGGCCCCGGCAATGACCACTTCCACGCTCTCCTCCAGGTCTTCCTGGATCACTTCCGAACGGCCCATCCGTACCGCCCGGAGGGCAGCTTCGTTGACGATGTTGGCCAGTTCCGCCCCGGAGGCACCGCTGGTAGCCAGGGCGATGGTATGGAAGTCCACCTGGGGATCCATCTTCACATCATGGGAATGGACCTTCAGGATGGCTTCCCTTCCCTGAAGATCCGGCAGTTCCACCGGCACCCGCCGGTCGAACCGGCCCGGACGGAGCAGTGCCTTATCCAGCACTTCCGGCCGGTTGGTGGCCGCCAGGATGATGACCCCTTTGCTGCCGTCAAACCCGTCCATTTCAGACAGCAGCTGGTTCAGGGTCTGTTCCCGTTCGTCGTTGCTGCCGAAGGATCCGTTGTCCCGTTTTTTGCCGATGGCGTCGATTTCATCGATGAACACAATACAGGGTGCCTTTTCCTGGGCCTGTTTGAACAGATCCCGGACCCGGGCAGCCCCCATGCCCACGAACATTTCAATGAACTCAGAACCGGAGATAGAGAAGAAGGGCACCTTGGCTTCCCCGGCTACAGCCTTGGCCAGCAGGGTTTTCCCGGTGCCGGGAGGCCCCACCAGCAGCACCCCTTTGGGCATCACAGCCCCGATGGCTTTGTATTTGGAAGGGTTGTGCAGGTAATTGACGATTTCCTGGAGGGCTTCCTTGGCTTCATCCTGACCGGCCACATCCTTGAATGTCTTGCCGGTCTGGGCGGCAATGTACACCTTGGCATTGCTTTTGCCGAAACTCATCATGTTGCCCCCGCCCAATTTAGGCCCCAGGTACCGCATGATCAGCTGGCCGATTACCATAAACAGCAGGAAGGGCAGGATCCAGTTGTTGAAGAAGGACATAATGGGAGATTCCTGTTTGGGGATTACCTGGGAGAATTCCACCTTGGCCTTTACCAGCCGGCTGACCAGTTCCGGGTCATCCACCCGTCCCGTTACGTAAATCTGTTCCTTTCCATCCTGATTGCACAAAAGGGCAATCCGATCCTTGGTGATTTCCACCTTGGTGGCTTTTCCCTCATCCACCATGTTCAGGAAATTGGTATAGCTGACCTCATGGACTTTCGGCTGAAAGAACATGGGACTGATGACCGTATTGATAATCAGGATCAGCAAAATGGCTGCGATGTAATACAGTCTGACTCTCTTCGACTGCTTGTCCGGATTTTTGTCATCCATGATATTTTCATCCTTTCCGCAGGGGTTCTGCATGCTTTTCTATTGATTATAGCACAAACCATTGTGAAAAATAACAGAACTTGATTTTCCGTTTAATTTTCTGAGAGTTCTGTACCATTGTCCATTATTTACAGACATTTTTGTCTTTTTACCTTTCTTTTTTATTTACTTTTTGTTAAAATAGTCATAGTATTCAGTCCGTTATGCTTTTTGACCGTACCCAACCTGCACCGTTTTATTTCACTCAAAAGGAGGCACCATCCATGTCCAACGCAACCCAGAAGAAAAATCCCCAGGAAATCGGAGGTTTCCTGAGAGGGGTGGAAATCATCGGCAACAAACTGCCCCACCCTGCGATCCTTTTCTTCATTCTCTCCCTGATTGTCGTCGTCATTTCCCATTTTGCCGCATCCCAGGGCCTGACCGTCACCTATTTTGACGCCAGGGCCAAGGCGGAAGTCACCAAAAAAGCCGTCTCTCTGCTGAACGCGGAAGGGCTCCGGTACATGTTCGACACCGCCACCAAAAACTACACCGGATTCGCTCCTCTGGGCACCGTTCTGGTGGCCATGCTGGGGGTAGGGGTAGCCGAATGGTCCGGCCTGTTCAACACCTCCCTGAAAAAACTGCTGATGAATGCCAACCCCAAATTTCTCACCCCCATTGTGGTGTTCGCCGGGGTTATGTCCAACATCGCCTCTGATGCCGGATACGTGATCGTAGTCCCCATCGGAGCCATGATCTTCGCCATGGCAGGACGCCATCCCCTGGCCGGCATGGCCGCCGCCTTCGCCGGGGTATCCGGAGGCTTCTCCGCCAACCTGCTGATCGGAACCACCGATCCCCTGCTCACCGGGATCACCAACCAGGCCCTGATCGCCGCCGGCATTGACATGGTCCTGGATCCCACCTGCAACTGGTACTTCCTGGCCGCCTCCACGGTGCTGCTGACCATTGTAGGCACCTTTGTCACCGACAAAATCGTGGAAAAGAACCTGGGCACTTACACTGGAATCTACAAATCGGACAACCAGCCCATCACCCCTCTGGAAAACAAAGCCCTGAACTGGGCCACCCTGGCACTGCTGGTTTATGTGGCCCTGATGGCGGTGCTCATGTTCCCGGAAAACGCCGTATTCCGCACCCTGGAAAAAGCCACCGGGGAGTACACCCTGAAAGCCTTCATGCACAACGGCCTGATTCCCGCCATCCTGCTTCTGTTCCTGATTCCAGGCCTGGTGTACGGAAAGATTGTGGGAAAGATCAACACTTCCCATGACCTGGTGGCCGCCATGACCGCCGCCATGAAATCCCTCAGCGGATACATGGTTCTGGCCTTCTTCGCTTCCCAGTTCATCGCCTACTTCGGCAAGACCAACCTGGGGCTTATCGTTTCCTTCAAGGGAGCCGATGCCCTGGAAGCCGCCGGCCTTACCGGTCTGCCTCTCATTATCCTGTTCATCTTTCTGTCCGCCTTCCTGAACCTGTTCATGGGATCCGCCTCTGCCAAATGGGCCATTATGGCGCCCATCTTCGTGCCCATGATGTACCGGCTGGGCCTGTCCCCGGCTCTTACCCAGGTAGCCTACCGGATCGGGGACTCCTCCACCAACATCATCACCCCTCTCATGAGCTATTTCGCCATGATTGTGGTGTTCATGCAGAAGTACAAGGAAGACGCCGGACTGGGAACCCTGATCTCCATGATGCTCCCCTATTCCATCACCTTCCTGATCACCTGGAGCCTGCTCATGAGCGTCTGGATCCTCCTGGGCCTGCCTGTAGGGCCGGGAGCCGGACTGTTCCTGTAAGAAAGTGCATAACGGACGTAACAGAGGGTCTGCTGCGGATGCAGCAGACCCTCTGTTGGTCAAAGGCATAAACCCGCCGAATGGCGAGTTTCTTCGATTCAGGACGCAGCCGGTGCTGCTAACCCACCACCCATGCTGTGCATGGATACCCCCGCCCTTGAAAAGGGCGGATAACAGGCACGCGGGCAGTGCCCTTGTGCCTGAAAGCAAGGGCGTAAGCCCCAGCGTATATCCGCCCTTTTCAAGGGCGGGGGACCGTTGCGCCTGTGCAATGGTGGTGAGTTAGCAGCCCACAGGCTGCGTTTCCCTTCGGAGAAACCCACCAGGAGCAGGTTTCCTCCATTTTTTTATTTAAAAGAACCCGTCAGCCACGGGTTCTTTCCAACGGCCAGTGACCAGTGACCGTTGACCAGTGACAAAAAAAATTCCGCATCCATCAGATGCGGAATTTTCCTAACCGGCAGCTCCCTATCCTCCCGGACCGTTTCCAGTCGAGTACTTTCGGCGTATAAGGGCTTAACTGCTG
>NZ_JBQKCH010000007.1:0-117396 GCF_052122455.1 Acidaminococcus sp. HCP3S3_G9_1 | reverse complement strand
CGAAAACCGTCAAGCGGTAGGGGCGCGCAACCGATCCACAGCTCCATTCTAATCGTACCGTAATTCACTATAAAAGGGAATATCTGGTACAACTCTATTATACGAGGGGCGTGCCGCAGGCCCTAGGGTTCCATACATTTCAACTGCTGGATCAAGTACAACACATGTTTTGTTTCCTGATGCATCCGGGTCTTTTTGGCCAGTTTTTTCTGGTGATTTTTGCGGTTCTTTTTCCGGAACCTGTCATTTTTCTGCAGAGGTTCCTTCAGCAGACGCTGGGCAGCGTCTTTTTTGTATGCAGGAATTCCAGAACCGGTGATATAGTTCTGCAAGTGGCGGTGGATAAGGAACAGCGTTTCGGCAATGGAATGGAACTCCCAGGGCTGGCGATGGAACCCACGGATCAGTTCTTCCCGCTGCACAAGGGTACAGAAGCGCCGGCAGCTTTCATGATAAATCAGGATTTTCCGCAAACGGGAAGAAAAGGTAAGCAGCCAGGCTTCCAAAGGGTTGGTGATCAACAGATCATTCCCCTGTACCTGACACTGGAACCCAAAAGAATGGCACAGGCCATCCACATGCTTTTTGTCTTTTTCGTAAAGAGCCACTGGGCTCTGGTATGGATGGCACCGTTTGCAGGGCCTGTATCCCTGTGCCAGGGCTTCCTCTTCTGTATAGAAATATCCTGTATGATCTTTCTGGATGCGGCTGCAAAAAGGGCATTGCTGCAGATGGTATATTTTACGGGATATCCTTTGCTTCTTACTGTAAATCAGCATCTGTTCCACCTCTTTTCTTCTCCTGTTTCCAGTATAACAGAAGAGATGGGAGGATTTGGGGACAGAATGTCGTTCATCGTTTTGGATGCCAGATGCTCACGCATCTGCCTTTGAACATGAAAAACCGGCGGCCGGGACGGGCTTCCCTGCGGGCAGCCCCTACACCGTTGATATCAATCGGCCCAACAAAAAATCCCGGAAACGGAATTGTCGAAGATTCCGTTTCCGGGACCGTTGTATCCAACATCCCGACCCCAACGCCGTAGGGGCGTGCCGCAGGCCCGCCCTTCCGTGGCCTCCGTTTTTTTTACGTTCCCAGGAACCCGCCCAGCGGGTTCCCTCCGGCCGCTAGAGACTAGTGACTAGTGACTGTTGGCTGATGACCATCTGCCCCAGGCAGATGGTCTCCATCGGCGTAAGACGTGAGACGGGGATGTTGCCCATGCAACATCCCCGTCTGCTCCCTACGGCCGATACACCGCCTTCACCCCGGTGATCAGGTCTTTGTTCTCTTTCTTTTCCGGTTCTTTGGTGAGGCTTTCTTTCATGTCCAGGGTCTGTTCTTTGCCGCCTTTCTGGAAAGTGCCGGTCCACAGGGCATCGCTGTCCTGGTACAGGGTGGCTTCCACCACCAGTTTGTAGGTGCCGTCAGGGACGGATTTGCCGTTGTCATCTTTTCCGTCCCAACCGGCGGTCACTTTGCCGGATTGGGGGGTGGCTTTGGTAAAGGCATCCACTTTGGCCTTGTCCAACTGGGCCAGGCCGGATTTTTTCACCCACTGGGGCAGGGCCTGCTTCTTGTACCCTTTTTGGGTGGTATACCGGGTGGCGAACAGAGTCCGGACCAGTTTTCCATCCTTGTCTTCGATCCAGGCAGCCGTCTGGCTGGTGCCCTTGCCTTCTTTTTTATTGAAGGTATATTCCAAGGTCAGAGGCCCTTTGGCTTCGGTCTGGGCCGGGGCTGCCGGGGCAGCGGGCTTTTTCTCATTGCCGCAGCCGGTCACAAGGCCCACAGCCACAAGGCCGGACAAAAACAATCCCATCAGGTTACGTTTCATGGTGTTTTCCCTCCTTTTGAAGAAAGCCGCCGGTCTCCCGGAGGCCTTGGTTCGCTCCTACGGATATTTACCAATCGGACGGCAAGTCCGGGTACCCTCCAGGCGGCCGGGATGGGCTCCCCTGCGGGGAGCCCCTACGCCGTTGGTATCAGAGTTCCTCACAAAATCAAAGATACGAAAATGCCGAAAATCCCGTTTTCCCAACCCCTGCATCCACCATCTGACAGCAACGGTGTAGGGGCGTGCCGCAGGCCCGCCCTTCCCGGCCGCCGGTTTTTATACGTTCCCAGGAACCCGCCCGAGCGGGTTCCTTCCATCAGCCAGTGACCAGTGACTGTAAACTGGCCCGAAGGGCACTGCTTACTTCAGCAGATTGTCATCCTCGAAGTAGTTGATTTTCATGGCGGCGCGGACTTCGGACAGGGTCTGGGCGGCTTTGGCCTCGGCCCGGGCGGTGCCTGCCTTCAGGATGTCCACCACTTCCGGCTTCCGGGCTTCCCAGTATTCCCGGCGTTCCCGGATGGGCTTCAGTACGGACTGGAGCACTTCGTTCAGGAACCGTTTGATCTTCATGTCTCCCAGGCCGCCCCGCTGGTAATGGGCTTTCAGCTCATCCAGGTTGGCGTAATCGGGCAGGAAGGCGGCAAAATGTTCCGGTTTGCTGAAGGCGTCCAGATAGGTGAACACCGGGTTCCCTTCCACATGGCCGGGATCGCTGACCTGGATGTGGGTGGGATCGGTGTACATGCTCATGACCTTCTTCTTGATGGTGTCCGCATCATCGGACAGGTAGATGCAGTTCCCCAGGGATTTGGACATCTTGGCTTTCCCGTCCAGCCCGGGCAGCCGCAGGCAGGCCTTGTTGGAGGGCAGCACAATATCCGGTTCCGTCAGGGTTTCCCCGTAGACGCTGTTGAACTTGTGGACGATTTCCCGGCACTGTTCCAGCATGGGTTTCTGGTCTTCCCCAACGGGCACGTGAGTGGCATGGAAGGCAGTGATGTCCGCCGCCTGGCTCACCGGGTAGCAGAAAAAGCCCAGAGGCACGCTGGCTTCAAAGTTCTTCTGCTGGATTTCCGCCTTCACAGTCGGGTTCCGCTGTACCCGGGCCACGGTCACCAGGTCCATATAATAAGTAGTCAGTTCAAACAGTTCCGGGATCATGCTCTGGATGAAGATGGTGGCCTTCTCCGGATCGATGCCCACTCCCAGGTAGTCCAGAGCCACCTGGAGCACGTTCTGCCGGACTTTTTCCGGGTTTTCCGCATTGTCGGTCAGGGCCTGGGCATCGGCGATCATAAAGTAGATTTCGTCGAATTTGCCGCTGTTCTGGAGCAGCACCCGTTCCTGAAGAGAGCCTACAAAATGGCCCACATGGAGATGACCGGTGGGACGGTCCCCGGTCAGGATGATTTTCGTCATAATGATTCCTCGCCTTCTGCTGTGATCAAAAGCTGCGCTTTTTTTTGAATACTATGTATAACTATACTATGAATGGCGCTTTTCTTCAAGGCCCCGGCTTCAGTCCACCCCGAAAAAACACTTGTGTTTTGATTGTGAATTCATTATACTTATGTACGGTGATTTGTCATTATTTTCTAAAACCTAGAAAGGAAGTCAACTATGAACTCTACAATCCGTAAACTTCGTAAAATCCCATTGATCAACCAGATTGCCGTAGGCCTTGTGATCGGCATCCTGATTGCTGTGTTCCTCCCTGGCGCCGTGCCGGTGGTGGGCATCTTCGGCGACCTGTTCGTCCGTGCCCTCAAAGGGGTGGCTCCCCTGCTGGTCTTCATCCTGGTGATGAACGCCATGGTCCAGCGGAAAGAAGGGGGCGAAACCCAGATGAAACCCATCATCACCCTCTATGTGATCGGCACTTTCGCCGCTTCCATCGTCGGGGTGACCCTGTCCTTCCTGTTCCCCCAGACCCTGATGCTCCAGCTGGGGAATTCCAAGGTGAATCCCCCCAGCGGCATTGCGGAAGTGGTCCACAACCTGGTGCTGAACATCGTGGACAATCCTCTGAACGCCATCCTGAACGCCAACTACATCGGCATCCTGGCCTGGGCAGTGATCATCGGCCTGGCCCTCCACAAGGCTGCCAGCCCGGAAACCAAGCATGTGCTGGAAGACCTGTCCGCCGGCATCACCAAAGTGGTCACCTGGGTGATCCATTTCGCTCCGTTGGGGATCATGGGCCTGGTGACCCAGTCCATCAGCGCCAGCGGCCTGTCCGCCCTGATTTCCTACTTCAGCCTGCTGGGGGTGCTGCTGGGGTCCTATTTCCTGGTGGCCCTGGTGATGAACCCCATCATCGTGTACCTGAACGTCCGCAAGAACCCCTACCCCCTGGTCTGGGCCACCCTGAAGGAAAGCGGCATCTACGCCTTCTTTACCCGTTCTTCCGCCGCCAACATCCCGGTGAACCTGACCCTGTGCAAACGGCTGGGGCTGAACCCGGATACCTACACCATTTCCATTCCCCTGGGAGCCACCATCAACATGGCCGGGGCTTCCATCACCATTTCCGTGCTGAGCCTGGCAGCCGCCCATACCCTGGGAGTAGCCGTGGATCTGCCCACCGCCCTGCTCCTGTGCATTGTTTCCACCGTGGGGGCCTGCGGAGCATCCGGTGTGGCCGGAGGTTCCCTGCTGCTGATCCCCGTGGCCTGTGCCTCCTTTGGGATCAGCAATGACATCGCCATGCAGGTGGTGGGGGTTGGCTTCATCATCAGCATCATCGAAGACGCCTGCGAAACCGCTCTCAACAGCAGCAGCGACGTACTGTTCACCGCCACCGCCGAATACGCCAGAAGGGCCCGGATGGGGACTCTCAAGGCGGAGGATATGGTGCCGAAAGAGATTGAAGAGGAAGAATAAAAAATTGGGGTGTGAAAGAATTCACACCCCAATTTTTTATTTTGCTCTCACCATGGCCGGCTTCAATTCCCCTTCCTCTTCGTACTGGGAATCGAACCGTTCATTCAGGTAATTGGTGTACAGATAAGCCAGGACAGCACCGGAGATGTTGTGCCAGGCGCTGAAGATGGCTCCCGGTACCCCGGCCATGGGCATGGAGGCGAAATGGGCCTTGGCCAGGCCGGTGGCCAGACCGGAATTCTGCATCCCCACTTCGATGGACAGAGCCACCATCTGTTTCCAGCTCATGCCGGTAAGTTTCCCAATGGCAAAGCCCAGCAGGTACCCCAGCACATTGTGGAGCATCACCACCAGCAGGATCAGTCCGGCACTGCTTAAGATGGCGTTCCGGCTGGCCCCGATGATCCCGGCGATCAGGAAGCTGATGACCATGCTGGAAACGGCGGGCAGGTAATCCACCGCTTCTTTGGCGAACTTGGGGAAGAAGTTCTTCACAGCCAGGCCCACCCCGATGGGTACGAACACGATCTGAAGGATGGAAACGAACATGCCCACCGGATCAAAGGAGATCTGCTTGCCCACCAGAAGCCAGGTGAGCAGCGGAGTCATAAGAGGGCTGAGCACCGTGGAGCAGCTGGTCATGGTCACAGAGAAAGGCACATCCCCATGGCTCATGAAGGTGATCACGTTGGAGGAAGTGCCTCCCGGGCAGGTGCCCACCAGCACCACCCCAACGGTCAGAGCCGGATCCAGATGGAAGGCTTTGGACAGCAGGAACGCCAGGAAGGGCATAACGAAATACTGGGCGCAGACCCCGAAGAAAATGTTCTTGGGCTGTTTCAGCACCAGGGCAAAATCATGAAGGCTGGTGGTCATCCCCATGCCGAACATAATGATTCCCAGCATTACACTGAGAATGGACACCCCGTAGGCCTTCCCCAACACCCAGGCAAAAGCGTGGGGGGCAAAGATCCCGATGCCCAGGAACACCACGGCGATAACGCCGAAATACTTGCCGATCAATCCGCATACTTTCTTCAAATCCATTTTCCTCATCCTTTCTGTTTCCGGAAACAAAAAAGCTCCGTCCCTGTAAAAGGGACGGAGCATGCTCCGCGATACCACCCATATTCCCCCGGGCCTTCCGGCCTGGGAGCACTCTGCAACGTACCAACATACGCGTTTCCACTAACGGGGATCAGCCGTCCGGACTTAATTTTGCTTCAGTCCGTCTCTTCCGGGAGGATTTTCCTTTCGGCCAGGCCGCCGGTTCACACCATCCACCGGCTCTCTGGAGGCACGCATCCAGAAAGTACTCTTTCCCATCATCAGATTTATTTATGAAGTTGTTTTGCTCTTCCTTGAAAAGCATGCCCTTATCTTACGAGGATAAGGGCATTTTGTCAAGAAAATATCCACGATATAAGAAAAACTTTTTAAGAGCAGGGATTATTGTAACAAATATGGCAAAAACAGTTTGGCCAGGCCCAGGAAAATGAAGAACCCGCACACATCGGTAAAGGTGGTGATGAAGATACTGGAGGCCACGGCCGGGTCGTAGTTCAGGGCCTTCAAAACCACCGGCACCAGGAAACCCACCAGGGCCGCGATCATCAGGTTGCAGATCATGGCCACCAGGATAATGAGCCCCAGGGCCAGGTTGTGGTTCATCCACACGATCACCGCTCCGGCGATCACCCCGTTTACCAGGCCGTTGATGAAGCCCACGGCAATCCCCCGGAGGATCCGGAGCCCGTTGCCGTGGAGCTTGATGTCCCCCAGAGCGAGGCCCCGGACCACCACAGCCAAAGTCTGGGTCCCGGCATTGCCCCCCATGCCGGCTACAATGGGCATGGCGGCAGCCAGAGCCACCACCTGGCTGATGGTGTCTTCGAACAGAGAAACCACCGAGGATGCCAAAAACGCCGTCACCAGGTTGATCAAGAGCCAGGGAAGCCGGAGCTTCACGCTTTCCAGCACCGTGCTGTCCACGTCTTCTTCCTTGCTGACACCGCCCATTTTCAGCATATCTTCGGTGTTTTCTTCTTCGATGACATCGATGATATCGTCAACGGTGATGATCCCCAGCATCCCTTTCCGTTTGTTCACTACCGGGATGGCATGGAGGTCGTATTTGGATACCAGACGGGCCACGTCTTCCTGGTCCGCTTCCGGCTCCACGGAAATCACATTGTCCTCCATGATGTCGTTTAAGGTGTCATAGTTCTTGGCCACCAGCAGTTCCCGGAGGGACACGGTACCCACCAGCTGTTTTTTCTCATTGAGCACATAGAGGATGTTGAGTTCTTCCGTCTTGGGGGCGATTTCCTTGACCTTTTCCAGGGCCTGGCTCACCGTAAGAGAATTGCGCATGGAAATGTATTCGGTGGTCATGATCCCGCCTGCGGTGCTTTCCCCATAGCCCAACAGGTTTCGGATCACTTCCTGGTCGCTGGATTTCATCAGCTTGACCAGTTCCTTCCGCCGGTTGGCGGGCATGTCTCCCAGGATATCCACGATATCGTCCTTGGACATGTGCTGGAAAATCCGGATGATCTTGTTCAGATCGAACAGTTTCATGATCCGGACCTGGAGTTCATCATCGGCCTGTTCGATGATTTCAGCCATCTGCTGGTCCGGCAGGATGGTGGCCAGGAACACGATATCGCTGTCGCTGGCTTCTTCCAGGGCATAGGCCAGGTCGATGGGGTGGGAATCTTCCACCAGCTTCAGGACCGCGTCCTTGTCTTTCCGGTTCAGGGCGGAAATCAGTTCATTTTCTACCCGTTCTTCCAGTTCTTCCTGTTTTTCTTCTACAGAATGGTTTTCTTTCTGTTCATCCATGCTGCACACTCTCCCCTCATGAGTCCCCGTCCTCCCCGGGGCCTTTATGGTGGGAAAGGCTGACCTTCCCCGGTCAGCGTTCCCCCGCTTTTACTTCCGCGTCAATGCCACGTCGTCCGACGAAAGCCATCCCACGGCGCCGTCAAAGCGGATGCATAGATTGTAGACTTTGTTTTCCACCGCGTTCCGGGTCTGGTTGATGGGTACAAAAATGGTCCCTTTGGGATAGAACCCCAGGGTCAGGCTGTCCTTGCCCGGCTCTGCGTAAAAGGGGACCCCGTTGCGGGTGGTCATCATGATGATTTTAGACTGCTGGAACCGTTCTTCCGTGGTGGAAGCATGGGCGGTGCCGGACAGTACCGGCAGGGCACCCACACTGACCAGGGAACAGAAGGCCAGAGCCAGGGTGATTTTCTTGAACATGGGACACCTCATTTCTCAGGAGGATGCCGCAAGGGCTTACACCACCTGGAAGATATAGAATTTCAGATAATCGGTTTCCGGCACATTGTACAGGATCGGGTGATCCGGAGCCTGCTGCCGGGCTTCCACCTGGCGCAGGGAAACCGCTGCATCCCGGGCCGCTTCGTGGAGCATTTCCACAAACAGCTCGCTTTTCATGAAATGGCTGCAGCTGCAGGTGGCCAGATAGCCTCCCCGGGGCAGCAGCTTCATGGCCTTCAGGTTGATTTCCTTGTATCCCCGGAAGGCGCTTTTCACTGTGTGGCTGCTTTTGGTGAAGGCCGGGGGATCCAGGATGATGAAGTCGAAGGGATGCTGCTTCTTTTCCTCCAGCTCCGTGAGATAGTCGAACACATTGGCTTCCACAGTCTGGATTTTGTCTTCCAGGCCGTTGAGGGCAAAGTTTTCCCGGGCCCGCTTCAGGGCTTCTCCGGAAATATCCACCGCCGTAACGCTGGCCGCTCCCCCTTTGGCTGCATTGAGGGCAAAGGGACCGGTGTGGGTAAAGCAGTCCAGTACATGTTTGCCGGCACAGATCCGGGATACCGCCAGCCGGTTGTATTTCTGGTCCAGGAAGTAGCCGGTTTTCTGGCCGTTCACCACATCCACCCGGTACTTGAGGCCGTTTTCCGTGATGATGGGCATCAGGTCCTTTTCCGTCAGGGTGCTACCAGGGATATCCGCAATGCCCTGGCCTTCCGTCAGGCCTTCCAGTTCCCGGATTTTCACATCGTTCCGTTCGTAGATGCCCTTTACCTCTTCTCCCATGGCCCGGAGCAGCTTCAGCAGCAGGGTGAAGATCATGGTTTTCCGCTGTTCCATGCCAAGGGAAAGCACCTGGGCCACCAGCACGTCATTGAACCGGTCCACGGTGAGCCCCGGGAATCCATCCGCTTCTCCGAAGATCAGCCGGCAGTCTTTGAAATCTTCACCGGGCATGACGGTTTTCCGGTAATCCAGGGCGTACTGGATCCGCCGTTCGAAAAAAGCTTCGTCGAACCGGTCATTGGCGTTCCGGGAAAGGAGCCGGACCCGGATCTTGGAATGGTCGTTGTAGAAGCCGGTGCCGATGTATTTGCCCTTCTTCTCGCTGACCACGTCCACCAGGTCCCCGTTTTCCACAGGGCCGGCAATATCCAGCACTTCGTCTCCGAACACCCAGGGATGCCCGCCCCGGGCCATTTTTTCCCCTTTGCGGGTAATGGTCACTTTCGTATAGTCACGCATGCGCTTCTCCGTCCTCCCGGTAAATGTCGTATAGTTTATTGTACCATATGTAACGGGTGATGGGAACGGGTTTTGGTATGCAAAAAAGGTGCTGTTGCAGGAGCAACAGCACCTTAGTCAGCGGTCCACGGTCAGCTGTCAGCGGCCAAAGGAAGGCAAACCCATCCGCATTTGCCTTTGAACACAGCCCTCCGGGCGGCCGGGATGGGCTCGCCTGCGGCAAGCCCCTACGCCGTTGGGGTCAGGGGATTTCCTTCGGTCCCCAGGGCCCTTTGTTCTCCCACACTCCGACTCTGACGGCGTAGGGGCGCGCCGAAGGCACGCCCTTCCCGGCCTCCGGTTTTCTCCATTCAACAAAAATTTGCCTGCAAATTTTTTTCATCCGGCTGTTGACCGTTGACGGGGCTGCCAGACATCCCTTTACCTCCCAAATATCCTGTCGATCAGCCCCTGGATCCCGCTGGGGTCCTTTTTGGGCTGGGGCTGGGGCGCCGGGGCCGGGGCGGCCGGGGTCTCCTGTTCCCGGGCCTTCCGGGTGTTTTCGTCCAGCTTCCCCACCTGCTTTTCCAGGCTGGCCAGGCTGTTTTTCAGATTGGTGTCATCGTACCGGGTGCCCACAATGTCCCGTTTCATGCTCCGGACTTCCTTTTCCAGCAGCAGCTGCTGGCTGTCCAGCCGGAGATACAGCCCGAAAGTGCACAGCAGATTCCCCGCCAAAAGCCCCACCACGATTTTCTGGAACCCAGTCATACCACGCCTCCTGAAAAAATTTTCCCCATTGTAGCACAATGGACGGTCAACGGTCAACAGCCAAAGGAAGGCAAATGCATCCGCATTTGCCTTTGAACACAGCCCTCCGGGCGGCCGGGATGGGCTCGCCTGCGGCAAGCCCCTACACCGTTGGAGTCAGGGGATTTTCTTCGGTCCGCAGGACCCGTTGTTCTCCCACACTCCGACTCTGACGGCGTAGGGGCGCGCCGAAGGCACGCCCTTCCCGGCCGCCGGTTTTCTCCATTCAACAAAAATTTGCCTGCAAATTTTTTCATCCGGCTGTTGACCGTTGACAAAAAAGGGCTGTTGCTCACGCAACAGCCCTTTCACCCGCATCATTTCGGATAATTGGAAGAAGAATTCTCTTTCAGCAGCACATCGTGTGCCCCGCCTTCCACCAGGCTGGTGGCGGATACCAGGGTCAGTTTGGCCTTTTTCTGCAGTTCGGGGATGGTGAGAGCCCCGCAGTTGCACATGGTGGACCGCATCTTGGAGATGGTCAGGTTCACGTTGTCTTTCAGGCCGCCGGCGTAAGGAACGTAGGAATCCACCCCTTCTTCGAAGGACAGCTTCTTGTCCCCGCCCAGGTCATACCGCTGCCAGTTCCGGGCACGGGCGGAACCTTCGCCCCAGTATTCCTTCATGTAGGTGCCGTTGATGTTCACCTTGTTGGTGGGGGATTCGTCGAACCGGGCGAAATACCGGCCCAGCATCAGGAAGTCGGCGCCCATGGCCAGAGCCAGGGTCATGTGGTAGTCGTACACGATACCGCCGTCGGAGCAGATGGGCACATAGATGCCGGTTTCCTTGTAGTATTCGTCCCGGGCCTTGGCCACTTCGATAACGGCAGTAGCCTGGCCCCGGCCGATCCCCTTCTGTTCCCGGGTGATGCAGATGGAGCCGCCGCCGATACCGATCTTCACAAAGTCAGCACCGCATTCTGCCAGGAACCGGAAGCCTTCCGCGTCAACCACGTTGCCGGCCCCTACCTTGACGGAATCACCGTATTTGTCCCGGATCCATTTCAGGGTCCGTTTCTGCCATTCGCTGTAGCCTTCGGAAGAGTCGATGCACAGTACGTCCGCACCGGCTTCCACCAGGGCCGGTACCCGCTGTTCATAGTCACGGGTGTTGATGCCGGCGCCTACCACATGGCGTTTCTGGCTATCCAGCAGTTCCAGGGGATACTGTTTGTGGGTGGAATAGTCTTTCCGGAACACCATGTACATCAGGTTGCCCTCTTTGTCGATAATGGGCAGGGTGTTCAGTTTGTGTTCCCAGATAATATCGTTGGCCTGTTTCAGGGTGATGTCGCTGCTGCCGACCACCATGTCAGCCACCGGAGTCATGAAGTTCTTGACCTGATCTTCCATGTTCATCCGGCTGATCCGATAGTCACGGCTGGTAACGATCCCTTCCAGATGGCCGTTCTTGCTGCCGTCGCTGGTAACAGCCATGGTGCTGTGACCGGTTTTTTCCTTCAGAGCCAGTACATCGGCCAGGGTGCTGTCCGGACGCAGGTTGGAATCGCTGACCACGAACCCGGCCTTGAAGCTCTTGACCCGGGCCACCATGGCGGCTTCGCTTTCGATGGTCTGAGACCCGTAGATAAAGGAGATGCCCCCTTCCCGGGACAGGGCGATGGCCATGTTGTCGTCGGAAACGGACTGCATGATAGCGGAAACCAGGGGAATATTCAGGGTCAGAGCCGGTTCTTCACCCTTTTTAAATTTCACCAGCGGAGTCTTCAGACTCACATTTGCCGGAATGCATTCGCTGGAAGAATATCCAGGAACTAAAAGATACTCGCTGAAAGTATGGGCAGGTTCATCATAGATAAAAGCCATTGTATATCCCCCTTTGAAATATTTTTCTCATTTTAGCACCAGTCTGTCACAAATGCAACAGGTTTTTCTGGTCTTTTCCTTCAGAAGTCTATCTGTTACGGAAACAGACCGCAGGGGCTGGAATACTTCTGCGGTCTGTAACATCATCTTATTTCGTCTTCAGCCGGCGGAGGGCTCTCCAGGCAATGTCCTGGCGGAAATGGGCCCCGTCGAAGTGGATCTTGTCCACCGCGTCATAGGCTTTCTGCTGGGCGGCAGGGATGCTGTCAGCCACAGCAGTGACTCCCAGCACACGGCCTCCGTTGGTGAGGATCTTCCCGTCCTCTTCCCGGGTGCCGGCGTGGAACACCACCACGTCTTCCATGGCTCCTGCAGCCTTCAGGCCGGTAATGGGCAGACCCTTTTTGTAGGATCCGGGATAGCCGCCGCTGGCCATGACCACGCACACGGCGGACTTGTCGCTCCATTCCACCATTTCAGGCTTCAGGGTGCCTTTGGCGCAAGCCACCATGATCTCTGCCAGGTCGCTTTTCAGCAGGGGCAGCACCACCTGGGTTTCCGGATCCCCGAACCGGGCGTTGAATTCCACCACCTTCACGCTGTCCCCTTTAATCATGAGACCGGCGTACAGGCAGCCGGAATAAGGCCGTCCTTCCTTGGCCAGGGCGTCCACAATGGGCCGCAGCACTTCCTTCACGGTCTTTTCCTTCAGGGCGTCGGTCATTACCGGTGCCGGGCAGTAAGCCCCCATGCCCCCGGTGTTGGGCCCCTGGTCTCCGTCGTTCACCCGTTTATGGTCCTGGGCAGCCAGCATGGGCACAATAGTCTTCCCGTCGGTGAAAGCCAGGAGGGAGGCTTCCTCCCCTTCCATGAACTCTTCGATGACCACCCGGTTGCCGGCGCTGCCGAACTTGTGGGCACCCATCATTTCATCCAGGGCATCCAGGGCTTCGTCCTTGGTCATGGCCACCACGACCCCTTTGCCGGCAGCCAAGCCGTCTGCCTTGATCACAATGGGGGCGCCTTTTTCTTCCACAAAGGCTCTGGCATCTGCCAGGTTGTCGCATACTTTAAAGAAGGCGGTGGGCACTCCGTACTTCTCCATCAGTTCCTTGGAGAAGATCTTGGAGCCTTCGATTTCCGCCGCTTTGGCACTGGGCCCGAAAATGGTCAGACCCCGGGCGTTGAACACATCCACGATGCCGGCCACCAGAGGAGCTTCCGGCCCCACCACCGTCAGATCGATGGCGTGCTTTTCCGCCCAGTCCGCCAAACCGTTCAGATCCGTAATGTCCAGGTTCACACATTCCGCCAGGTCCTTCATGCCCGGATTCCCGGGGGCTGCGTAGAGTTTCGTCACCTTTTTGCTTTGGGCCAGCTTCCAGACCAGGGTATGTTCCCGGCCGCCGCCGCCAATTACCAGTACCTGCATGCTAAGGCCTCCCTTATTTTTCGCTGTCCAGCTGCTTCTTCAGATAGGCTGCAATGGCCGTATCGTATTCCGCCGTATGGGCAAAGGCTTCCTGGGCCAGCATTTTCCGGGTGTGGAGATCGATGTCCCCTTTTTCCTTCAGCAGGTGGATCAGGTCTTCATACCGGTCCGGATTGGTGATGATCACCACATCGTGGAAGTTCTTGGCAGAAGCCCGGACCATGGCCGGACCGCCGATGTCGATGTTTTCGATGGCTTCGGCTTCGGTTACATCCGGTTTGGCAATGGTCTGCTGGAAGGGATACAGGTTCACCACCACCAGGTCAATGGGCTGGATCCCGTTCTTCTTCATGTCTTCCATATGTTTGGGATTGCTGCGCACAGCCAGGATGCCCCCATGGATCTTGGGATTCAGGGTCTTTACCCGGCCGTCCATCATTTCCGGGGTCCCGGTTACGTCGCTTACGTAGGTCACCGGCACGCCAGCTTCCTTCAGCACCTTCATGGTGCCGCCGGTGGAGATGATTTCCACCCCATTGTTGTTCAGGAAATAGCCCAGCTTCACAATGCCGGTCTTGTCAGAAACGCTCAGTAATGCTCTGCGAATTTTCAGCATGGATTGTTCTCCTTATTTACGGATTTTCACTTTCCGGCCGTTTACAGTCAGCCGGTCTTCCGCCCACAGCTTCACCACTTCCGGCAGGATGGTATGTTCCTGGACCAGGATCCGGGCGGCCAGGGTGTCATGGGTATCTTCGTCCAGCACAGGTACGGCGGCCTGCATGATGATGGGGCCGGTATCCATCCCTGCATCCACAAAGTGGACGGTGCAGCCGGCGATCTTCACCCCGTAGTTCAGAGCCTGTCCCTGGGCATCCAGTCCCGTAAAGGACGGCAGCAGGGCCGGATGGATGTTGATGATCTTGTGGTACCAGGAATTCACGAAATCCCCGCTGAGGATCCGCATGAATCCGGCCAGCACCACCAGTTCCACCCCTGCTTCCCGGAGGGTCTTGTCAATGGCGGCTTCGAAGGAAGCCTTGTCCACAAAATCCTGACGGGCAATGGCGCAGTGAGGGATCCCCATCTTTTCCGCCCGCTGGAGGGCATAGGCTTCCGGACTGTCGCTGATCACCACGGCGATTTCGATGGGCAGGTTTTCTTTTTTGATTTTGTCGGCCACGGCCTGGAAATTGCTTCCCCGGCCGCTGACCAGTACCCCGATTTTCCGTTTAGTCACCGAAAACCCCGCCTTTCATCACGGTCTTTTTGGTGCCGGGCACCACATGGCCCAGTTCGTAGAAGGTTTCCCCGTTTTCTTTCAGATGAGCCCGGACGGCGTCGGCTTCGGAAGGATCCACCACCAGCACCATGCCAACCCCCATGTTGAAGGTCCGGTACATTTCCTTCACCGGAACATTGCCCCATTCCTGGAGCTTTTTGAACACAGCGGGCACTTCCCAGGCGTCTGCATGGACTTCCGCGTCACAGTTTTCCGGCAGGATCCGGGGAATGTTGTCATAGAAGCCGCCCCCGGTGATGTGGACCATACCGTGGAGATCGAATTTTTTGATCATGGGCAGGATGGTCCGGGGATACAGCCGGGTGGGAGTCAGCAGTTCCTCACCCAGGGTTTTGCCGAATTCCGGAATGTAGGTGTCCACCGTGAAGCCCTGAGCTTCGAAGCAGATTTTCCGTACCAGGGAGAACCCGTTGGAATGGACCCCGGTGGAAGGCAGACCCAGGAGGACGTCCCCGGCCTTCACCTTGTCCCCGGTGATCATCTTGCTCCGTTCCACCACGCCTACGCTGAAGCCGGCGATGTCGTATTCGTCATTGGCATAGAACCCGGCCATTTCAGCGGTTTCCCCGCCGATCAGGGCACAGCCGCTTTCCTTGCAGGCATTGGCCACCCCTTTGACGATGTCGGCGATTTTCTGGGATTCCACCTTGGCGGTGGCGATGTAATCCAGGAAGAACAGAGGTTCCGCCCCCTGGACCAGGATATCATTGACGCACATGGCCACGGCGTCCTGGCCGATGGTGTCGTGACGGTCCATCATAAAGGCGATCTTCAGCTTGGTGCCCACACCGTCGGTACCGGAAACCAGCACCGGATCCTGGTATTTGTTCCCCAGGGCAAACAGGCCCCCGAAGCCCCCCAGGTCCCCGATGACTTCCGGACGGTAGGTGGCCCGGACGCTGTCCTTCATCAGTTCCACGGCTTTGTTGCCGGCGTCGATATCCACCCCTGCATCTGCGTATGTAATGACCTTTTTCTCGCTCACGCTGTTTCCTCCTTAGCAACCCAGTTCAAACTGTAATTTGGATCCTTTTTTCATTTCTTTATCTGCTCCATCCGGATAATGGGAATTGAAGCAGGCATAGCACATATCATCGGGTTTCAGCACGGACAGGCTGGCCCGGAGTCCTTCCATGGTAATGTAATGGAGGCTGTCCGCCTTGATGTACTGGCGGATCTCTTCTTCCGTCTTGCTGGCGGCGATCAGTTCTTTCCGTTCGGAAGTGTCGATGCCGTAGAAGCAGGAATCCATTACAGGGGGCGAACTGATGCACACGTGCACCGCCGTGGCTCCCGCATCCCGGAGCAGCTGGACGATCTTGCCGCTGGTGGTGCCCCGGACGATGGAGTCATCCACCATCACCACGGATTTCCCTTCCACCAGGCTCCGGTTGGCGTTCAGTTTCAGCCGCACCGCATTGAGGCGCTGTTTCTGGGTGGGCTGGATGAAGGTCCGGCCGATGTATTTGTTCTTGGTGAGCCCTTCCACAAAGGGGATCCCGGCTTCCAGGCCGTAGCCGATGGCTGCAGGGGTGCCGGAATCGGGCACGGAAATCACCACATCCGCCTTGATCCCCCTGGTTTCCCGGGCCAGGATCCGTCCCATGTTCAGACGGGCCTGGTATACGCTTTCCCCGTCGATGATGCTGTCGGGACGGGCGAAATACACGTATTCGAAAATACAGTGGGCACAGTGGGCCGGTTTGTGGGTGCTGTACATGATGCTTTTGGGTTCTGTTTCCTCGTTGTCGATGACGATCATTTCCCCGGGCTTCACGTCCCGCACATAGTGGGCCCCCACCAGATCCAGAGCGCAGGTTTCACTGGCCACCACCCAGCCGTGGTCCAGCCGGCCCAGGCACAGAGGCCGGAAGCCGTAGGGATCCCGGAAGGCGATCAGCTGGTCATCGTTCATGATGAGGATGGCAAAGGCACCCCGGATGGTGTCAGCCGCTTCCGCCACCCGTTCCGGCAGGGTCTTTTTCCGGCTCCGGGCGATCAGGCTCAGCACCACTTCGCTGTCGATGGTGGTCTGGAACACCACCCCGTCGTTGGCCAGTTCCTTCCGGAGCTGGGCGGCGTTGGTCAGGTTGCCGTTGTGGCTGAGGGCCAGGTTGCCCCCGTCATAGAACACCTTCAGCGGCTGCACATTGTAGGGCATGCTGGCCCCGGTGGTGGAATACCGTACATGGCCGGCGGCAATGCAGCCGTCCAGGCCCTTCAGTCCGTCCTTGAACACATCGTTCACCAATCCCATGCCCTTTTTGATGTGCATGTGCCGGCCGTCGGTGACAGCGATGCCGGCGCTTTCCTGGCCTCTGTGCTGGAGAGCGAACAGCCCCCAGTAGGTATTCAGTGCCACGTCGTCTTTCTTGGAATAGATGCCGAAGACCCCGCATTCTTCATGGAGCTTGTCTTCCGCAAAAAACTTGTCCCCCATAGTTCCTCCCGTTTCCTTATGCTTTGGCAGCGGCGGCTCTGGCAGCAGCCAGTTTTTCCCCTTTGGCTTTCACTTCTTCCTTCATCTTGGCCCGGGCTTCCGCCAGTTTGGTCACCAGTTCCGGATACTTCACCGCCAGGATCTCCACGGCGAAGATGGCGGCATTCTTAGCCCCGTTGATGGCCATGGTGGCCACGGGAATGCCGGAAGGCATCTGCACGAAGCTCAGGAGAGAATCCATCCCGTTGAGAGGGGTGGCGTTGATGGGAATCCCGATCACCGGCACCGTGGTGAAGGCGGCGATGAATCCGCCCAGATGGGCCGCTGCACCGGCGGCGGCAATGATGACTTCCACACCCCGGTCACGGGCGCCGGCGGCGAATTCCTGTACCAATTCCGGAGTCCGGTGGGCGCTGGCCACCACTACTTCCACCTCTACCCCGAATTCCTTCAGAGTTTTTTCCGCAGGTTCCAGCACCGGCCAGTCCGAATTGCTTCCCATGATAATTGCTGCTTTCATTCGTGAGCACCTCCAATAAAAAAGGCCCTTGATACCGCCCGCACAGCCAGTGTTCAAGTTTCTCAGAGCCAAACCACCACAATAATTTATACTCCTATTCTATCAACGGACCGGGGCTCTGTCAATGTTTTATCGAACTTTTATAACATAAGTTACACTATCGTTCGAAAAGGGAGAGGCAGCCAGGTGGGTAAGTGGCTAGGTGGGCGGCAGGATGGGAGACTCTGCTCCAACCGTAGGGGCGGCAGGCCCGGCCGCCCGCAAAATGAGCCGCCAGCCACCGGATGAGCGGGCAGCCCGCCCAGGACCGCCGTACCCCCTTTTGTGCAGCAGCCCCTCCAATATGCTATAATAGGACCAAAGAGGTGATTCCCATGAAACAATCCATTTGGAAACGGTTTTTCCTGACCATCCTTACGGCCTTTTCCGTCTGCGGTTCGGCGCTGGCGGCCGGGGCCATTCCGGTGCCCAAACCCGGGCGGATCGGCTCTCCTGTGCCCCGGCCCACGGTGCCGGTGGGCGGCTTCCAGAATCACAGTCCCATTCCCACTCCCGTTTACACTCCTGTAACCCCCTCCCGTCCCATCCAGGTCCAGAAGATCCCCCTCCGGCCCATTGTCCAGCCCATGACCGAGTCCCTGGCTCCCACCGGGAAACAGGTGGGGGTGTTCAAACCCAACCTGACCCTGTTTTCCTGGGCTTCTCCCCGGGATATCGGAACCCCCTTCGGCCGGACCTTCCTGAACAATCCCAAGGATTCTCTGGCCTGGTGGAAGCCTGCCAGCGCCATCACCCAGGGAGACATCTTTCAGAGCCGTCTGGCAAGGCTGGTGGAAGAGGTGAAGTGAAAAAAATCCTGCTGCAGCCTGCAGCAGGATTTTTTTGTCAGCGGTCAATGGTCACTGGACGAAGGAGAGCATCTGCCAAAGGCAGATGCTCCTGAAGGGAAACGCAGCCCTGAGGGCTGCGTTTCCCTTCAAAGAAACCCGCCAGCGGCGGGTTTCCTCCTCCGGCCGCCGACCGTTGACAGCGCGGCGCCCAGGCACCGCGCTTTTATTTCACCCACACAATGGTGGCCCCGAATCCCCCTTCATTCAGGGGGGCCATTTCGGTTTTCAGCACATTGGGATGCTGGTCCAGGTATTCCAGGAGGCCTTTCCGCAGCATGCCGGTGCCTTTCCCGTGGACCAGACGGAACCGGTCCATCCCGGCCAGCAGGGCATCGTCAATGGCCTTGTCCACATAGGGGATGGCTTCATCCACGGTCTTGCCCCGCACATCGATCTGCACCGTGGCGTCCTGGGCCTTCTTCACAAACAGGTTGTGGCCCTGGCTGGTGCTCTTCTTCAGGGTCCGGTGGGTGCTCCGGGGCTGGCTGGGCGCTTCCTTCAGCAACAGGCAGTCCTTCAGCTTCAGATTCATCTTCATGATCCCGATCCGCACGGTGACTTCCTTGCCGTTCAGGGCCACAATGGTGCCGCTCTGGCCGATTTTCTTCACATACACCTTCTTGCCCACCGCCGCATTGCCGCTGGTGAGCCCCTGACCTTCCGGCATGGGCTTCCCGTCAATGGAGAAGTTCTTGTTCAGCACCTTCCGGGACAGTTCCGCCAGCTGTTCCACCTTCCGGCTTTCCACCATGTCCTGGTTGGCCCGCAGTTCCTTCAAAATGGAAGTGGATTCCCGCCGGGCGTTCCGGTACAGTTCGTCCGCCTGTTCCCGGGCCTTCCGTAAAATGGCGTTCCGGCTCTTTTCCAGGTCCTGCTTCTGACGGGTCAGTTCGTTCTTCAGGTATTCCGCTTCCCGCTGGAGGGAGGCGATTTCGTCCTTCCGGCTTTCATATTCCCGGCGCTCCCCTTCCAGGTTCTGGAGCACCCGTTCCATATTGCTGTGGCCTTCTCCGATGAAGGTCTTGGCTTCGTCCAGGATCTCCTGGGGCAGCCCCAGCCGTTTGCTGATGTAGAAGGCGTTGGAACTGCCGGGCACACCCATGAGCAGCTTGTAGGTGGGCCGGAGGGTTTCCGGATCGAATTCCACACTGGCGTTTTCCATACCCTCATGCTCGTAGGCAAAGGTCTTCAGTTCGCTGTAGTGGGTGGTCATGATGGTAAGCACCTTTTTGTTGTACAGGTACTCGATCATGGCCATGGCCAGGGCCGCCCCTTCGGTGGGATCAGTCCCTACGCACACTTCGTCCACCAGCACCAGGTCCCCTTCCCGGACTTCATCCAAAATGGAGATCATGTTCTTCATATGGCCGGAGAAAGTAGACAGGCTCTGTTCAATGCTCTGTTCATCCCCGATATCCGCATAGACACCGCCGAACACCGGCAGGATGGCTTCTTTGGCCGGGACGAACATCCCTGCCTGGGCCATGAGGGCGAACACCCCCACGGTCTTTAAGGCCACGGTTTTCCCGCCGGTATTGGGGCCGGTGATCAGCAGGGTGGTGAAATCGTCCCCCAGGTTGATGTCCAGAGGCACCACCTTTTCCTGGTCCAGGAGAGGATGGCGTCCCTGGGTAATCCGCAGCCGCTGCTGGAGGATCATCATGGGCCGGCAGCAGTGGAGCTTCTGGGCCAGGGCGGCCTTGGCACCGATGAGATCCACCTGGGCCGCCACTTCCAGGGAGCTGAGGATGTTTTCCGCCTCGCTGCCCACATGGCCGGTGAGAGTCCGGAGGATCCGTTCCACTTCTGCCTGTTCCTCCAGCCGGTATTTCTTGATGTCGTTGTTCAGGTTCACCACTGCCATAGGTTCCACGAACAAGGTGGCCCCGCTGGCGCTCTGGTCATGGACCACCCCGGGGAAGTTCAGCCGGTATTCCTGTTTGATGGGGATTACGTACCGGTCTTCCCGCATGGTCACCAGGGCATCCTGGAAGTATTTCTGGTTGTTGGGATCGTGGAGGATATTGGTGAGTTTGTCCTTCACCCGGTTCTTGGCCGCCAGGATCCCGGTGCGCAGGCCCTGGAGCTTTACGGAAGCGTTATCCTTGATGTTCCCCTTTTCATCCAGGGCGCTGGACAGCTGCTTGCTCAGCCGGGTGAAATCCCCCAGCTGGGGACCATAATCCCGGAGGGCCGGAGCGTTTTCCGTGTCTTCCAGCAGGAACTGCTTCAGATGCCGGAGCCCGTCGATGGTGTCTCCGATGGCCTTGAAGTCTTCCGGCTCCAGGATGCTCCCTACCCGGGTCCGTTTCACCAGGGGACTGATATCCGTCATGCCCCCCAGGGGCAGCCGTTTCCCTTCGTCCAGCAGCTGGACGGCTTCGGCAGTTTCCTCCTGGGCCAGTTTCACCTGTTCGAACCGGCTGGAGCTCACCAGGTCCAGGGCCAGTCTCCGGCCCAGAGAAGTCCCTGCCTGGTCCGCCAGGAGCGCCTTCACTTTATCGAATTCCAATGTATTGACAGCAAATTTCCCCATGCTTACAAAACTCCTCTGAAATAATGTCCCCGGGTGGTGTGGGGCCGGTTCTCTTCCACTTTGGTGTCCCCGTCCAGCACGCCCCGGTACAGGGCGGTCAGTTCACCCAGCTCTTCGGCGGTATAGCCCCGGCCATCGATCCGCAGCCGGGCGATCCCGGCCTTTTCCATATCCGGCACATTGGCCAGCATGGACAAGGGATGGCCGTTGAGCACGTGCATCCGGCCGAACTGGTCCTGCTTCAGAGGGAACTTTTCCTTCTTCCGGTCTTCCAGGAATCCCTGCTCTTTGCAGTGGAAGCTGCAGGATCCTTTGTGCAGGTTCCCCAGGAAACTCCCTTCCACACAGTATTCGCTGACCATCATTTCCAGGGCCCCTTCCGCCAGACACTCAATGGGGAGCGGGCTCTTCTTCACCAGGGCCCCCACCTGCTGGAGGGTCAGTTCCGGAGACAGGGTTACCCCGGCAAAGCCCTGTTCCTGCCAGAACAGGATGCTCTGGCTGTTGTAGGCGTTCATGTCATAATCCAGCCACAGAGGCAGCCCCAGCTCCTGGGCCATTTCCACCAGCCCGTTGTTGGCGATCAGGAACCCGTCGGGCTGGAGAGCCGCCCACTGGGCCAGGGCGCTCCGGAAGTACTTCAGCTGGCCTTCGCTGACGATCCGGCTGGTGGCCGCCATCCACTGTTTCCCCCGGGCCCGGGTCCAGCCGCTGATGGTGCTGTAATCTTCCAGGGTAAGGAGAGGCAGGGTGTAGCTGTCCCCTCCCACCAGCAGCACATCGGCTCCGGCTTCCAGGGCCACTTTGGCCTTTTCCAGGGTGTCCACCTGGACGCTGAGCTGGCTGTGTTTCCGGGTGCCGTGGTTTTCCCGCTGCCGGAGCACTTCCCTGTGCCACACAGCCTTTTTCCGGGGAGGCAGGAAGGCGTCCAGCCGCTTCTGGGTCAGTTCTTCCACGGCTGCCCGGCGGGCTTCGTTGATTTCGCTCATGGGGACCATGACCCCTTCATCCAGGCGGCAGACCAGTTCTCCCAGGGAGAATTCCGTGGTCCCCAGCCGGTCCAGCTGCTTTTTCACCGCAGCTTCATCCAGGGCATGTTTCCGGGCTTTTTCCACAATGAACCCGGTTTTTGCAGAGCCGGTATTCCCTTCTTCGTCGGTCACTTTCACTTCCATGGGCTGGCCCAGGCGAGCGGTGACTTCTGCATACAGAGGGATCCGTTTCTTGTGGTCTTCTCCAAAATACTGGGCGGCATACTGCATCAGTTCATTGTCATAGGTCCGGAACACCCGGTCGTTGAGCCGGATTCCCCGGGGTACGGGAATGGTGACGCTGCTGCCTGCCCGGGCCACCGGCACCTCTTTCCCGTTTACGGTCATATGTTCCACGGAGGTGCCCACCCGGCCCCCTACGCTGACCCAGAATTCCAGTCCGTCTCCCAGGTGCAGGTCCCGGTCCAGCTTCAGGGTGCCGGCGGTATGATCCTTGGCAAGGCTCTGGACCCGGCCCAGGAGCACTCCCCGGTTGTTGGGCCGCCGGTCGCTCATCATGGTCCGTCCAGGCCGGTTCACCATATAGGCAGTGGTGAAATCCCGGTTGAAGATCTGTTCGATGTTATCCCGGTCTTCCTGGGGCACTTCATAATGGCCGGCCAGGTAGCTGTCAATGGCCCGGCGGTAAATGTCCGTCACCACCGCCACATATTCCGGCCGCTTCATCCGGCCTTCGATCTTGAAAGAATGGATCCCCGTTTCGATCAGCTGGGGCAGCACATCCAGGGTGTTCAGGTCTTTGGGGGACAGCAGGTAATGGCCGGCATCCACCTTGGCCAGCAGGTCCTTCCCGTCCTTGTTCACCAAAGTGTAGGGCAGCCGGCAGGGCTGGGCACACCGGCCCCGGTTGCCGCTGCGGCCTCCGATCATGCTGCTCATGAGGCACTGGCCGCTGTAGCACACGCACAGGGCTCCGTGCATGAATCCTTCAATCTTGCCCGGGGTGATATTACAGATGGTCTTCAGATCCTTCAGGGAGGTTTCCCGGGCCATCACCGCCTGTTCCATACCATTGTGGTATGTAAACAGAGCCCCGGCGGAATTGGTCACCGTCATCTGGGTACTGGCGTGAAGGGGCAGTTCCGGCGCCACCTGCCGGGCCACCCGGATCACCCCCAGGTCCTGGACGATGATCCCGTCCACCCCGATATTGCTCAAAAAGCACAGGTATTCCCCCATATCAGGCATTTCCCCGTCATCCACCAGGGTGTTCACCGTTACATAGATCTTTACCCGGTGGAGATGGGCGAACCGGATGGCCCGGGTCATTTCCTCCGGTCCGAAGTTTTCCGCATAGGCCCGGGCGCCAAAATGGCTGCCCCCCAGGTACACCGCGTCGGCACCGGCAAACACAGCCGCTTTCAAAGCTTCCCAGGTGCCTGCCGGGGACAGCAGTTCGATATCTTTTCTTTCCATTAGAGACTCCTTTATGATCCAGCAGGGATGATCCCTGAATACGTACAATCCATGACTTTTTATTTTATCATATTCCTCCGGAGATGGCCAGAAGGAGGAGGCTCCCGGTTCCCTCATGAACAATTAAAAAAAACTCTGTGAAAAGTGCAGAAATCTGTTGTATTTTTTTACAGTCCGTATATACTTATAAAAGTGTTTTGCGCGCAGGGACAGGATTCTTCCGGATTGCTCCGTTAGCGGGGAGCCTGGACGGTCCTGTCCGGTGAGAAAATAAGAAAAGAGGTGCCTCATGGCTCCAGATACCCGTGCTTCCCAATTCCATACCCCGGACCGGACCGCTCTCCAGGAGTACGTCTGCGCCCATTTAGATGAAGCCATTGCCAAAGGCTGGATCCGACTGTATTTCCAGCCCATTGTTCGGAGCCTGTCCTATACCCTCTGCGGTTTCGAAGCCCTGGCCCGTTGGCAGGACCCGGTCCACGGGCTGATTTCCCCGGGCATCTTCATCCCTGCCCTGGAAAAATCCGGCACCATCCACAAGCTGGACCTGTGCATGGTGGACCAGATCTGCGCCCATTACCATCCCCGGGCTGATGAAGGCATGGCCATGGTGCCGGTTTCCTTCAACCTGTCCCGGCTGGACTTTTTTGCCTGCAATTTATTTGAAGAGATCAACGGCCGGGTGGACCGGGCCGGCATCCCTCACAGCCAGCTGGCTCTGGAAATCACCGAAAGCGTCTTTGTCCAGGACATGAGCTCCATTGCCCCGGTGCTGGACCAGTTCCGGTCCGCCGGTTACGAGATCTGGATGGACGACTTTGGCAGCGGCTTTTCTTCTTTGAACGTACTGAAAGACTATGGTTTCGACACCATCAAGCTGGACATGGCCTTTCTGGACAGTTTCACTGACCGGGCCCGGACCGTGGTGAAAAATGTGGTCCGGATGGCCAAAGAGCTGGACATCTTTACCCTGGCGGAAGGAGTAGAGACCCCTGACCATGCGGAATTCCTCCGTTCCATCGGCTGCGACCGGCTCCAGGGATTCCTGTTCAGCCGTCCCCTGGAAGTGGTGGATTCCCGCTGGGTGGCAGAAAAAGTGGGGCTGTTCCACGAAACAGACGCCATGCGCCGGTATTTCGATGAGGCAGACCGGGTGAATCTGATCACCGACAGTCCCCTGGCCCTGGTGGAATTTAAAAAAGATCAGGCTGACAGACACCAGTTCCAATTCTTCTTTTCCAACAGCGCCTATCAGAAGGTGACCCGGTCCATGGGCTTCCCCAATCCGGAAGCCGTGGCTGCAGACATGAGCCGGCCGGACAGCTTTTTGTGGAAGACCCTGGCCCCCTGCATCCAACAGGTAGCGGAACCGGGCCAGAAAGGGTCCGTCACCTTCCAGAGTCAGAGACAGTTCTTCTGGCTCCAGATACACCTGATTGCCCAGGCCAATGACTATTACCTGTACAAATGCCGGCTCCAGAACATCACTACCACCATGGACCGGCTCCAGGCAAACAAACTCCAGGGACTCCAGGACCGGGTCTATGAACTGTACAACACAGTGACCCTGCTGGATATGGACAAAAAAGAGGCCCGTCCCCTGGCCTTCTGGTACAAAAACTCCCCCTTCCAGCCAGGGAGGACCTTCGACAGCCCCAAAGCCTGGGACTACTACATCAGCAATTTCATCCATCCAGACGACCAGGACCGGTTCCGGGAATTCAGCAACGTGAACACCCTGGAAAAGCGGTGCGACCCCAAAGATGGAATCCTGGCGGACTACTTCCGGTCCCGGATGCCCAATGGGATCTACCAGTGGAACATGCACGGGATGATCCTGCTGCCGGAAAGATTCGGCCGCAAAGCCCTCCACGTGGCCCGGATCTGCCGCTACGGAGATGCCGCCACCGCCCGCCAGCTGATACGGGTGTATGAGGAGTATTTTGGGAAGTGAAAAAGGGGCTGTTGCATAAGCAACAGCCCCTAGCTATAGAGCCGCATAGCGGCTCAAGTCGGGAGTCTGAAGTCTGGAGCCGAATGATAAATTTGCAGGCAAATTTTTGAATGTGTAGAACCTTTGGATGAAATGATATCCCAGGTCGATTTCGAGTCTGGTTCTATACAATCGAAAGGATCCGTCCAACCAGGCGGATCCTTTCCTGAGGCTTCCGACTCCCGACTCCTGACTTCCGACTAAAAGGGCTGTTGCTCATGCAACAGCCCCTCTACCTCACCCTGAACCGAAACACCCGCTCCCTTAAGGGGGCGGTCATTTTTTTTGCGTAGACCGCTTTGATCTGGTAGTCACCGGGCTGGCTGAAACCGGCAAACAGGATGGTCACCCCGGGAGAGCCTGCCTGGCCGGTGGGGTTCAGCAGAGGCAGGGTAAAGGAATGGCCCAGGTTTACAAACCCTGGCTGGGCGCTCTGGTCCACCATCACCCACTGGTTGCCGCTGGTGGGGTTGGCATCCATGTACAGGGCCACCAGTTCACCGGGCTTCAGGTCCAGAGTCATGTCTTCCCCATTGCTGTCCAGTTTGTAGCTGGTAAGCAGCCGGGCCCCTTCCGCCACGTTGATGGCCTTCAGCAGTTTCGTATAAGGGATGGTGGTGTCCAAGGGCCCTTCCGGCTGGGAAGCCACCCGGATCCCCTCTTCGGCGAACACGTAATTTTTCCCCTGGATATACTGGGCATATTCCGTGGAATTGGTATACAGCAGATCCTGGTCTTCCAGGACCTTCCCCCCGGTTACGTCCAGGTTCATGCCGGCATACACCGTCCGGTCCCCTTCCGCCTTCAGGATGATGCTGAACAGGGTAGGCCGGTTCATGGTCACTTCATAAGAAAGCACCGCCTTGCCCCCGGCTTTTTTCCCCAGGGCATTGGCCTTTTCCTTGATCAGGTGGTTCAGGTTGGCCTGGAGATTGGCCTCCTTCAGCCCGTCCACAAAGGGCACCTGGCCTGCCGCCTTCCCGTCCGAATAATCCTGCCGGAGCAGAGTGGTATGGCCAAAAGCAAAAGCGGACAGAGGCAGAGCCAGAGAAAGCCCCAGAGCCAGCGCCGCCGCAGATTTTTTCAGATGCATGGATATTCCTCCTTCGTATCACTTCCCTTCTATTCTACACGATAAAAGAAGGAAGAAACATGAAATTTGTGAAAAAAGGGGGGCTATGTATCTATCAACAAATTCTCAGCGAACCCTTCATCGCCGTATAGTTATTCAGAAATGGGGTCAAAAATTTTTTATCGCTGCTTTGAGGTCGACGACGCAGGGGTTTCGCCGCAGGCAAACCCGTCCCGGCCGCCCAGAGGGGAAAAACTTCAATACCCATACACCCGCGAGGACTCTCCGCCGGGAGGGCAAGTCCGCCCTGCAGGGGCGGGGGACCGGGCTTGCCCGGTGGTGGGGGCATGAGGTCCTTAAAGGACCGAATCCCTTGACGGTGGTACGGAAACTATCTACCTAAGAGACAGCAATGGATACTGCTGTCATCATATTTCTGCTTCTGCCAGACACTCCCTTGTTTTCGGCCGGCCCTGCAAAGGATCGGCTGTCGCCGATGCCCCCACCACCGTGCTCCGCATGGTCCCCCTCCCCTCCCGGGGCGGACTTTTTGTTGGTGAAATCCGTCCCTCCGATTCCCTGCCAGGCGCACGAGATGGGTCCAGATGCGCGAAAGCAGCGAATTTTGGCTGGGGCATAGTACACGGACGTACATGCCCCAGTCAAAATCCGCTGCTGACAAAGCAGATGGGCCCATATCGTGCGCCTGGGTTATGCGATAGCCTTTGTGCGGAAAACCCCCACCACCCCCTCGCTCTTCACAAACTCCGCCCCCTTTTTCACCACGATGGGCCCCCGGCAGGCCAGGATCCCGGTTACGTGGGAGCCTGGTTCCAGGGTCAGGGTTCCGGTGGCGTAAAGGTAGGCATCTTCCAGGCGGGCGCCTTTTTCCACGGTAATATCCCCGTTGGCCAGGAACCGGAAATCCCCCTTGCAGCGGAAGCCCTGACGGAACCGGATGCTCCCCCGGTTCACCAGCACCCCGCTGCCCTGGAGCAGCACTGTCCGGCCTGTTTTTTCCGGCCACTGGAGGGTTTCCCGGCCATAGCAGAACACTTTTTCCACCGGGGCTTCCATCCGCCGGGAATCAGGCAGGGACCAGGCAGGCTTCCGCCCGAACAGGGACCAGTCCACAAACAGCTTCCCCTCCTTCCGTCCCTCCGCCCAGATGCCGGTTTCTGGAAAGATCTCCCCAGGCTCTGTACCGGGCATCCGGATTTCATACCGCCGGCCTTTCATCAGTTCTTCTCCGGTTTCCCGGTGGAGCCGGAGGACTTCTTCCCGGATCCGGCCCTCCTGGATGGTTTCCAGGGAAGCATAGACCAGCGGTCCCTCCGGCTGGAACCGGACCGGTTCCAGCTGCCGCTTTTCTCCCGGTGCCAGGAAGGGCTCTCCCTCCCGGATCCCGCACAGGCTCCGGAACAGGACAGCGTCCTGCCGGGCCTCCTGCTTCAGCTGCCAGTCCTTCAGAGCCTGGCGGGTCACCCCCAGAAGCCCGGCCCACACCGTGCCCAGGAGCCCCAACCCCACCAGCAGCACCAGGCTGATCATCCCGGGAGATTTCTTACCGGCCATAGGGCAGCACCTCCTTCCACACTTTCTCCTGACCGGTTTTCCGATCCCGGAGGGTCAGCTCCCAGGCCAGTTTTCCCGGCTCTGGAAGGGAAGCGGAAAAATTCTCCACCTGCACATGTTCCGGAGAGACCGCCAGACTCACCGGGTTGTGCTTCCGGGGTTTCCAGATCTTTACGTACAGGGTGGGCCAGGGCCGTTTGGCGGTGGTCATGACGAACCAGGATTCCCAGGCGGCATCCGGCCTTCCGTAACACCGGACTTCCGTGCCATGGTCCCCCTGGAACACCCGGACCTGTTCCACTTCGTAAAAGAACCGGCTTTCCAGCCGGGAGTGGAGGTCCTGTTCCAGCCGGTCCAGTTCTCCCTGGGTCCAGCAGCTTTCCATGAACCGGCACAAGTTGGGCAGTCCCTGGAGCAGCTGGCACAGCACCAGGGTAAAAAGGGCCAGGGCCCCCAGCCCTTCCGCCAGCAGGCTTCCTTTACTTTTTCTCATACCGGGCATAGCAGCAGCGTCCTTTCCCCCGGCGGGTGAGGCAGATTTTCCGGAGCATCACCCCGGGCAGCTGGGGCACCGGTTCCAGAACGGTTTCTGTCTCCCACTCCGGGTCCGGGAAAGGCGGATTTTCCCCCTCCTCCAGGAGCCGGACCGCCAGCCGGCTTCCCGTTTCCAGTTCCCGGCGGAGCCGGACGCCCTGGAGAGCCAGCCGGGAGCCCGCTGCAAAGGACAGGGCCGCCGCCCCCAGAAGGAACACCGCCAGGATTCCGTCCAGCAGGAAGAACCCGGGCTGCCGTTTACCGGAATCCATGGTATTCCATCCGTCCCACAAAGTGGGAAAAGGAAAGGAGCTGGTACCGGTCAGGATCCGCCTGTTGGCAGACGGCCACCGCAAACCCCTCTTCCCCGTTGCCGGTGGGGGTGAAGCCTCCTTCAAAGGTCCGGACCCGGAAATCCTCCAGACCCAGGGAAGGATAATCCAGCACAGTCCGCTGCCTGGTCCCGTATTGGCCATACACCTGGCTGCCCTTTGGATTCATGGAAAACCGTACATGGTTGCTGTGGAGGTACTGGGCCCGCTGCTGGAGGGCGGTAAAGGTGCTGCCGGCGGCCCGGGCTCCCAGCTGGAGCCGGAACCCATTGGCAAGCTCCTGCCACCGGGACAGGCAGGGCAAAAGAGCCAGGACCAGCCCCAGACAAAGCCCCAGCACCAGGAGCAGTTCCGTCAGCACAAAGCCGCCCTGCCGACGGGCCCTGGGATTCATGCCTCTGCCCCTTTCTTTTCTCCCAGGGTGTCGCTGGACACTTTCTCCCCGTTGCTCAAAGTGGCGGTGAACACGTACTCCCCGTCGGTTTCGCTCATGGAGATCTTGCTGTAGTCCCGGTTGGGCACGTATTTCTTGTCCACCAGGCTCTGGATGTCTCGGGGCTTTTCCGCCAGTTCCAGTTCGTACAGCTGGGCGCCGCTCTGGAGCAGGGCCATGTCGGAAATCAGCTGGCTGTCCCGGGACCGGTCCATGGCGCTGCGGATGGAGGGCAGCAGGAAAGCAGCCAGGCCCCCTATGATGGCCAGGACGGCAATCAGTTCGATGAGGGTGAAACCGGGCTGCTTCTTCCGGCGGATCGTGTTGGCAGGTTGGGTTGCTTTCAGGATACAATTGGTTTTCATCGTTGTCTGCATTTCTTTCTCCTTTCGTGAGACAGAGCATAGATTCAATAGGTCAATGAATCAGGGCACCAGGGGCAGTCCCTGGAGCAGGGCAAAAAGCGGGGACAGGAGCAGCACCAGCATGGCCGTACAGCCCCCGGCCAGGACCAGGAGCAGCACCGGTTCCAGCAGGGTTTTGGCCTGTTTCAGCCGGTTCTGGAAATCCTGGTCCAACAAATGAGCGGCTTCCGTCAAAAGAGCCGGCAGGTGGCCGCTTTCTTCTCCCAGGGCGGCAAATTCCACCGCCAGGGGACTCAGGAGCAGAGGCTGCTGCCGGGCGGCGCCTGCCAGGGACGATCCTGCCACCACCGCCTGTTCCATGGCCCTGGCACAGGTCCGGCAGGGCCCTTCCGGCAAAATCTGAGCCGCCTGAGGCAGGGCCCGGTCCAGAGGCAGGCCGCCCCTAAGCAGCAGGGCCAGGAGCCCCAGGAAACGGATTTCCCAGAAGGTCCGGACCCAGTTCCGGATCAGGGGCAGCCGGGGCAGCCACCGGGACTTTTTCCGCCACACCAGAAGGAGCCCGGCTCCCTGGAGAATCAGAAGACCCAGGAACACCAAAGGATGCGCCTGGAAGCTACGGACCACCGTAAGGAGCAGCCGGAAGCCCGCCGCCGGTTCCAGCCGGAGGGACTGGTACAGGTCCCCCAAAAGGGGCACCACCAGCCAGCAGAACACTCCGGTAAGCACCAGGGACAAGCCCAGCACCAGCGCCGGATACAGACAGGCCTGGAGCACTGCTTTCTGATTCTCCCGTTTTTTCTGATAAAATACCGCCAGCTGTTGGAATACCAGAGGCAGCTGACCGCTGTTCTCCCCGGCTGCCGCCAGAGGGCCTGCCAGCTTGCCCACCTGCTTTTCCTGCTGCCGGAGGGCCTGGGACAGGGAAAAGCCCCGGCCCAGGGCGTGGTCCAGTTCCCGGCACAGCTCCTTCACCGCAGGGGAACTGTGGCCTTCCAGAGCCCGGAGGGCCCGGAGGATGGGCAGACCTCCCTGGAGCAGCAGTCCCAGCCGGCGGAAGAAGGTTTCCCGGTCCAGGTCTCTCAGAGAACGCTTCCCCTGGAACTGTTTTTCCAGGAAGTTATCCCTCCGTAGCTGAAGGATATAGGGATACTGCCGGGCCAGTTCCTTCCCGGCCTCCTCCAGGGTGGCTGCAGAAAGGGTCCCCTGGCACAGCTGTCCTTCCCGGGTACGGGCTTTCCAGTGAAACTGTTCCATCTGTTTCACCTCCTTTCCCTGTTACCCTTCGAGGTCCAAAGAAAAATTCCTTCCCCAGTGGAAAAATCGGGCTATTAACGGCAAAAATCGGCAGCGAACAAAAAAAAAGCTGTGAAAAAATGATTTCTCATTTTTTCACAGCTTTTTTTATTTACTTTCCTTTTCCCTTATCCAGCATATTCTGGATTTCCTGCATGAAGCTGTTCACGTCGGCGAACTGGCGGTACACGGAGGCGAACCGCACATAGGCAATCTGGTCGATCTTTTCCAGACGGGCCATGACCACTTCTCCGATTTTCGTGGATTTCACTTCATTTTCCCCGGACGCCCGGATCTCGTTCTCGATCTGACTGGTGAGAGACTGGATCTGTTCGTAGGTAAAGGGCCGTTTTTCAAAGGCCCGCAGGAGTCCGGCCAGGATTTTCTTGCTGTCGAACATTTCCCGCCGGCCATCCCGTTTGATGACCAACAGAGGGATCTGTTCATATTTTTCGTAAGTCGTGAAACGCCGTCCGCAGCGGGGACATTCTCTACGCCGCCGGATGGACGCCCCCTCTTCAACGGAACGGGAATCGATGACACGGCTATCTTCGCAGCCACAGAATGGACATTTCATAACCTACACCCCCAGTTCCTTATTTGTTGCGGATCCAGGGCGGAATCTCCGAAGTGGGAGAAGTAAAGCTGCTCACCTTGGAACCGGCAGCTTCTTCAGCAGCCTTGGTGATCCGGCTGGTGGAAGTCTGGGGTTTTACAAAGGAAGCAGGTTTCGGGGTAGTGGTACCGGCAGCCGGTTTCCCTTCGTCGATGCCGGTGGCGATGACGGTGACACGGATTTCGTCTTCCATGCTTTCGTCGATGTTGGCCCCGAAGATGATGATGGCATCAGGATCCACCACATCGGTGATGATCTTGCTGGCTTCGTTCACATCCATCAGGCTCAGGTTGGGGCCGCCGGTGATGTTCAGCAACACCCCTTTGGCGCCTTCGATGGTGGAATCCAGCAGGGGGCTCTTCACAGCGTTTTCAGCTGCAGCCGCAGCGCCTTCGTCACCCTTGGCGGTGCCGATGCCCATCATGGCGGAACCGGCGTTGGTCATAACGGCCTTTACGTCGTTGAAGTCCACGTTGATCAGACCGGGGACACTGATCAGGTCAGAGATTCCCTGTACGCCCTGGCGCAGCACATCATCGGCCAGTTTGAAGGCATCTTTCATGGAAGTCCGTTTATCCACAACCTGGAGCAGACGGTCGTTGGGGATGGTGATCAGGGCATCCACCTTGGCTTTCAGGTTGGCAATCCCCTGTTCAGCCACGTTGAAACGACGGCGTCCTTCAAAAGAGAAAGGCTTGGTCACAACGCCAACGGTGAGAGCACCGGCCTGTTTGGCCATTTCTGCCACCACATGGGCTGCACCGGTACCGGTACCGCCGCCCATACCAGCGGTAATGAAGACCATGTCAGCACCTTTCACGCATTCTGCCAGTACGTCTTTGGATTCTTCTGCAGATTTTTCCCCTACTTCCGGGTTGGCCCCTGCACCCAGGCCTCTGGTTTCGTCCTCACCGATCTGGATCTTGGTGGGGGCGCTGGATTTTTTCAGCTGCTGCGCATCGCAGTTCACAGCGACGAATTCCACACCCTGGAGTCCGGCCTCGATCATGCGGTCCACGGCGTTGTTGCCGCCGCCGCCCACACCGATGACCTTGATTTTTTCCAGGGGCTGATCCATCGTATCTTTGTCTGCCTCAAACATGTTTCATGGTCCTCCTCATCTATTGTGTGATTGGATAGTTTGTTTCTTCGTACACTATATCTAGTATACCATTTAACAGATAATATTTCATCCCCATTTTGGGGAAAATTTTGCCTTCTTTACCGGAGATTGTTCACCGAACCATCAGCTCCCCATCAGCAGCCGCCGGATAATGGCGATGTTGTTGAAGATCCGCAGACCGAAGGCGATCAGGGCCACATAGTACAGGTCGATCCCCAGCCGGTATCCGAAATAGCACAGGAACACGGCGAAGATCCCGTTGGCAAAGAAGCCGCTGAGGAAGATCCGGTGGTCGAAATGACCTTCCAGGGAAGATCGGAAGCCGCCGAACGCCGCATCCAGGCAGCCCATGAAAGCCACGGCCACCAGTTTGCTGTACATGGGCGGCACCACCGGGAAATAGGCTCCCAGAGCAATGCCCGCCGCCAGTCCCAACAGGGCATAGATCATTTGGCTCCCCCCTCTTCCAGCTTGGCATATTCAAAATGACGGGTTCCCTTGTAGGCAGGGATCTCCACGCTGTCCTTTTTCTTCACGTCCACGGAAATCCCCCAGAACTTCAGGGTTTCCACCACTCCGCCCCGGAGCCGCAGGGCGCTTTCCAGAGTCTGGGGATCCCCGATGGCCCGGATCTCGTAGGGCGGGGTGAACCGGGTGTTGTTCACCGAAACAGTGGGCCCGGCGCACCGGACTTCCGATACATCCAGCAGCCGTTCCTTGTTGATGGCCAGGGCTTCCGCCCCTGCGGCCCGGAGTTCGTTCAAAAGCCGCAGCAGATCATCATCGTGGATCACATACAGGTTGGGGTTCTCCCCGGCCTTGGGTTTCACCTGGCTGTCGTTCACCGTGACCACCACCCCGGGGCCTTTCAGGGCCACTTCCCCGGATTTGATCTTCAGGTCGTTAAGGACTTTCTTGTCCCCGCCGGCTCCCTGGGTCTCCAGTTCTTCCAGCCGGTTGGCCAGTTCCTTGTTTTCCTTTTCCGCGTTCTTCAGTTTCTCCACCAGATCTTCCGCCCGCTGCTGGTTCACAGACTGTTTGGCCTGTTCCGCGCTGCGGAACTGGGTGGATATCATGGTGCCCACGATCAGGCACACCAGAAACAGGAAGAACTTCTCTCTATGACTGCGAAAGACCATGGCATTCTCCTTGTTACAGTTTAATATACGGTTTTTCGTAGGTCAGGTCGATATACTGCGCCTTGATTTTCTTGGCTTCCAGTTCCTGGCAGATGGCCTTGAAGGTCTTCAGCTTGCTCTGGGCATTTTCATAGGTGCCCAGGATCACCGGGATCCCGTTGTGCAGGTAGATCTTCAGGCTCTTGTTTTCGTCCACATGGATTTCCATGATCCGTTCCTTCAGCTCCGGATCCAGTTTCCGGAGGAAGCTCAGGATCCCCTGGATTTCTTCATCTTCCGTCATATCCCCCAGTTCCCCCTGGGCAATGTGCCAGCCGGACACAAAGGGAGCGTCTCCCCCGGTGATTCCGTCTGCCAGGCCGATAATGTGGCCGGTAGGATCCAGCTTGGCATACTGGGTCCCTTCCATGGCCACATACAGAGCCGGCTGCCGGTCCGTGATCACCACCCGGAGGATGTTGGGCCAGCCCAGGGCCAGGTCGGCCTTTTCCACCCGGTAGTCACTCCGGAGACTGGTAAGGAGCTTCTTCCGGTTGATGTTGAAGATGTTCAGCGGATCACCGGCGTCCCCCATTTCCTTCACTTCATCCAGGGTCACCACTGTGTTCCCGGTGACTTCCAGCCGGCCAAAAGCCAGCCAGGGCTGGTGGAGGGTCACATAGGAGGCAATCAGGAGAGCCACGGAACCCAGGAGCAACAGCACCCGGGGCCAGTTCAGCCGGCGTTTTCCACGGCGCCGGGTCCCTTTTTTGCCTGTTTTTTCAGATCCGGCAGGTGCTGCCGCCTTTTTCCGCCTCCGGAACCGGCTGGTCCCCGGTTCCTTCTGTTCCAGGGCTTCCGCCTTCTGTTCCTGCCGGAGCCGGAAGGTTTCCCGTCCAACCGCCCGGTCTTCCAGGGCTTTCCGTTCCGCCTCTTCCGTCCGGCCGTAAATATAGGCCTGGGCTTCCTGACGGACTTTTTCCCGTTCCTTCTGCCGTTCCTGCTCCTCTTTCCGCCGCTGTTCCTGGCGGAGCCGGGCTGCCCGCATTTCCTGCCGGAAGGTGCTGGTTTCCCGGTGTCCTTCCGAAGGGTTCCGGGAACTGCTGCTCCCATCCCCCTCCTGCCGGCTGCTGTCCCGGCTCAGCCGCCGGGTCCTTTCCTGCCCTGGCTGCCGGCTTTCCGGCCGCTTCCGGCCGATCTTGGGCTGGAACCAATTGGGCCGTTTCATGTCAGTGGGCCGTCTTCAGGATCTTTTCACACAGATCCGGGAAGGAAATACCCATGGCGGCAGCGGCCTTGGGGATCAGGCTGGTGGCAGTCATCCCGGGGATGGTGTTCACTTCCAGGGCGATGCAGTCCCCGTTGTCCGCCAGCATCAGGTCCGTCCGGGCCACACCGCTGCAGCCCAGGGCTTCGTAAGCGGCCACGGCGATCTTCTGGAGCCGCTTGGTGGTTGCTTCCTCAAAGGGAGCCGGGCAGGTGTAGGTGGTGGCCCCTTTGGTGTACTTGTTGTGGAAATCGTAGAAGTTCACATGGGGTTCGATGAGCACCAGCGGCATGGGGATGGCCCGGCCGTCTTCTTCCATCATCACCCCGGCGGCCACTTCCTTGCCGGTGAAGAAGGCTTCGCACAGCACACGGTCCCCGTACTGGAAGGCTTCCTGCAGGGCATCATCCAGCTGCTTTTCATCCTTTACGATCACTACCCCGATGCTGGAGCCCTGGGTGGCCGGTTTTACCACACAGGGGATGCCGATTTCCTTCAGGATCCGGTCCTTGGGGTCCTGGTCCCGCTTCTTGTCCAGAAAGATGCATTTGGCGGTAGGCACATGGTTGTTCTGGAACAGATGCTTGGTGTACACCTTGTCCATGGCCAGGGCGCTGGCCAGTACTCCGCTGCCCGTATAGGGGATCCCCAGCATTTCCAGGATGCCCTGGAGCCGGCCGTCTTCCCCGTAGAGCCCGTGGACGGCGTTGAACACCACCTTGGCGCCGGAGGCCTTCAGCTGGTCCACGATGTGTTCCGGATCCAGGTCGATGGCCACTGCATCATAGCCTTTTTCCTTCAGGGCATTCAGGATGGCGTTCCCGGTATTCAGGGACACTTCCCGTTCTTTGGAAGGTCCGCCCATGACCACTGCCACACGATCTTTTTTATCCATTGTCAGTTCCTCCGTTCCAGTGCCTGTACCAGATGTTCTCCCAGTTTGTAGATGTCCCCGGCCCCGATGGTCATGATCAGGTCCCCGCTCTGGGCCTCATGTTCCAGATGGTCCAGGATGGTGGGCTGGTCAGCCATGTATTCCACTTCCTGACCGGTGGTGGTCCGTACCTTGTCCGCCAGCATTTTTCCGGTGACCCCGGGAATGGGATCCTCACTGGCTGCATAGATGTCGGTGACGATCAGCCGGTCCGCATCTTTAAATGCCACGGCGAATTCGTCCAGGAGCAGCTGGGTACGGGTGTACCGATGAGGCTGGAACACCACGATCAGCCGTTCCGGATGGGTCTGCCGGGCCGCCTTCAGCGTGGCCATGATTTCCGTGGGATGGTGGGCATAGTCGTCCACCACCCAGACGCCGTCCACTTTCCCCTTGGTTTCGAACCGGCGCTTGGCTCCGCTGAATTTTTCCAGGGAAGCCAGGATGTCCGGCAGGGGCAGTCCCAGTTCCCGGGCAGCGGCAATGGCCCCCAGGGAATTGAGCACATTGTGCCGGCCGGGGATGATCAGATGGCCCTGACCGATGGTCTCTCCCTGGTACACCACATCGAAATGGGTACCGTCCGTGCCGTAGATGATGTTCCTGGCCTGGTAATCTGCATCCTGGCTATCGATGCCATAGCTGATCACCTTTTTGTCCGTGGCTTCCCCGATGGTCCGCACCCGGTCGTTGTCATAGCACAATACGGCGCAGCCTTCGTCCTTGATCTGGGAAACGAACTGAGCAAAGGCCTTCTGGATGTTTTCCTGGCTGCCGTAATGGTCCAGGTGGTCGTCTTCGATGTTGGTGACCACCGCAATGTAGGGATTGAACTTCAGGAAGGAGCCGTCGCTTTCATCGGCTTCTGCCACCACATAGTCGCTTTTGCCGTTGGCCGCATTGGACCCCAGGTTGTTTACGATGCCCCCCACCACAATGGTGGGATCCAGGCCGCAGTCGCTGGTGATGCAGCTGAGCATGGAGCTGGTGGTGGTCTTCCCGTGGGCCCCGGCCACCGCAATCCCCTTGTGCTTGTTCATGAGATACGCCAGCACGTCGCTCCGGTGGATCACCGGCACCTGGCGCCGGTGGGCTTCCACCAGTTCCGGGTTGTCAGGATGGATGGCAGTGGACACCACCACCACTTCCGCCCGTTCGATCTGACAGGCAGCGTGGCCGATGAATACCAGGGCCCCTTCCTTGGCAAGCTTGGTGGCCATGTACCCGGGTTTGGCATCGGAGCCGGACACATGGTACCCCCGTTTGATCATCACGTAGGCCAGGGCACTCATCCCCGCTCCCCCGATGCCGATGAAATGTATGTTTTTGATTTTATCCAGATCAACCAATGGTCTCTTCCTCCTATTTGTTCCCTTCGGCCAGTGCCAGTGCCTGTTCCGCAATGGCATCCGCCGCCTGGGGCATGGCGCACCGCAGGGCGCTCCGGTGCATGGTCTCCAGCCGTTCCGGTTCCTGGAGCAGTTTTTCCACTTCTCCCAGCAGCCAGTCCCCGTTCAGGTCCTTGTCCAGCACCACCAGGGCCGCTCCTTTGGCCGCCAGGGCCCGGGCATTGTATTCCTGGTGGTTGGCTGTGGCATAGGGATAGGGAACCAGGATGGAGGGGATTCCCTTCACCATCAGTTCCGCCAGCCCGATGGCTCCCGCCCGGGAAACCGCCAGATCCGCCGCTGCCAGGGCCAGGGGCATATCGTGGAGATAGGGCACCACATGGATGTTCCCGGCATGGAGCACCTGGTCTCCCAGGGCTTCCGCATGCTTTTCATACCCTACGGTGCCGGTGGCGTGGAGGATCTGGATCCGGGGATTCCCGGCCAGCTGCTGTTCCACAGTCACCATGGCCTGGTTGATGGTCCGGGCCCCCCGGCTGCCCCCGAAGGCCAGCAAGGTGGTCTTGTCCGGATCCAGGCCAAACTTCTTCAGGCCTTCTTCCCGGCTGGCATCCAGGATCTCCTGGCGTACCGGGTTGCCGGTATAGACTTTCTGGGCATGGGAGGCGAAATACCTGGCTCCCTCTTTATAGCCCAGGAACACCCGGTCCACAAACCGGGACAGGATCTTGTTGGTGACCCCGGGCATGGCGTTCTGTTCCTGGATGCAGGTGGGCACCCGTTTCATGGCCGCCCAGAACAGAATGGGGCCGCACACGTAGCCCCCGGTGCCGATCACCAGGTCCGGATCGATCCGGTTCAGCAGGGTGTAGGCTTCCTTCAGCCCCAGGAGCAGTTCTCCGGCGCTTTTCAGGGTGCCCAGGCCCAGATGCCGTTCAAAGCCTGCCACTTTGATGAATTCCAGGGGATATCCGTACCGGGGGATGATGTCCTTTTCCAGCCCTTTCCGGGTCCCCACAAAAGTGATTTCACAGTCAGGGTCCAGCCGCCGCAGCGCCCCGGCAATGGTCAGTGCCGGATAGATGTGGCCGCCGGTGCCCCCGCCGGACAGTACGACTTTCACGCTTCCGCCTCCTTGGCCAGATCATGGACGATCTGCTTGAATACCCGGCCCCGTTCCGGGAAGTTGGCGAACATGTCATAGGAAGAGCAGGCCGGGGACAGGAGCACCACCTGAGGGGCTTTTGCTATGGCATAAGCCTTCCGCACTGCATCTTCAAAGGTGCCGTCGATCATGATGATGTTCTGGACTCCGTGTTTTTTGGCTGCTTCACAGAACCGCTGCCGGGCTTCTCCCAAAAGGATCAGGGCATCGGTCTTGGCCTTTACCGCTTCCATCAGATCATCCAGGCTGGTCATTTTGTCGTGGCCTCCTGCCAGCAGGATCACATGGCCGTCTTTGAAAGCTTCCAGGGCCTTGATGGCGGAATCGGTGTTGGTGGCCTTGGAATCGTTGTAGTATTTCACCCCGTTGATGGTGGTCACATATTCCAGCCGATGTTCCACACCCCGGAAGGCTTTCAGCACCCGGGCCATGTTTTCCGGAGTGACTCCGGCGAAATGGGCGGACAGGCAGGCCGCCAGCACGTCCTGTTCGTTGTGGGCCCCGAAAATCTGGAGATCGGACACCTGGCAGATCTTTTCCTTCTTCCCGTCCAGGGCCAGGGTGAACCAGCCGTCTTCGATGAAGCCCCCTTCCGGCAGTACCTTCTGGGTGCTGAACCAGACCACCCGGCTTCTGGCCTTGTCCCCCAGTTTGCTGGAAACCGGGTCGTCAGCGTTGAGGATCAGGATCTGATCCGGAGTCTGGAAGGCGAAGATCTTGGATTTGGCGGCCACATAGCCGGCCATGTCCCCGTGCCGTTCAAAATGGTCCGGAGTGATGTTCACAATGCAGGCCACATCGGGGGCCAGGCTGGTGGTCCCTTCCAGCTGGAAGCTGGACAGTTCCGCCGCCACCCAGGAATCTGCGTCCAGGTCCTGGAGTTCCTTGCTGAGGGCAAAGCCGATGTTCCCGGCTACGGTGGTCTTCACCGGCAGGGTGGCCAGCATTTCTCCCAAAAGGGTGGTGGTGGTGGTCTTCCCGTTGCTGCCGGTTACGGCGCACCAGTGGCCTTTGTACAGCCGGCTGGCTTCTTCCGCTTCGGCGATGATTTCCATTTTCAGGTCCCGGGCCTTCTTCACCGTTTCCGTAGTAAAGGGGATCCCGGGAGAGATAATGAACAGATGGCACTGTTCCAGATAGGGTTCCGGGTCCGTCTCCTGGACATATTCCCCGCCCCGGGCTTCAAAAGCCTTCAGCCAGGCCGGATCCAGGTCCTTTTTGTCATCGTTGTATAAGATTACGGCAGAGCCCTTCTGGGCCAGGACTTCTGCAACGCCCTGGCCGCTGATTCCGGCCCCGTACACAAAGATTTTCTTTTTGTCATCCATGATGATGCCCCCCAAGTTTATGCTATTTATCGTTCATCGTGAATCGTTTATTGAGTCGGAAGTCAGAAGTCGGAAGTCGGAAGCTCCAGGATGAATTTGCAAAGCAAATTCTTTGAATATGTATAACCTTTGTACGAAATGGTCATCATGAGAATTTCGTTACCGGTCCACATATTCAGTAGAATCCGTCCAGCCTGACGGATTCTGTCCTGAGGCTTCTGACTCCAGACTTCCGACTACGGGCTGCTGTTCAATCAGCAGCCCTGTTACTTCATCAGATACAGCCCCACCCCCAGCAGGGAGAACAGGCAGCTAGCCAGGAAGAACCGCTTCACTACAGTGACTTCCTTCCAGCCTCCCAGTTCAAAATGGTGATGGAGAGGAGCCATCCGGAAGATCCGCTTCCCGTGGGTCATTTTGAAATACCCCACCTGGAGCATTACAGACAGGGCTTCCAGCACGTAGATACCCCCGATCACCACCAGGAGCAGTTCCGTATGGGTCCCGATGGCCACGGCAGCCACCGCCCCGCCCAGAGCCAGGGAACCGGTGTCCCCCATGAAGCACTTGGCCGGGTGATGGTTGTAAATGAGAAAGCCCAGGCAGCAGCCCACAATGGACAGGGCAAACAGGGCTTCCGGCAGGAGATGGCTGGCAAAGCCGATATAGGCAAAAGCCAGCATCACCGGAATGGTTACGCTGGAAGCCAGTCCGTCCAGGCCGTCGGTCAGGTTCACCGCATTGGTGGTGCCCACCAGGAGCAGCAGCAGGAACAGGTAATACCCGGCTCCCAGGTCCACAGTGGCGTTCACCACCGGTACCCAGATCCGGGTGCTGTATACGGTCACGTCTCCGGGATACAGCAGGTAGACAGCCGCCACCAGGATCTGGAGGGCCATCTTCTGTTTGGAGGTAAGCCCCAGATTCCGCTTGAAGAAGATCTTCAGGCCGTCATCGATGAACCCGATGACACCGTATCCCACAAACAGCCACAGGGCCACAATGGTCCGGGAATCCAGCGGGATCCACACCAGAGAAGCCACAATGGCCGCGGCGATCATCATCAGGCCTCCCATGGTGGGAGTACCGTTTTTCTTCAGATGTTCCTTGGGCCCGCATTCCCGGATGCTCTGGCCGAAATGCCATTTGTGGAGCAGCGGCAGCAGGAACCGGCCGAAAATGGCCGTCAGTACAAAGGAAGTGACCAGGATGCCCACACCGCTCAGCATGTTTTGGCCCCCTTCCGGAACACCGTATCAATAAGGGAAAAGACTTCCATCCCATGGGAGCCCTTCAGCAGCACCACATCGTCGGGCCGGACCAGATTGGCCAGTACGGGAGCCGCTGCCTCCTTGTTTTCCACATAGTGGACGGGAACCCCGGCTTTTTCGGCCGCTTCCGCCGTGTACCGGCTTTCCGGTCCGTAGCAGATCAGTTCTTCCACCCCGTATTTTCCGCACCATTCCCCCACCTGGGTATGGCCGCTCTGGGAATGGGCCCCCAGTTCCAGCATATCCGCCAGCACTGCAACGGCCCGGCCTTTCCCCTGGTTCTTCACCACATCCCGGAGGGTCTGGAGCGCCACTTCCATGGAAGCCGGACTGGCGTTGTAGGCGTCGTTGATCACCGTCACCGGGCCGAAATGGAGGATTTCCTGGCGCATGCCCGTCATCTTCAGGTTTTCCAGGCCCCGGGCGATGGCTTCGTCAGGGACGCCGTACACTTCCCCTACCGCCACCGCAGCCAGGGCGTTCATCACATTGTGCCGTCCCAGCAGAGGCAGCTTCACTTCCTGGGTATTCCCGGTGATCCGGCTCCGGTACACGAACCGGGTGGCCAGACCGTCGGCGGAAATCTCCACCGCCTTTACGTCTGCGTCGCTGTCGATGCCGTAGGTGTGGACCGTGGCTCCCGTTTTCATGACGCTGACCCGGGGATCATCCCCGTTCAAAAAGGCATGGTTTTGGGGCGTAAAATCCTCCAGGATCTCACTTTTGGCTTTGGCGATGTTTTCCAGGGATCCCAAAAGTTCCAGATGGGTATCCCCCACATTGGTGATCACCGCTGCATCGGGAACGGCAATGTGCTTCATGGCCCGGATCTGTCCCAGGCCCCGCATGCCCATTTCCACCACAGCCATTTCCGTATCCTCCCGGATGGTGAGCAGGGTCTTGGGCAGGCCGATTTCGTTGTTGAAGTTGGCCTGGGTCTTGATCACCCGGTATTTTTCTCCCAGCACCGCCGCAATACAATCCTTGGTGGAGGTCTTGCCGTTGCTGCCGGTAATGGCGATCACCGTCAGTCCCTTTTTGTCCAGCCGGTACCGGCTGGCGATCTTCTGGTAGGCTTCCAGGGTATCCGGCACCAGGATGCACCGGTCCGCCGGCACCCCTTCCGGCACTTCCGAGACCACCGCTCCCCGGGCTCCGTCTTTCAGGGCCTGGGCCACGAACCGGTGGCCGTCGAATTTTTCCCCTTTCAGGGCCACAAACAGGCACCCGGGCACAATGGCCCGGGAGTCCGTAGTAACATCCGTGAACTCTTCTCCGTCCTCAAAGGCCATGGGCACCTGGAGGGCGTTTTTCAGCAAAGCAGCATCAAGCATTGGTCTTCCCCTTCTGGAAAAAGTCACGTACCACTTCTCCGTCGTCAAAATGGATGGTCCGGTCCTTCAGGATCTGATAATTTTCGTGACCTTTTCCCGCTATCATCACCACATCTTCCGGTTTGGCATGGGCCATGGCATAGTCGATGGCTTTCCGCCGGTCGGTGATCTTGTGGATTTCTTTTCCTTCCGGATTTTCTTTCAGTCCTTCTTCAATATCCCGGATAATGGCTTCCGGGTCCTCGGTCCGGGGATTATCGCTGGTGACGATGACAATGTCCGCCAGATTGAGGGCAATCTGCCCCATAATGGGCCGTTTCTTCCGGTCCCGGTCTCCCCCGGCTCCGAAGATCACCCACAGTTTCCCTTTGGTGATCTGCCGGGCGGTCTTCAGCACGTTTTCCAGGCCGTCCGGGGTGTGGGCATAATCCACCACCACCGTAAAGGGCTGGCCTGCATGGATCAGCTGGAACCGGCCGGGGACCCCGGCGAAATCGTCCAATCCCCGGATAATGTCCTCCCGGGTCAGGCCTTCTGCAATGGCGGCGCAAATGGACCCCATTACATTGTACACGTTGAATTCCCCGGTAATGTGGAGCTTCAGGTCCATTTCTCCCACCGGCGTATGGAGGTTCAGTTCCATATGGGTGGCGGCCACGTGGAAGGTCAGGGGGTACACATCGTTGTCCTTCCCCTTCCCGTAGGTCATGATCTTTGTCTTCACCCGGGGCATGATCAGGGCAGAGCTTGGGTCATCGCTGTTGAACACCGCCGTCTTGTTGGGCTTTACCCCTTCATGGAGACGGGTGAACAGCAGGGCCTTGGCTTCCCGGTAGTTTTCCATGGTCTTGTGGAAATCCAGATGGTCCTGGGTGATGTTGGTCAAGACCGCCGTATCATATTCAATCCCTGCCACCCGGTCCAGGGCCAGGGCATGGGAAGAAACCTCCATGACACAGGTGTCACAGTGGCTTTCCACCATTTCATAGAGCATTTTCTGCAGATCCACCACATCAGGGGTGGTGTTGTGGCTGGTGCGGACCTGGTCACCGATCATCACGTTGATGGTGCCGATGAGCCCCACCTTGTGGCCGGTCCGGGTCAGAAGGGTCCGGAGGATATTGGTGGTGGTGGTCTTCCCGTTGGTGCCGGTGACTCCGATCATCCGCATTTTCCGGGCAGGCCAGTCGTAGAACCAGGGTGCCAGGGTCTTCACCGCTTCCTGGGTGCTGGGGACCCGGATCACCGTCATCCCTTCCGGCACTTCCGTGTCTGCTTCCGTCAGGGCCGCCACCGCGCCCTGGGCTGCGGCCTTGGCAATGTATTTGTGGCCATCGGTGTTGACCCCTTTGATGCATATAAAAAGGCTGCCGGGACCGGCGGTCCGGGAATCGATGGTCAAATCGCAAACAGTCCGATCTGCCCCATTCCCTGCAACCACGGCACCAGGCAGCTGTCTGATTACATCCTGCAGTTTTCTTTCCATGTTGATCCCCCTTATGATTGGCAGACAACTGGAAAACAGGCTGTCTGCCAATGGCTATGTGGGCCTTTCGGGCCCGGTTCGGGCAGGCTGCCGCCCAAATCAAAGGCAGCTCCGCTGCCTACTCTCTTACATAAATGTTGCTCCGGGCGGTCTGCATGCCCAGTTTCTTTTCGGCTATGCTGGTGATCCGCTCCGGGCTCCGGAGCCGTTCCACGTCGATTTTCAGGGTCTCGTTCTCGTCCAGGCACTGGGCCTCCACGGCCTTGAGCTTTACCAGATCGTCAGAACGGGCGAAGAACAGCTGACTGAGAGCCACATTCACGAATATTAATGATAATACCAAACAGGCATAAAATGCAACCCGACGCAGCACAATATTTTCCTTCTTTACGGTTTTTTTCGGTTTGGACGTCTGCTGCCGCTGCCGGGGACGGGAAGGCGCAGGAGTCTCCTCTTCCTGCACGGCTGCAGAACCGTAGGTATAGTATTTCTGAGACGGCCACTCCATGGGTCGGCTGTTTTTCCTGGTATCCATGCTGCCTCTCCTTCGTTGGTTTGTTGTTTCAGATCTTCACGGCCCCCCGCAGCCGGGCGCTTCTGGCTCTGGGATTTTCCGCCAGCTCCCCTTCGCTGGGAGTGAATTCCTTCAATTTTTTCAGTTCCGGCTTCCGTCCGCAGACGCACACCGGCAGTTCCGGCGGGCAGATGCATCCCCGCTGGAGCCGTTTGAAGGCCTGTTTGATGATCCGGTCTTCCAGAGAATGGAAAGTGATCACCCCGATATGGCCCCCCGGTTTCAGATGATGGACCGCCGCTTCCATGGTGGCATCCAGGATCTTCAGTTCGTCATTCACTTCGATCCGGATGGCCTGGAAGGTCCGTTTGGCCGGATGGGGTCCGTCCTGACGGGCCCCCTTGGGAATGGCCGCCTTGATGATGTGGACCAGTTCCCCGGTGGTCCGGATGGGATGATCCTTCCGGGCTGCCACAATGAACTGGGCGATCCGTTTGGCCCACCGTTCTTCCCCGTATTTGTAGATGATCCCGGCCAGGTCGTCTTCCTTGTACCGGTTCACCACCTGTTCCGCCGTCAGGCTGGCCTCCTGGTCCATCCGCATGTCCAGAGGCCCGTCATGCATGTAGGAGAACCCCCTCTCCGGGGTATCCAGCTGATAGGAGGACACTCCCAGGTCGAACAGGATCCCGTCCACCTGGGGGATTCCCAGGTCTTCCAGGATGGCATCCAGGTTCCGGAAATTGTTGTGGACGATCTTTACCTGGCACGGGGCGTCCTTCAGCCGCTCGGTGGCTGCTGCAATGGCGTCCTCGTCCTGGTCGATGCCGATCAGCATCCCCTCCGGGTCCAGAAGTTCCGTAATCCGGTGGGAATGGCCGGCCCCGCCCAGCGTGCAGTCCACATAGATCCCCTTGGGATCCGTGACCACCCACCGGACACTTTCTTCCAATAATACACTTTTATGGACAAATTCCATGACAAACCCCAATCTATTCATTCTTGCCATGCGTACCTGCCTATCCGCCCTTTTCAAGGGGGCGGCAAGCCGGACATGGCTATCCCCCATTTATATCCGCCCTTTTCAAGGGCGGCAAGCCGGACATGGCTGTCCCCCATTTATATCCGCCCTTTTCAAGGGGGGCAAGCCGAACATGGCTGTCCCCCATTTATATCCGCCCTTTTCAAGGGCGGGGGACCAGCCGTCAGGCTGGTGGTGGGTTAGCAGCGCCAGCTGCGTTTCCAAGCAGGCCAAATTCCTTCAGCGTTTGGCATCCATCGGCCGTTGACCGCTTTTATTCAAAATCCAATTCTTCGATCAGTTCCGCCACATCGCTTTCCACGGCCTTGGTGTAATCCGCATAGCGCTGGGCATCCCAGATTTCCGCCTTGCTCCCCACCCCCACGATCAGGGCCGTTTCCCCGATCTGGGCATAGGTCCGCAGGTTGGCAGGCAGCAGGATCCGACCCTGTTTGTCCGGCTCCACCTCACAGGCGCCGCCGAAAATGAACCGTGACACATCCCGCATCTTCTGCTTGGGCATCATTTTCTGGGCAAAGCTGTTCTTCAGTTTTTCCCAGGCTTCCAGAGGGTACACGTCCAAACAGCCGTCCACTCCTTTGGTAACAACAAAGGAAGGGCCCAGGTTCTCCCGCATCTTTGCCGGGACGAACAGACGGCCCTTGCTGTCCAGCGCATGTTCAAATTCGCCCATCAGCATCGGCCATCCCACCCTTCCCAAAAAAATTCGCCACTTTCCACCACTTTTCCCCATTATAGAATGTTTTCCATGAAAAAGCAATGAAAAACCGGTCAAGACACCCGGAGGGCAGGGTCAGGTGGTTAGGTCGCTCACGGGTCCGTAGGGGCGGCAGGCCCGGCCGCCCGCCCCCATTTCCCGCCAGGCGCGGAAGATGGGTCGAAATTCACGAGTCTGGATGGCATGAGCCAGTCCATTCCTTCCAGGCGCGGAAGATGTACCCAGATACGCGAAAGCAGCGGATTTTGACTGGGACATAGTACAAGGACGTACATGTCACAGTCAAAATCCGCTGCTGACAAAGTAGATGGGTGCATATTCCGCGCCTGGGTTATGCGTTAGCCATTGCGTTAGCCATATTGTTCCTTGACAGACTATGGTATAATAAATCATACCCATTAAATGTAATTGAGGAGGATTCAGATGGAAAAGGTTACTGCTGATTCCAGCATTATTGAAACGGTGCAGATGCACCCTGAAATCGTCAACATTTTTATGCAGTATGGTCTGGGCTGCATCGGCTGCATGGCCGCCAACTTCGAAACCATCGGCCAGGGCGCCGCTGCCCACGGCATCGACGTAGATGCCCTGATCGCCGACATCAACGACTGCATTGCAGAAGTTGAAGGGGAAGAAAAGAAATAAGGAAAAAGGGGCTGTCCTTCCGGACAGCCCCTTTTTTGTCACTGGTCAGTGACCGGGGGTGTGAATTTTTTCACACCTCTTTTTTTATTTCCCCGTCCGTCCCCGCTGGGTCAGAGGCACACCCTGTTTGCACAGAGGGCAGTCTTCCGGTTTGTAGGCTTCCACGTCCAGGCGCAGCAGAGGCTCGGTGCGGACGCCGAAATCCACTTTGCCGCCGCTCCGGTCCACCAGGAGGCCTACGCCCACCGGTACGCCTCCTTCGCTTTTCACCACGTCCAGCACTTCCCGTACACTGCCGCCGGTGGTGACGATGTCTTCCACGATCAGTACCCGGGTCCCCGGTTCAATGTGGAACCCTCTCTTGAAGGTCATCTTCCCATTCACCCGTTCCGTAAAGAAGAACCGGGTGCCCAGGTTCTTGGCCACTTCATAGGCCAGCAGGATGCCGCCGGTCATGGGGCCCACCACCAGTTCCACGTTGTCGTTGACGAACCGGGCAGCGATTTCCTTGCACAGGGCTTCCGTGTACCGGGGCTGCTGCAGCACATTGAATTTTTCCACATAGGTGGGGCTGTGGAGGCCGCTGGTCAGCAGAAAATGACCATGCATCACCGCGTTGGTTTCTTCCAGCATATGCAGTACCGTTGTATCGTTCATTTAAAAAGCTCCTTCCATTTCTTCCAGGATCTTCCGTACAGCTTCCTGTTTGTTTTCCGCCTGGGTAATGGGCCGTCCCACCACCAGATGGGTGGACCCGTTGCCGATGGCAGCCGCCGGGGTGGCAATCCGGCTCTGGTCGTTGGTGGCAGCCCAGGCCGGCCGCACCCCAGGGGTCACAATGAGGAAATCTTTCCCGCATTTTTCCCGGATCCCGGCCGCTTCCCGGGGCGAAGCCACCACCCCGTCCAGGCCGCTTTCTTTGGTAAGGGCCGCCAGGTCCAGTACCTCTTCCCCAATGGGTTTGGCATAGTTCAGAGGCTTCCACTGGGCTTCATCCATGCTGGTGAGCACGGTGACGGCAATCAGTTTGGGTGCAGGCCGGCCCAGTTCCGCCGCCGCTTCCTTCACCGCCTTCATGCCTTCCGCCATCATCTTGGGGCCGCCCACCGCGTGGACGTTCATGATATCCGCTCCCAGCCGGGTCAGCACGGCCAGGCTGTGAGCCACCGTATTGGGGATGTCCTGGAGCTTCAGATCCAGGAACACTTTTTTGTCCTTGTCCTTCAGGTACCGGATGATGTCCGGACCGGCCCCGTAGAACAGTTCCATCCCCACTTTGTAAAAGGTCACTGCATCCCCCAGTTCTTCCACCAGGGCTTTGGCCCGGTCAAAGGTGGGGAAATCCAGGGCCGTGATCAGTCTGTCTCTTGCATCCATGGGTTCCACTCCTCAGTTCCGTCCCGGCAGGGCCTGTCCCCGGAGTTCCTCCAGAGAAGCCGCCCCGCTGGCGTCCAGATAATCCTGGATCCCCTGGCTGATGGTTTCCGCCAGGCTGGGATCCGTAAAGCTGCAGGTGCCCACAGCCACTGCCGTGGCCCCAGCCAGGATGAATTCCACCGCATCCTGCCAGCAGCTGATACCCCCCATGCCGATAAGAGGCACCTTCACTGCCTGGGCCACCTGGTACACCATGCGCACGGCCACCGGGTGCACCGCCGGGCCCGAAAGGCCTCCCACGATGTTTCCCAGCACCGGCCGCTTCTTCTGGATGTCGATCTTCATCCCCACCAATGTATTAATGAGGGAAATGGCGTCGGTGCCGGCGGCTTCCACCGCCCGGGCAATTTCCGTAATGTCCGTCACATTGGGAGACAGCTTGGTGATCACCGGCTTATGGGTATGGGACTTGGCCGCCTGCACCACTTCTCCTGCCGCATGGCAGTCGGTACCGAAAGCCAGGCCTCCCTGGGCCACGTTGGGACAGGAAATGTTCAGCTCGATGGCGTCCACTCCGTCCACATCCAGCAATTCCGCCAGGGTGCCGTAGTCTTCCGCACTGTCCCCGTCGATGTTCACGATCACCGGGGTATTGGTTACCTGCCGGAGATGGGGCAGGGTTTCCTTCAAAAAGTATTCCACTCCTGGGTTTTCCAGCCCCACACAGTTCAGCACTCCCGCCGGGGTTTCCACCAGCCGCTGGCCCTTGTTTCCGGGCCGGGGCTTCAGGGTGGTCCCCTTTACGGTAATGGCGCCGATATGGTCCAGGTTGAGAAAATCCGTAAATTCCAGACCGAACCCGAAAGTGCCGGAAGCAGTGGTCACCGGTGTCTTCATGATCACCCCCGCCAGGTTCACCTGCATCCGGGGATCTTCATAAGGCTTCACCATTCCACCACCTCCTGGCTCCAGAACACCGGGCCGTCCTTGCAGATCTTCATCCGCTTGCCGCCTTTTCCTTCGCAGGAGCAGGACAGACAGGCACCCAGGCCGCAGCCCATGTATTTTTCCAGGGATACCTGGCAGGGCACCCCGTACTGGTCCACCACTTCCACCACAGCCTTCATCATGGGGCTGGGGCCGCACACGTACACGCAGTCATACTGTCCCGTGGCCAGAAGCCCGGGCAGCACCGCGTTCACCGTGCCCTTCACCCCGTAGGATCCGTCATCGGTGGTTTCATACTGTTTGGCGGTTTTGTCCTTGAACAGGTCCGCCCAGAACACTTCCGCTTTGGTCCGGCCCCCTACGATCACTTCCATTTTGTGATCCGGGTCCGCCTGGGCCAAAAAGTGGAGAGGGGCCAGGCCCATGCCGCCGCCCACCAGGAGACCCCGTTTGGCCCCCAGATGGAACCCGTGGCCCAGGGGCCCCACCACACTGATGGGGTCCCCGGCCTCCATGGCATCCATAAGTTCCGTGGTTTCTCCCACGATCCGGTACATCAGGGAAAAAGTCCCGGCCGCCCGGTCCACCCCGGCCACCCCGAAGGGCCGCCGGAGCAGGGGCTGATGGAGCTTGTTCACCCGTACCGTCACAAACTGTCCCGGCTGGGCCGCTGCCGCCACTTCCGGACAGCGGATTTCCATGAGCCGGATGTCCCCGGAAAGTTTCTCCTGCCGGACAATGGTTCCTTCCATATATACTGCCATGGCTTACTCCGTCTTCAGATCCTGGAGAGCCACCACGCTTACCACGTTCCGCCGGCGCATGGCACCCATGGCCTTGTACAGGGCCCGGGCGGTATCCAGGCTGGTCAGGCAGGGAATGGCGTGTTCCACCGTGGACCGGCGGATCTTGAAGCCGTCCCGGGTAGCGTCGGAACCGTGGGTCAAAGTATTGATCACCATGCAGATCCGGCCTTCCTTGATGTCATCCAGCAGGTTGGGGGTACCGGCGCTGGCCTTTTCCACCCGGCCCACATGGATGCCTTTTCCTTCCAGGAACTTGGCGGTACCGGCGGTAGCCACCAGTTCATAGCCCAGGTTTTCAAACCCTTCCGCAATGGGCACCACTTCTTCCTTGTCCTGGTCCGCTACGGTGATCAGGATGGCACCGCTCTTGGGGATGTGGGTGCCGGCGGCAATGCAGGCTTTGTACAGGGCTCTGGGGAACTGGGCATCGATGCACATGACTTCCCCGGTGGATTTCATTTCCGGCCCCAGGGTGATGTCCACGTCGGTCATCTTGTTGAAGGAGAACACCGGCGCTTTCACCGCATAGTAGTCCGGGAAGAGCTTCAGGCCCGGTTCCAGGCCCTGTTCCCGGATGGATACGCCCATGGCGCATTTGGTGGCTACATCCACCATGGAGATGCCCGTCACCTTGCTCAGGAAAGGCACTGTCCGGCTGGACCGGGGGTTTACTTCGATCACATACAGCTTGTCATCCCGGACAATGTACTGGATGTTGATCATCCCATGGACTTCCAGGCCCAGGGCCAGTTTGGTGGTGTAGTCGATGATCTGTTCGATTACGTGCTCGCTGAGGGTCCGGGGCGGGTACACCGCAATGGAGTCCCCGGAATGGACCCCGGCCCGTTCGATGTGTTCCATGATCCCGGGCATCAACACGTCCTTGCCGTCGCAGATGGCATCCACTTCCACTTCCGTACCCATCAGGTAGTGGTCCACCAGCACCGGGTGTTCGTGGGAAGCCTTTACGGCGTTGTTCATGTAGTATTTCAGTTCGTCGTCGTTGTAGACGATTTCCATGGCCCGGCCGCCCAATACATAGGAAGGACGTACCATTACAGGGTAGCCCACATCGTTGGCAGCCCGCAGAGCCCCGTCGATGTCAAACACCGTGTGGCCTTTCGGACGGGGAATCCCCACACTGGTCAGCAGTTCGTCGAACCGTTCCCGGTCTTCTGCCCGGTCGATGCTGTCTACGGAAGACCCCAGGATCTTCACCCCGCAGTCATGGAGCGGACCGGCCAGGTTGATGGCGGTCTGGCCCCCGAACTGGACAATGACCCCTTCCGGTTTTTCCCGGTCGATCACATTCAGCACGTCTTCCAGGGTCAAGGGTTCGAAATACAGCCGGTCAGCGGTATCGAAGTCCGTGGATACGGTTTCAGGGTTGTTGTTTACAATGATGGTTTCGTAGCCCAGATCCTTCAGAGCCCATACAGAGTGGACGGAGCAGTAGTCGAATTCCACCCCCTGGCCGATCCGGATGGGACCGGAGCCCAGTACCAGCACCTTCTTGTTGGGGGTGTCTTCCACTTCGTCTTCCACCCCGTAGGTGGAGTAGTAGTACGGAGTTTCCGCGTCGAATTCCGCGGCGCAGGTATCCACCATCTTGTAAACAGGGGTAATGCCCCATTCCTTCCGGATGGCACGGATTTCCAGACCGGTCTTCCCTACCAGTTTCCCGATGGTCACATCGGCAAAGCCCCGTTTCTTCACTTCCCGGAGAAGTTCCGGCGTCAGTTCTTCGCTCTTCAAACGCACTTCCAGTTCCACAATGTGGCGGATCTTCCGCAGGAAGAATTCGTCGATCTTGGTGATGGCATGGGCCTGGTCCACGGTCATCCCTCTCCGGAAGGCTTCGGCGATGGTAAAGAGCCGTTCGTCGTCCACTTTCCGGACCTTTTCAAAGACTTCCTGGTCCGTCAGCTTGTGGAGTTCCGGCATGTCCATATGAGTCAGGCCGATTTCCAGGCAGCGGACCGCCTTCAGCAGACCGGCTTCGATATTCCGTTCGATGGCCATCACTTCCCCGGTGGCCTTCATCTGGGTCCCCAGGGTGTGGTCCGCATTGACGAACTTGTCAAAGGGCCAGCGGGGGATCTTGATGACACAGTAGTCCAGGGTGGGTTCGAAGCAGGCGGAGGTTTTCTTGGTTACCGCGTTTTCGATTTCGTCCAGGGTATACCCGGCAGCGATCTTGGCGGCCACTTTGGCAATGGGATAGCCTGTTGCCTTGGAAGCCAGGGCAGAAGACCGGCTTACCCGGGGGTTCACTTCGATGACGATGTATTCTTCACTGTCCGGATTCAGGGCATACTGCACGTTGCAGGCCCCTTCCACCCCCAGTTCCCGGACGATGTCGATGGCGGCGGTCCGGAGCATCTGGACTTCCCGGTCAGTCAGGGTCTGGCAGGGAGCCACCACGATGGAGTCCCCGGTATGGACCCCCACCGGGTCGATGTTTTCCATGTTGCAGACGGTGATGCAGTTGTCTTCATGGTCCCGGACCACTTCATATTCGATTTCCTTCCAGCCGGCTACGGACCGTTCGATCAGGGCCTGACCGATCAGGGAGTACATGAGCCCTTTGGTGGTAATGTCATCCAGCTGATCCATGTTGTGGGCAATGCCGCCCCCGGTGCCCCCCAGGGTGTAGGCCGGCCGCACGATCAGAGGGAAGCCCACCTTCTTGGCAAATTCCTTGGCCGCATCCACGCTTTCCACAATGGTGCTCTGGGGAATGGGCTGGTGGAGTTTCTCCATGGTTTCTTTGAACAGTTCCCGGTCTTCCGCCTTCATGATGCTGGAGATCTGGGTGCCCAGGAGCTGCACATTGTATTTCTTCAGAATGCCTTTTTTGTCCAGTTCAATGGCCAGGTTCAGGCCGATCTGGCCCCCCAGGGTGGCCAGCAGGGAATCCGGCCGTTCCTTGGCGATGATGGCTTCCAGGAATTCCACATCCAGGGGTTCCACATACACCCGATCTGCAATGTGCACATCGGTCATGATAGTGGCCGGGTTGGAGTTCACCAGCACCACTTCCAGCCCTTCTTCCTTCAGGGCCCGGCAGGCCTGGGTGCCGGAATAGTCGAATTCAGCAGCCTGACCGATGATGATCGGGCCGGAACCGATGACCATGACTTTCTTTACATTCTCTTTTTTTGGCATATCAGTGCCCTCCCATCATTTTGATAAACCGGTCGAACAGATAAGCGTTGCCGCTGGGACCGGGGGATGCTTCCGGATGGTACTGCACTGTGAAGGTGGGATGGTTCAGATAGCGCAGGCCTTCGATGGTGTTGTCGTTCAGGGACCGGTTGATCACTTCCACCGGCAGTCCCTTCAGGGAATCCTCATCCACCATGAACCCATGGTTCTGGGAGGTGATGCAGATCTTGTGGTCCACCAGATCCCGGACCGGCTGGTTGATGCCCCGGTGGCCGAAAAGCATTTTCTTGGTCTTGGCCCCGTTGGCCAGCGCCATGACCTGATGCCCCATGCAGATGCCGAAAATGGGTTTCTTGCCGATCATCTTTTTGATGTTGTCGATTTCCACCGTCAGATCCGCCGGATCCCCAGGGCCGTTGCTCAGGAAAATCCCGTCCGGATCCATGGCCAGTACCTCTTCCGCCGGAGTTTCCGCCGGGAATACGGTCAGTTTGCAGCCTTTTTCCACCAGGCATTCCAGGATGTGCCGCTTCACCCCGTAGTCCATGACGGCTACGGAATATTTGGCGTCGTCCGGTCCCATGGTGTACACCTTTTTGGTGGTTACCTGGGCCACCTGGTCATGTTCTTCGGGAGTGGCCAAAAGAGCCTGGACTTCGTCGTCCGGAGTATCTGCCGGCACCAGCACCCCCTGAAGGGTCCCGTAGGACCGGATCCGCCGGGTCAGCGCCCGGGTATCCACACCGGCCAGCACCGGGATATCGTTCTTTTCCAGGAATTCCAGCACCGTGCCTTCATCCCGCCAGCTGGAGGGTTCGTCACACAGTTCGCTGACGATCAGCCCCTTGTAGCAGCAGCCGTCACTCTGGCAGAACAGGTCGTTGCAGCCGTAGTTCCCGATCAGGGGATAGGTGAAGATGACGATCTGCCCGCAGAAAGAGGGGTCCGTCAGGGTTTCCTGATACCCGGACATGCCGGTGGTGAACACCACTTCCCCCACTGCCTTATGGGTGCTGTACAAAGTTCCTTCATAGACGCTTCCGTCTTTCAATACCAACTTGCCTTTTACTTTTTGCATACTACACCGTCTTTCATCACAAACCGGCCATCGACCATGGTCGCCACTGCCATGCCTTTGCAGTGTTTTCCGTTGAAAGGAGTCACCTTGCCCCGGGTATAGAATTTTTCACTGTCCACCGTCCATTCCCGGTCCAGATCCAGGATGGTGATGTCCGCATTCCGGCCTACCTTCAGGCTGCCGGCGTCCAGATTCATGATCCGGGCCGGGCTGGTGCTCATTTTGTTGACGATTTCATTGATGGAGAATTCTCCCGTATGGTACAGCTCCGTCAGGATCACCCCTACGGAAGTCTCCAGGCCGCAGAACCCGTTGGGAGCATACCGGAATTCCACATCTTTTTCTTCCGGCGCATGAGGAGCATGGTCCGTTACGATGGCATCGATGGTGCCGTCCTTCAACCCCGCCCGCATGGCTTCCACATGATCCCGGCTCCGGAGAGGAGGAGAAACCCGGGTGGCCGTATTGTAACCGGCGCAGGCTTCATCGGTAAGGGTCAGGTGGTGGACCGTCACTTCGCAGGTGATGTTCACCCCTCGGGCCTTGGCCTTCCGGACAATGTCCACAGCCCCCTTGCTGGCAATGTGGGCAATGTGGATGTGGGCCCCGGTGTATTCCGCAATGGCCGCATCCCGGGCCACACAGATGTCTTCGGCGATGGAAGGGATGCCGGGCACACCCAGACGGGCGGAAACGGCCCCTTCGTGCATGAACCCTTCGTGGTTCATCTCTTCGTCGATGTCGTGGCAGATCAGGGGCTTGTCAAAAGCGCTCACATACTGGGCTGCCAGGTTCATTACATAGGCACTGGACACATAGTGGCCGTCATCAGAGAAGCCCATGACCCCGTGCTGGGCCATGTCCCCCATTTCAGACAGTTCCTTGCCTTTTTCCCCTTTGGTAATGGCCCCGATCACTTCCACATGGACGTACCCTTCCTTTTGGGCCCGTTCCTGGATGCCGCTGACCACAATGGAGCTGTCGATCACCGGTTTGGTGTTGGGCATGCAGGCCACCCGGGTGATGCCCCCGTGAGCCGCTGCCATAGTGCCGGTGACCAGATCTTCCTTGGCTTCCAGCCCCGGTTCCCGGAGATGGGTGTGCAGGTCGATGAACCCGGGAGCCACCACCAGGCCCGTAGCGTCGAACACTTCGTTCGCCGCTGCATCAATGTGAGGTGCCGCTTCCGCGATTTTCCCGTCTTCCACCAGAAGGTCCATCACCTGGTCCAGCTGCTGGCTGGGATCTACGATCCGTCCGTTCTTAATTAGCGTTTTCAACTGGCTTTCCTCCCATAATCGTCAAGAATAACACGGCCATCCGCACCGCGACCCCGTTGGTCACCTGTTCCCGGATCACAGCCTGGTCACTGTAGCCCGTATCCCAGGAGATTTCCAACCCCCGGTTCATGGGACCGGGATGCATCACCAGACAGTCCGGTTTGGCCAGTTTCATCCGTTCTTCGTTGACCCCGTAAATCCGGGCGTATTCCCGGGGAGTGGGGAACATGGCCTTGTCCTGGCGTTCCAGCTGGATCCGCAGCACATCCACCACATCCGCCCCTTCAATGGCGTCTTCCACCCGTTTGTGCACCGTGACCCCCAGTTCCTGGATGTCGTGAGGAATCAGGGTCATGGGACCGGCCACATGGACATCCGCTCCCAGCTTGGTCCAGGCCGCAATGTTGCTCCGGGCCACCCGGCTGTAAAGGATATCCCCGATAATGGCCATTTTCAGGCCCTTGAACTGTTTCCCATGTTCCAGGATGGTGAACATGTCCAGGAGACCCTGGGTGGGATGGGCATGGGCCCCGTCCCCGGCGTTGATCACAATGGGGGCTGCAATGTCCGCTGCGTACTTGGCTGCCCCTTCCACCGGGTGACGCATGACAATGGCATCACAGGCCATGGACTGCATGGTCAGGATGGTGTCCTTCAGGCATTCCCCTTTTTTCACACTGGAAGTGCCGGTGCTCAGGTTGATTACGTCCGCCCCCAGATACTTCCCGGCCAGCTCGAAAGAGCTGCGGGTACGGGTGCTGTTTTCATAGAACAGGTTCACAATGGATTTGCCCCGGAGAGACGGGAGCTTCTTGATGTCCCGTTTCATGACCTTCTTCATCTCCGCCGCCGTTCGCATGATCAGATCGTACTCTTCCACGGACAGGGAGGAAAGATCCAGGATATCCCGTCCGGACAGGCTGACTGCCGCCTTTGTCATGTTGTAGCCTCCTATAATAAACTGCAGGTTGAAAAAATAAGCCTTCTCGTCCTAAGACAAGAAGGCTTCTAATAACTGCTTCTGGATAAAAGTCCCTTTCTTAGTCTCACAGGACTAGGTTAAAAGGTGATTCTTTGAAGTTTTTTCTAGTGTAGCACGGGGGAAAAGAAAAGTCAAGGCGGGAGAAAAATCACACCCGGCCCCTCCGGGCCTGTCAAAAGTCAGACGTCAGTTTTTCCGGTTCAAGTAAGCAATGACCTTGGGCGACAGTTCCACCCGCAGGGTCCCCAGGGCGTAGCACCCCAGTTCATAGGGCCGGTAGATCAGGGCGATTTTTCCTCCGCCCTCCAGGAAATAATTGTCGCTGATCTTCAGCTTGTCCCACATGAAAGAATCATTGGCAAAGGTCTTGCTCAGCGGCACCGGCTCATTTCGGCTGTTGTAAATGGGCTGGGACAGGATCAGGCTCTTGTCCGCCGTACTGATCCGGACAAAATAAGGAAGAGGCAGCTTCTACCCTGTCACCTTGCTGTAAGTCAGCCCCCGGGTATTGGTGTACCCATGGGCCGCCCCCTGGCTGTACCGGAAATCCGCCAGCGTGAGAGAAAGCAGCGTCCCGTCCTCATACTGCACCTGGTAAGAAAACCTCCCCCGGGTGAATTTTCCGGCCGCATAATCATCCCGGAACCCGGCTATATATTGGTAGATATCCGAATTGATCCGGTCCTGGGCCTCCTGATTGCGGTCCACATACACAATGGGGTAGCTCATCTTGTAATTGGCCTCGTCCGCCACATGCTTCTCCACGCTGGCCTCCCCCATCCCCAAAGGCAAAGCCAGCAAACCCGCCAACACAATCCAAGTCAGAAATTTCCCACTCTTTTTCATGATCAATGCCCCCATTTCAGGATAAACACTCACATACCACTTCGTCCATACCATTATTCTACCATAATATATGCCAGTAGGACGGTGAAAAGCAGCCAGCCGCTTTTCAGTCTCACGCCTTTGCCACCGACAAAAATGCCGCCAGAGCCGTCCGTTCCCCCCCTGGACCCCGTCCATCCGATTGAAAAATGCCGTCTCCGCCGGACTGATGACAACAACGATATTCTCCGCCTAATCAACGACAACCTCCTCCAATCGGTCGAACAAACAACATCCGATCCCAACGCGGTAGGGGTGCGCCGCAGGCACACCCTTCCCGGCCTCCTGGCTGTTTTAATCCGACTGAGATTGGCGATTTTAACCCGACTTCAAGAAGTAACCTGGTTTCATAACCACTTAGCCACCTAACCATTCAATCACTTTTCACACCCTATAAACTGATATTGATTAAACCTGCAATTCCAAAATATATATAAATAGTTCCCGATTACTCTTTGAAGTACCAGCCGTTCATCCCCGCATACGCGGGGTACACGGATAACAACGATGTTTTCCTCCATGTGTATATCGTACACCTCAAAATCTCCAAAATTTGCGGTCAGAAAATAGGTTAACCTCAAAAATTGCAATTTTTAAGGCTTGATAACTATCTTTACATTCATATTATAATGGCATCGTCCATAAACAACAATACAGACGCAGATGTCTCCCTTGTCCCTTTCTCTCCGTTCCCGTAGGGGCGGCAGGCCCGGCCGCCCGCATTTGTAAGCACCTCCTCACGCTCAACGTCTCCCGTCTCACGCCAAAGGATGCCAGATGCCGGGCATCTGCCTTTGAACACAAAAAAACGGAGGCCGGGAAGGGCTCCCCTCCGGGAAGCCCCTACACCGTCTCCGTCGGACTGATGATAACAACGATATTCTCCGCCTGGTCAACGACAACCTCCTCCAATCGGTCGAACAAACAACATCCGATCCCAACGCCGTAGGGGTGCGCCGCAGGCACACCCTTCCCGGCCTCCTGGTTGTTTTTTATCCGACTGAGATTGGCGATTTTATCCCGGCTCTAAGAAGCAACCTGGTTTCATAGCCACTTAGCCACCTAACCACTCAATCACTTTTCACTCCCTATAAACTGGTATTGATTAAACCCGTAATTCCAAAATGTATATAAATCGTTCCCGATTATTCTTTGAAGTACCAGCTGTTCATCCCCGCATGCGCGGGGTCCACTTTGTCATGGGCATGTGGGCAGGCATGGCCCTGGGATCATCCCCGCATGCGCGGGGTCCACGAATAACAACGATGTTTTCCGCCAGGTGTATATCGTACACCTCAAAATCCCTAAAATTTGCGGTCAGAAAATAGGTTAACCTCAAAAATCGCAGTTTTTGAGGTTTGATAATTGTCTTTACATTCATATTATAATAGCATTGTCCATAAACAACAATACAGATGCAGATGTCCCCCTTGTCCCTTCCTCTCCGTTTCCGTAGGGGCGGCAGGCCCGGCCGCCCGCATTTGTAAGCACCGCCTCACGCTCAACGTCTCCCGTCTTACGCCAAAGGATGCCAGATGCCGGGCATCTGCCTTTGAACATAAAAAACGGAGGCCGGGAAGCCCCTACGCCGTCTCCGTCGGACTAATGACAACAACGATATTCTCCGCCTGGTCAACGTAATTGCAGGGTGTGGCCCACACAGGCCGCCTGCATTCTCCGGTCCAACGACAACCTCCTCCAATCGGTCGAACAAACAACATCCGACCTCAACGCTGTAGGGGTGCGCCGCAGGCACACCCTTCCCGGCCTCCTAGTTGTTTTAATCCGACTGAGATTGGCGTTTTTAACCCGACTTCAAGAAGTAACCTGGTTTCATAACCACTTAGCCACCTAACCACTCAATCACTTTTCACACCCTATAAACTGATATTGATTAAACCTGCAATTCCAAAATGTATAAAATAGTTCCCGATTGCTCTTTAAAGTACCAGCTGTTCATCCCCGCATACGCGGGGTACACGAGTTTTCTTTGTATCTCCCTTTCTTGTCTATAGGATCATCCCCGCATGCGCGGGGTCCACATTACAACGCACCGGAAGCATACACCAACGTAAGGATCATCCCCGCATGCGCGGGGTCTACGGGCTTGTAGTGTAATCTATTTCCTGTGTCGCAGGTTCATCCCCGCATGCGCGGGGTCCACATTTCATCCATCGCATCAAGCAGCAGTCCGGCGGGTTCATCCCCGCATACGCGGGGTCCACTTTTTGGAGCCGGTGTGCAGGACCTGGCCGCGGGGTTCATCCCCGCATACGCGGGGTCCACTTTTTGTCTAATCTGGCATTGGCTGCCGTAATGGGTTCATCCCCGCATACGCGGGGTCCACGGTCTGGTGATGCTTTTGCCGCGTCTGTACAGAGGTTCATCCCCGCATACGCGGGGTCCACGTAATCTGGGGTTCTGTACCGTTCATTACCCAGGGTTCATCCCCGCATACGCGGGGTCCACCAGACTGGACCGAGCAGGTGGCAAGCGGAACTAGGTTCATCCCCGCATACGCGGGGTCCACATGTCCTTAGGGTGCGGATGGGGGTGTGGTGAAGGTTCATCCCCGCATGCGCGGGGTCCACAGCTGGGCTTGTCTTGCTCCAGCCTGCCGTAAGGGATCATCCCCGCATGCGCGGGGTCCACTATCAGGCGGGGTCACCTTGGGGATAGGGATCAGGATCATCCCCGCATGCGCGGGGTCCACTCCCGGCACTCTATCATATCCGCCAGCGCCAGAGGATCATCCCCGCATGCGCGGGGTCCACGCCACCAGGGCGGTGCCCCGCTTATGGACGTTGGGATCATCCCCGCATGCGCGGGGTCCACTATTTGATTTTTGTTAAGTCCTAGCTTCTTTAGGGATCATCCCCGCATGCGCGGGGTCCACAACTGTCTCTGCTGGCGTTGAATGAAGGATTGGGGATCATCCCCGCATGCGCGGGGTCCACTGGCTGAACGTAGAATGATGGCGAAATCCGTTAGGATCATCCCCGCATGCGCGGGGTCCACTTGAGAATACTAACGGCCCGGACGTTATACCCAGGATCATCCCCGCATGCGCGGGGTCCACAGGGCAAGGGGGACCTGTGGGGCGGCTGTGAGGGGATCATCCCCGCATGCGCGGGGTCCACAAGCAGAGGAGGAAACAAAATGAAATTTATCGAGGATCATCCCCGCATGCGCGGGGTCCACACCGCTGATTGTGACACTGATCCTGATGCCGTAGGATCATCCCCGCATGCGCGGGGTCCACGTATCCAACTGGGGACATCATAGTCTGGGTTTAGGATCATCCCCGCATGCGCGGGGTCCACAGACTGGCGCAAATTGGAAACAGCCATTGACCAGGATCATCCCCGCATGCGCGGGGTCCACCGAATTCCTGGACAGTGTGGACCGACTGCTTGAGGATCATCCCCGCATGCGCGGGGTCCACGGATTTGTTCAATACGGTTTTTTCGGTTTTCTGGGATCATCCCCGCATGCGCGGGGTCCACGGAAGCGGTTTCATTTCTTCCGTTGCCTGTTCAGGATCATCCCCGCATGCGCGGGGTCCACCACACTGGGAGTGATATTTTTGTTGAAAGACAAGGATCATCCCCGCATGCGCGGGGTCCACCTTGTAGATGGGGTCGATGATTACCGCCATGTAGGATCATCCCCGCATGCGCGGGGTCCACGGAAGGCGCTCCACGTTAGGCAAGGGCAAGACAGGATCATCCCCGCATGCGCGGGGTCCACTTTTTTAAAATCTGGAAAACACTCATTATTTCAGGATCATCCCCGCATGCGCGGGGTCCACAGCTGGGACGGGTATACCGGGGATGCTGTCCTGGGATCATCCCCGCATGCGCGGGGTCCACCCAAGCTCTGGACTATCTTTTCCCCGAAGATAGGGATCATCCCCGCATGCGCGGGGTCCACCCTGTAGGCTATATCTTAGCGAACGAGGAGGAAGGATCATCCCCGCATGCGCGGGGTCCACTGGTGAAGCATATGGACACGCCTAGAAAAATGAGGATCATCCCCGCATGCGCGGGGTCCACCCACCTCATAAGAAGCAACTTGCGAAATGGTAAGGATCATCCCCGCATGCGCGGGGTCCACCCTCCTTTTACAGTTCAATTACCGCTAACACAGGGATCATCCCCGCATGCGCGGGGTCCACTGTGTATCGTGTGAATGGTTGCAATCTCAAGTAGGATCATCCCCGCATGCGCGGGGTCCACCTATCTGTTTTTTGCTATATAATGAAGGAAAAAGGATCATCCCCGCATGCGCGGGGTCCACCATTCCTCCTAGTCTTTTAAAGGTAAATCAATAGGATCATCCCCGCATGCGCGGGGTCCACGATGCAGTTGTTCAAAACTTTCTTGTACATTCAGGATCATCCCCGCATGCGCGGGGTCCACGTTCAACCCGGGGGGAACTCTACCTTTTATCCAGGATCATCCCCGCATGCGCGGGGTCCACCAAAAGATATACAGTTGAAATAAAAAAAGGGTAGGATCATCCCCGCATGCGCGGGGTCCACAATCTCCAGTTCTTCGAGGAATTTGTCACCATAGGATCATCCCCGCATGCGCGGGGTCCACTGATACGACTTGTAGTGCTCTTTACACTGTCTAGGATCATCCCCGCATGCGCGGGGTCCACCTACTCATCCTCTTCCTCCGGTGGGGGTGGTGGGGATCATCCCCGCATGCGCGGGGTCCACTTATTGGCTGCGTGATGCTTCTGGTCATCCCTAGGATCATCCCCGCATGCGCGGGGTCCACTTCGCTCGCAAGGTCACCCATATGAGGAGCAGAGGATCATCCCCGCATGCGCGGGGTCCACCATTACGTCGGCTTCCCAGTCCGTGAAATCATAGGATCATCCCCGCATGCGCGGGGTCCACATTAATCAGAAAAGGAGTGAGACAATGGCTGAAGGATCATCCCCGCATGCGCGGGGTCCACCCTACCAAATTAATGCTACGCACGCTCATACGAGGATCATCCCCGCATGCGCGGGGTCCACTCTCGAACAGCACGTTGGCCACCGGGTTCCACAGGATCATCCCCGCATGCGCGGGGTCCACTCGTCAGGAATGATTTGTAAATTAGACACAGTAGGATCATCCCCGCATGCGCGGGGTCCACACTAAAAAAAGCCCGAAAAAACGCCATTCTTGAAGGCATCACGATCCCTTTTCATTTAACTTCACAAACACAGCCTTTGTCAACAGGCAATCTGCCAATGCCCGATGTTCCTGTTTCTCCAATCCCAAATGATTGGCAACAGTGGACAATTTGTAATTGGGCATAAGCCGGATTTTCTTCTTGGCCAAAGGAAGCACATCCATACAGTGATTTTCCGGCGTTGGATATCCATATCTCAAGCAGGCCTGTATAAGGAAATTCATATCAAAGGATGCATTATAAAGCAGCAGCTGGTCCTCTCCAATAAATTCCAAAAAAGCGTCCAGCCCATCTTTTTCCGACACTCCCTCTTTTTCCAGAAGTTCCACAGTAATTCCTGTCAGTTTTTCAATTTCCTGGGACAACGGCTCTGTAATACGGATAAGTTGCGAATAGGTTTCTGTTACCCTGCCATTCCGTACCTGTACTGCACCAAACTCCATGATCCGGTTTTCCAGCGGATTCAGACCTGTCGTCTCCAGATCTATGACAGTATAATTCCTCATTGCGTCAAACTGATTTTGCTTCAGTGCTCTTTTCCTTGCCATAAGGTGTATCTCAGCATTGCTCTTCGTTCCGGAATCATCCACATTTGCAGACTGATTCCCCAAAAGAGGATGGAGCATCAGCTTGATTCCATCCAGATCAACAGGCTCCCAGGCTGAATGCCAGGTGTAAAAATCCATGCCCTGTTCATTGGCAGCATTAAATACCATTGTAGCCTGTCCATCTTTCACATGGTTGCAGATCCGCTTCCACAACTCTTCCCTGACTCTGGCCGAAACACGGCCCACATAGACTCCCGTGTTGATTTCAAAAAGCCATTTCGTCAAATCTCCCCGCAAACTGGGAGGGCAATTGGTAACCGTAACTACAATCATGAACGGTCACCTGTTCCCTCATGATACTGCTTTCCATTTTCCACAGTTCCCAGTTTATTGTCCCATAGATAAACAGCATTGACCAATTCACTGTTGGGAGCTCCATCATCTTTTAACAGACACTGGATATCATGGACCATTCTTTCCAGGATATGAGACTTCACCATTGCATCCCGCACATGATGACGGACTGAGCGTTCCAGATCATCCGGGTTTTTCGCCGCTTCCTCAAAAGCAATGGGAATGGTTATCTCCGCTTTGTACAGATCGGCAATATCATAAACAAAAGAACAGTCATGTCCCACATGTACAAAGCCAAGGCCTGGAGAACACCCCAGCGCCGCTATGACGGCATGGGCCAACCCGTAAAGGCAGGCATGTCCCATGGAAAGAGCTTTGTTCACTGGATCCCCGGCTTCGAAATTCTGGGGATCATAGTCCCTGCCGTTCCATGGAACATTCCATTTTTTGGAAGATTGCCGGTAAACATTGCGGATCCGGCTGCCTTCCCGTCCCCGCAGCTGCTGCAGTGTCAATTTGGACACATCTTCATCCGGGAACCTAAGCTGATACATTTTACGGACTACTTCCAAATGAAGTCGTTGGTTATTGACCCTCCTGGCCTGTTCCATCAAAAGTCCGGATCTGTGAGTCAAAGACTGTCCGCTGGCATAATACCGCACGCCATGTTCTCCGGTCCAGATAACGGTAACTCCGGCATCCCCTATCAGCTCCATGGCCCGGTGAGATACATCCGTTCCCGGGCCTAAAATCAGTACGGATACAGCAGCCGCAGGGATATGGATGATTCCCTCCTTGCGTGCAGCGGTAATCGCACTGTCTTTCCGGCTGATAGTGCAGTGTTCCAGATAGATAAAGGTCATCCGGTCCCCGACTTGGGGCAAGGCGTTCAATTCCGGCTGTTTGATACCGGGGATCTTTTCCGTCATCTGAGACGCCCTGCAACAGTCAGCAAGCCCATGCCATAGGCTTTCCCTCTTCCGATGCCTTCAATCAGAGTCTCCCTGAACAGATCAGGATTCACTACCTTCAGGACTCCTTCAAAAGTAACCGCCAAAAGAGAAACCCGGCGTCCCTGATCACTGCTCTTCCGAAAGAAGAAAGAATGATCTTCTACAACCTGGAACGCTTCTTCTGAAAGTTCAAATCCATGTTTTTCCGCCCGGTCCAGCAGCCATTTTTTCTGATACCGGGGCGTAACATGGGGATATACTTTTCCCCTTTGTCCCGGAACATCTTTCTTTTCCATTACACTGTGGGTAGGATAGGCAACCAGGCGAAAATGCCATTGGCTGCCGGCATCCAGCTGCTCCAGCAGCGGATTATAGCAGCGGGTCTCCCATTTTTCCTTTGCTTCCGGGAATCCAAACTGCTCCGCAGCGCTGGTAAGATCAGGTTCTTCCCGACTGACGATCAGCAAATACGTTTTCCCACGAAGCGGATCCACTCTCCACAGCTTTTTCTGTTTCCTGACAGGGAAAGACTGTTCCAACGCACCATGGAAAAGATTTGGGTTGGCCAAAGCCTGCATGGTTTTCCGTTTGGAAAGATCCAGCTGCATCCTCGTCATGTATATGGGGTTATCTGCCAGGTTCACTTTCCATCACCCCCCAGTTCTCCAAAAGCATCATGATCCGTAGCCCGGATATCTCCTTTGTCCACATAGCCCGCTTCTTTCACATACCGATACCGATACCTGCGGTAAGCCGAATTGAATGATACCGGTTCGTCCTTCAAACGATGCCGGATAGATGCAGGTTCCCCGTCATCGTCTAAAATCAGGCGCAGATGATGATCCAGTCGTTTTTGTCTCCATTCTGCAGACAGCCAGGGTTCCTTCAGAAGCGTTTCCTTCAATCCGGTTTGACGGATGCCAAGTACCAGGGGAAAACTGGGAGGGCAGGACCGCCGCCCCAGAAAAAGCGGATATACAGGGTTTTCCAAAGCCAGTTGGATTTTTTCCAAAAAAGCTTGATCAGGATGTTCCAAGCCAACAAGGAACACTGCATCACTGAGATAAAACCTTCTGGTAAGGTCCGCCTGTTTGGTTCCGTGGACCATCTGGAAATCTTCAAGAGATTCTCCCGGCTGGTCCACACGCACTCCCATATGGAGCGCACACAAGTCCTGATTTTCTTCATTTCTTTTTCTGCCCAAAGCAGAAGCCAGCAGCCCGATTACGCCGCTCTTTGTGGGAATGGAATAAGACCTCCTGATGCTGAACCTGGAATCATCACCCCACGCCTGCAGCGGGGCAGCAAGCCGCAACAGCAGCGTACTCATTTTTCATCCTCCAATTGTTTTGCCAGAGCGTTTTCCAGAGCATCCAGAAGATCAGGTACCGAATATGCCGGAACATCCAAGCCCTCCTCATTCAGTAATTCCATGGATTTCCCGGAGCCAAAAGAAAGGACAGGGGCATTTCCATACTGGCGGTAAAGGTCTTTGGTGTACTTTGCAAAAGCTTTTTCCGATGCATCGATATACCCTTCCGTTCCAGCCGGTACCGCTTTTTCAAAAGCACCGCATAAATTGACGGGCTGATCCCGCCGCAGGGTGATATAGATATCGCTGGGCAGGGTACGGTTGGCAAATGTGTTTTCCTTCCCGGTAGGCATCGTATATACAAACGATTCCACAAAATTCCGGGTTGCCCTGGCTGCCTTTTCGCCGGTGAAATTTGCCAGTTCCCGCACATTCACAGTGGCATACCGGTACAAAACGGCAGAATTGAATTCTACAGTTCCCAAATGACCAGCTCCTGCATTGTCATCCCGGGAGCAATCATCAACAGCCGTAAAATAATCATATTCATTATGGACAATGTGGGTAGAAATGCTGTGGGCCACCTGTACCGTTGCATCATAATTTAAAGACGGATCGCTGGCGGCCATTCGCCCGAACATGATCATATCCACAGAAGGATTTTCTTTTAACGCTTCTTTATAGGCTTTTTTGTCTTTTTCATCGTCGATAACCAGTCTGGCCAGCGCCTGGACTTGGCTTGCACTGATGAAAAACAGGGCATCCGTTCCTTTTTCCGCATCCTTGATCTTAAGGCCGGCATTGGTCAAGGCCGTAATGGCCAATTTTTCTGCTTTCTCTGGAGACAAATCGGTTCTTTCCTGCAATACAGCATTTTTCACCAGTTCAACAATGTGCTTTGTTCTTTTCCCCAGTTCCCCTTCCGGAAAAAGTCTTTTGAAATCCTCCCGGATTACCCGTTTCCACGCCTGGGAAGAAACTCTGGCCCGTGGAGTTCCCCCGTAAACTGCCATTTTAGGGCTTCCGGTATCATCCCGGTTTACACAGCTGGGCGGTACATTCTGCAGAACATGGATATCCACATACAAATTCTTATTCATGATTTTCCTCCTTCACGGTTTCCTGTTGATTGTCAAAAGCATAAAAACCACGGCCCCATTTCAATCTGACCTGGTTCTGATTTTCCACTGCCTGATACAAGTACAGATCTCCTGCCAAATCAATGTAGTCCAGCGGAATTCCCTTACTTCGCAGCAGCTCAACGATTCCCCGCAGATGATATGTCAGCTCTTCCATATCAGTGGCTGTTGCCATCTGGTTGAATCTCCTCAGGATCCGGTTCTCCGCGTCCTGATCTCCTTTGGGAACCAGTCCTCGAAGCGCTTTTCCCAGGGAGGCTCCCTTTTTCTGCATGGATTGGCTTTGTCCCTGCTGATGCAGCGCATATAAAGTAAGTGCAGCATAGACCGCCCACTCGCCCCGGCTGGCAGTTTTCCCTTTTCCCTGCAGTTCTTCCGGCAGTTGGTTTAAAAAGCTGCCATAGAGCAAAGGAATCTCTCCAGGGTATTTTCCTACGCCCTTCCTCAACAACGCCAATTCAGCTTTCCCATTCCCTTTGTCGCTGACTTTTTGCAGATACCCGATTTTCAGCATCACATACTTTTTCACTTCATCCAGTCTGCTCACTTGGCATCACCCTCTTTCGGATAAATTTTGGCCAATTCCAGTTTAAACCACATGTCTGCCCGGGGCACCGAATAAAATTCCCGGGTATTCCTTTTTTTGTCTTCAAGGATACGCCCCGAAAAAGCAGCCACACCGGCCCGCTGTTCTTCCGCATTCCCGATTTGGTTTGCAATGGCTTTTGCCTGTTGCTCCCAGTCCCGGTATGCATTTTCCAACTTCTTGGGATCTTTCAGCAAATCTCCCCGGAACTGGAGCAGCCACTTTCTGAAAGGTTCATCAACAGCCCGATAAAAAAGCGACTCCCCTTTCCTGCTTTTTTTCTCCGGATCTCCCCCCTCTGCCAAAAAAATATTATAAAACAGGTGATTGACAGCCCGGGCGGCTTCATCACACTTGGCAATCTGTTGTTCAATGGTTTCCTGGACTCCTATCTCTTGTTCAGAAAGAAGTTCCGGATACAAAGTCAGTGTATCGCTGCTGAAATCATTAATGAAAAAGTCCTTATCACCATACTGCATGGCAACAATCCGAAAACGGATAGTTTCTGCAGAAGGAAGCAAATCCAGTTCCTGCAAAGACCGCAGCCAACTGATGATTCCAGGAACATGCCTGTTCTGATGGGTTTCTTCCGATGACTGGTTTACAAAATAATTGCCAAAATCACGCCACATTTGCCTTCCAGGTGAAATTCTCTGAGGATGGAAAAACTGCTTTTTCAGATCTTTAGGCTCATTCCATACAGTCATCTGTTCATTGAAAGCGCCATCTTTACCATTATTACTGAAAAAGTCACCACCCAGCAGATGATATCCTGTTACTCTTCCATTTTCCCGTTCCAGCAACAACCTCCTGGATTGTAGGGTAAGCAAGCTGGCCAAATTATCCGGAACAGAGATCTCTGTCCGTTCGTCCTCTTTAGGCAGATGTTCCCAGTTGGGATTGGCCTTTTCGCCCCATAATTCTTCTCCGTCTTTTAAAAAAGTCAGATTCAGGAGTATGGTTTCAAACAGGTTCTTTCCCACACTCTGGATCATTCCCAGTTTCCCCACCCAGCCAGCGCCTGGTGAAGGCAATCCCTTTTGTTTGGGTTTGGCTGACGTATCATCAAAGGCATTGACAAACAGGAGCCACCGGGCGGCTTCCGGATAGGAAAGGGTGTTTTTCTCTTCCCCGGCACGATTGGAAAAGAGCCGGATCTTATTGCTGCTTTCTGAAATATCACCAATCAGTTTGGAAGCACCATACTGGGTTCCCTGAACGGCGCCGGGAGCCTGACCAAAAGGTCTTTCCGGATCAAAAAGCCAGAAGCAGTCATGGTACTGCTCCAGATACTGCAAAACAGGCTCCTGGGGAAACCGTCCATTTTCCCATAAGGCTCCCCAACGCCGCAGGATTTCATCTGCCGCTTCATCCGGATCAGTGATTTCCGCAATATCCATGGCTTTTCCATTTTCATCCACCCGGGAAAAAATGGTATATGCCAGAGCAATCAGCAGGCGGAGTACGGCAAAATTCTGGGGCTGATTCTCACCTCCCAGGTCAAGATAATCCTGTCCATGGAGGAATACGTCCCTCAAAGACAAGGTATCAACCTGCAGATCTTTACGCAGCACACAAATCCAGGGTTCATCCACAAGATTGAATTCTCGTTCGTTCATTCTCCACTCTCCTTTTCATAGATGAGTCCCAACAGCGGATCATAGGAAATCTCATACCCGGCAAGTTTCCCTTTGCCATTTTCTTCCAAAACCAAAAACAACTCTCCGGAAAGATAGGGATTCTTCAGCCATTGAGGAACCCATTGTTTAGTCTGTTTCTCCAGTTCCTGAATGACTTTCTGTACTATCCAAGGCTGGCCAAACCGTGCAGGCAGCCGTATTTTCTGCTGGTAGACACGCAGGGCATCAGCATTGTTCAACGGTTCATCCCAAGCAAACCGCTGATTTCCTGGCCAGACATCCTTCAGTGCATTTGCTGTCAGATCTTTTTCCAAAAGGATCACTTCAATGCTGTCCGGGCCATTGCGCACACTGGCTTCTGCCTGGATTTCATTCATGGCTGGCGTGTTGTCCAGCCAGCCTTCCAACGTGTTTCTTGCCTTGAATCTTGCTGTTTTCCTGGGAAGAGGCACACAGTTTGTTTTTGCAGCATTTTTTTCGTCAGCCATATGCTGGTCATATTTTACCTTCGCCTCCTTTTCTTTTTCAGGAGCGATGCTGTAGGACTCATCATACACGTCCTGCACATAGGGAGAAATATCATCCGGCAGGATGAATCTGTCCGGCAAAAGTTCTTTTGTCCGCAAAAGCAGATATTCCTCATAAACCGCTTTTGCTCCCTCATCCAGTTCTTCGTCTTCTTTGGCACCCAGAATCATACAGGTTGCCTGCTTCAAGCCATCCGGCCGTTTTCTGGCATGCCGATGCAACCGTCCGATTCTTTGGAACAGCAGATCCATGGGACAGAGGTCCGTAAGCAGCAAATCAAGATCTATATCCAGAGACTGCTCCATAACCTGGGTTCCAACGACCACCAGGTTGTTTCGGTTTTCGCCAGATTTTTTCCCGATCCGTTTCAGTATTTCCTTTTCCAAAGCGGTCTTTTGCCCCAGGATGAATCCAGCATGAAAGAGGATGATTTCATCCTCTGGAAGCGAATCTTTCAAATGTAACGCCAATTGTTGGGCTCTCTTTACCGTATTCACAATGATACCCGCACATCCCCCTGCGCCCAGCCGGTGTTTCAGGATATCCGGAATGTCTGCATCGGAAATCCGCTGCAACCGAACCTCTTTCGAAGTTCCTTCCACAGGAATCTTTTTCTGTTTGACCTGATTTCCGTCAGTCCATGTCAACAAGGGGTATTCTTTGCTGGTCATCCAGGGCTCCCCGGCTCCGCTGTCCGCATTGACAATTCCCTGATACGCCTGTATCAAAGCAGTCCTCCTGGCATAAGGCAGGGTGGCGGACAACAGGACAACAGGTACCTGATAGGCGCCCAACCAGGCCATTGCCCGTCCCAGGAACTGATTCATATATGCATCATACGCATGACATTCATCTACGATGACCACTTTTCCTGCCAGGCCCAGATGCCGCAGCATCACATGTTTTTGCTTCAGGGCAGCCAGGAGCAGCTGGTCTACAGTCCCAATCACAAAATCAGTCAACAGTGCCTGTTTTCTCCCTTCAAACCAGGGATGGACCAACAGCGGCTCTCCATCTTCATCCGTAGATGCTGTTCCATGGAAAATGGATCTGTAGTCGTCATTCATTTCTGCGGCGCCATGAGCAAGCCGTATTCCCAAACTGGCCGTCTCTGCCTGGGCTTCTTCAGCAGCCCAATCTGCAATCCGGGGGAAAATACCATTGGAGGTTGCCTGGGTTGGCAGCCCGAAAAACAGTCCACCGCTGCCCTTTCGGCTGGCCAGCAAATCGGCTGCGGCCAGCGCAGCTTCAGTCTTCCCAACTCCCATCTGCGCTTCCAGTACAAAGATCCCCGGATTTCTGGCCTGTTCCACGGCTTCAATGACTGCTTTCTGGACAGAATTGGGGAGAAAACCAAAGTGTTCGGCAAAAGTTTGATCAGAGAGGCTGTAACATTGTGAATTCCAGGGCGGTGGCAACTCCAGCTGCGAAAGGCCATTTTCAATTCGTTCGGCATAATCGATTTCTTCCCCACACTTATCAACGGAAATCAGGGGAAAGTAGATTTCGTTACTGGCAATCCAGTCAGCCATGATCAATAGACCTGTCAGCAGAACCTGGGCCGGCATGGAGATTTCAGGAATGTCCTGTGGAGAAGAAATGCCTGCCATCTGGAATCCCTGTTCTATGAACCGGCTGCGCATTTCTTTCCACTGTTCAGCCATATCCAGTTCCGACCGGTCATAATAATTGATATGATGGATGGAATAAGGTGAAAGCTGCTTCTTTTCCCATCCTTTTCCCTCTTTGGCATGGGGTTTTCCATGGTGGGCACCAACCATGGCAGCAAAACATAAAGGAAAATCTCTTGCCAGCAATACGGCTTCCCCAGCTATTGGATGCGGGGATGCTTTTCGGCTGGTGAATACTTTATATCCTGAAATCGGAAGGCCCTCTTCCTCCAATTGATTCTCTATTCCTTCTATATTTTGCAGGATCATACTGCAAAATGCGGGGGTCGCCTTTCCCAAATCATGAAGGGCACCCAGAAGCACAGCCATTTTCCAAAGCTGCTCTTCGTTTCCTGCAGGATTTATAGCCTTTTTCACTGAATCAGGCAGCCATACGGAAATCAGATAATCCATCACAGCGGCTGTATCCCGTAAATGCATCCATAAAGGGAGCCATTCGTCCGGATTTTTCCGATTTGCTTTTGCCGGTAAATCCCATACAGCCCGGATTGTCATGTCATTACCCCTTTCAGTTTATTCATCACTCTTTTATATTATCATATTTATTGTATTTTTACGACAATTTTTACTACTATTATCAGTCTACTTCCATCCCCTCCTTTTCTCCCTCTACTATACCACATCCCCTGTGTAAAAAAACTCCCAGTAAAAAAATAATCTCCCAACACAAAAAACCGGAGGCCGGGACGGGCTCCCCTCCGGGAAGCCCCTACGCCGTCTCCGTCGAACTAATGATAAACAACGCTATTCTCCGCCTGGTGAATGTCACTGCAGGGGCGCGGTCCACACGGGCCGCCCGCCTTTGCCGGTTCAACGACACCCCCGTCCACTCGATCGAACAAACAACATCCGACCCCAACGCTGTAGGGGTGCGCCGCAGGCACGCCCTTCCCGGCCTCCTGGTCAAGCAGACCCAATTATCCTTAAAGTGAAGAACGTTGCAGTCTATCACATCCGTATTCATTCCTGATTCTCCATTCTAATCCATGCCCCCGTATGGGGGCGACAAGGGATGTGTGTCGATTTCTCCATCCATGACGTATTTTCAATCTATGCCCCCTTGCGGGGACGACAGGCCCGGCCGCCCGCATCCGCAAACGCCGTCTCACGCCAAAGGATGCCAGATGCCGGGCATCTGCTTTTGAACATAAAAAACGGAGGCCGGGACGGGCTCCCCTCCGGGAAGCCCCTACGCCGTCTCCGTCAGACTTCGGTAGAATAAACAACATCCGACCCCAACGCCGTAGGGGTGCGCCGCAGGCACGCCCTTCCCGGCCACTTGTTGTTTTCATCCGACTGAAATTGGCGATTTTAACCCGACTCTAACAACGCTTGCATTTTCTCTGTCAATCCTATATGATTATATGAAATAATTTACTGAATTATGCATTAAATAAAATGGTCAATTTTTAGCACGTTGACATTGATATATAAATTCTATATAATGGAGAACAAAGGAGTGCTGAAATCTCTACGGGGATCAGTGCGAATACCTTCTCCATTGTTGGAGAGGGTATTTTTTTATGGGTAAACAAAAAACATTTAAAACAATAGAAGAACAAATTTCATTATTAAAAGCAAGAGGTTTAATCATTTCAGATGAAGCGTATGCTGCAAATTACTTGCTGAGTAACAATTATTACAACATTATAAATGGGTACAGTAAATATTTTATATCCAAAGGAGATACTTATTTACCTGGTGCAAACTTTGATGAAGTCGTCTGTTTATATTCATTTGACCGCGAAATCAAGCAGGCTTTCTTTAACAAAATTCTCAGCGTTGAGGGGCATTTAAAATCCATCTTTGCCTATCATTTTGCCAAAAAATACAGGAATACCCCCTATGCCTACCTGGATACCGCATGCTATGACTCTAGTAAAACACTATCAGTTGTAACAACCATTTACCACCTGTCTGGCATTATAAATCATTATAAAAAACAACCAAACAGCAGTATCGCCCATTATTTAAAAAATTATGGATCTGTTCCTATCTGGGTGCTCATCAACTATATGGATTTTGGCGAACTTCGCCACATGATATCTTCAGTATCTACCCAGCTTCAAAACTCAATAGCCCATGATATGGAAACTTTCATCCAGCAAAACCTTCAGAAATCTGAAATTTTCCCACCTGAAACGATGTTGAGTTTCATCGAAAATATCAATGATGTAAGAAATATCTGTGCCCATAATAACCGTTTGATTGATTTTAAATGCAGAAGGGACTGCAAATACTGGTTTCCTCTTCATTCATCAGCAGGCTTAACCGCAAATGATTATCGTAACACTATTTATTCCGTTTATCTATCCATGCAATGCTTCCTCAACAGTGGAGAGTTTAACGTTTTACACAATTCATTGGATTTTCTAATGCAAACTTTAAACAAAAATTTAAAGACAATCTCTGCCAACACGATTATTCAAACACTAGGTTTTCCAAAAGACTGGTTCACCCCCACAAGCTAATAACCCCGCATCTGCAAACGCCGTCTCACGCAAAAGGATGCCAGATGCCGGGCATCTGCCTTTGAACATAAAAACCGGAGGCTGAGATGGGCTCCCCTCCGGGAAGCCCCTACGCCGTCTCCGTCGAACTGATGATAACAACGATATTCTCCGCCTGGTCAACGTCACTGCAAGGGCGCGGTCCACACGGGCCGCCCGCCTTTGCCGGTTCAACGACAACCCCGTCCAATTGGTCGAACAAACAACATCCGACCCCAACGCCGTAGGGGCGCGCCGCAGGCGCACCCTTCCCGGCCTCCTGGTCAGGCAGACCCAATTATCCTTAAAGTGTAGAGATGGTCAGCCCGCTTAGGAAATATCCTGTTTGCCTCCGGCAAAATGTCGCCAGAACCACCCATTTATCCGGTTGCCCTGCCAGTGGAGGCACTGGATCAAAGTCAGCGGACCAGTTCCAGCGAAATATTCCCCTTTCCCAATAATATGTCTTTGGATCGATGGAAAAGCAGCCAACCGTTCTTCCATCTCACACAAGGTATCTCACGCTAAAGGGACCCGGCCCCAAGCCATGGTCACTCCATAGCGGCACACATGTCCCCGTACGCACAGGGTACGCCCAATTACTTCTCGGCTGTCTCTTCTGGCTCTTCCAGCCGTTTGTAAAACTTCTCATAACTTTTCCTTGCTTCTTTTGTGGCCTTGTCAGTGAGCTTGTATTTGCCCTCATACACATCATAGGTATACCACTCTGGATTTTCCAGAAACAGCGGCCGATTGTCAAAAATCATTACTTTATCATTCCTTTCTGCTTTAGCCATTTGGTCATGGCCTTGCCCAGATCAGATTCATCCCCGCATGCGCGGGGCCACCCAGTAAAGAAATAATCTCCAAATACAAAAAAACGGAGGCCGGGAAGGGCTCCCCTCCGGGAAGCCCCTACACCGTCTCCGTCGAACTGATGACAACAATGCTATTCTCCGCCATGTGTATATCATACACCTCAAAATCCCCAAAATTTGCGGTCAGAAAATAGGTTAACCTCAAAAATCGTGATTTTCGAGGTTTGGCATTTCTTCTCATGTTTATATTATAAAGGTATCGCCCATAAATAACAATACAGATGCAGGCCGCCCGCATCTGCAAACGCCGTCTCGCGCCAAAGGATACCAGATGCCGGGCATCTGCTTTTGAACATAAAAAACCGGAGGCCGGGATGGGCTTCCCTCCGGGAAGCCCCTACACCGTCGACCTCGGACTTATGACAACAACGATGTTCTCCGTCTGGTGAACGTCACTGCAGGGCGCGGCCCACACGGGCCGCCCTCCTTTGCCGGTTCAACGACATCCCCGTCCGCTCGATCAAACAATCAACATCCGACCCCAACGCCGTAGGGGTGCGCCGCAGGCACGCCCTTCCCGGCCACGGGCTGTTTTAATCCGGCTAGGGTTGGCGTTTTTTAACCGACTCTGACACAGGGAACTGAACTCATAAGCAATTGGCCACTTAATCACTTTACCACTCAGCCACCTAACCATCTTACCGGAACCCTTAGTCTGCTTATTAATCTATGATTACAGTGGCTCACTTTCGATGATATTCACAACTGGGTTTTAATAAGCTCCCTCAACTACTCCCTAAATCCCGGACCCAAATCATCTCTTCTCAATCCAAATTCCACCACAGCCTTCAAATATCCTAATTTATCCCCCGTATCATACCGTTTCCCCTGAAAATTGTACGCATATACATGCCCCATATGAGCCATGACCCGCAGGGCATCTGTCAGCTGGATTTCTCCGCCTTTGCCAGGCCGGGTCTCTTCCAGGATATCGAAAACTTCCGGAGTAATCACATACCACCCCAGAGCCGCAAAACGGCTGGGGGCTTCTTCCATTTTGGGTTTCTCCACCATATCCTGTACTTTCAGCAGGAATATACTGAATGGTAGGCTTATCCACAATAGGCAGCATTTCCTTGGGCATGGCTTTGGTTTCCGGCAGAAACCGGGTACCGAAGCCGGCTGCGGGGATTATGGCCTTACGGATTTTTTGCATGAGGAAGCTCCTTTTCGGCATAAATTTATGACTTTAGACTTCATCTGTTGATTATAACGTATAGTGTTAAATCTAGCTATCATAATTTACACAAAGGTGTGAATACTTTTCTTACTTTGTATTCAACTTCAGAGAGTCGGGAATTATGCTAATAAAACTACTATAAGTACAAATAAAAGCGCCCATAAGTCCAGTTTTAATGCAATGTTAAACATCTTATATTTATTAACAGCAATTCTGCTATTAATAATAATATCTTCAGCTAAATCTTGCACACATTTATTCGCTTTAGATTCTTTACGCCCGTAATTAAGATTTATACATTTTATATATTCTTCAGTAGCTTTAAATAATGCAATGCTTCTATAAAAAATCAAATTCTGAGTATTAGAATTCGATACGTCTAAGGAGAAGAGATAAAAGGGGAACTATACACCTCACAAAGCAAATGTGGTATAATATGCTGTAACTTATGGTCTCAATCTATTTCTATCTGTTATAGGAGCTGACGTGATGACAAGCAATAAAAACAGGAACTGGAGGAACCCCTTCGGTTCGTCTTCCCCCCACAAACGGAAAAAGCTGGGCGGAACAATCTTTTCTGCCCTGATGGCCCTGGTGCTGGTGGGCTTCCTTTCGGTGGCTGCCTTCTTTGCCGTGGCCAAATTCACCACCGCCAAGATCCTTACCAAGGATATGGCTCCCATGGCCTCTTCTCAGTTCTTCGATGCCAAGGGCAACCTGATCACCACGGTGGATTCGGAAGAAGACCGGATCCCGGTGACCATCGACAAGGTGCCCAAGAACCTGCAGAACGCGTTTCTGGCTGCAGAAGACATCCGGTTCTATGAACACGGGGGCATCGACTTCCGGGGCATCGGCCGGGCCATCTACACCTACATCCGGTGGGGCGAGGTCCAGGGGGGCAGTACCATTACCCAGCAGCTGGCCAAGAACTACTTCCTGACCCAGGAACAGACCCTGAGCCGGAAGCTCCATGAAGCCTTCATTGCTCTCCAGATCGAGCAGAAGTACACCAAGAAGGAAATCCTGGAAATGTACATGAACCAGATTTACTTCGGCCAGGGTGCCTACGGGGTGGAAACCGCCGCCAACACCTATTTCGGCAAGCATGTGGAGGATCTGGACCTGGCCCAGAGTGCCATGATTGCCGGGATTCCCAAGAGCCCCAACTACTACTCTCCCCTGTCCAACCCCAAGGCCGCCAAGGCCCGGCAGAAGACGGTGCTGGAGCAGATGGCCAAGTACGGGTTCATTACCAAGGAACAGGCTGACAAAGCCTATGCGGAACCTCTGACCTACAAGAGCCTGAATGAATCCCCCGGCTCCAAGAAATACTTCATTGATTACTGCATCCAGCTGCTGGTGGACAAATTCGGTCCGGATGCCGTATACAAACAGGGTCTGAAGGTGTACACCACCCTGGATCCGGAAATGCAGAAGGCGGCGGAAAAGGCGGCAGCCCTGACCCCCACCTATTACACTGACAGCAACAAGCTGAAGCAGCCTCAGAGTGCCATTGTGGCAGTGGATCCCAAGACCGGGTACATCAAGGCCATGATCGGAGGCCGGGGCACGGACCAGTTCAACCGTGCCGTCATGGCGGAACGGCAGCCTGGTTCTTCCTTTAAGCCTTTCGTTTACATGAACGCCATGGAACAGGGTGCCACTCCCAGCGATACCGTCCAGGACTCCCCCATCCCGGGAGACTGGAACCCCCAGAACTATGACCGGAGCTTCCATGGCACCGTGTCCTACCGGACGGCACTCACCTATTCCTACAACGTGCCTGCCGTCAAGGTGGCCATGAAGTACGGAACGGAAAAGACCCTGAAACTGGCCAAACGGCTGGGGATCACCACCCTGGTGGATGATGACGACAACGCGGCCATGGCCCTAGGGGGCCTGACCCACGGGGTGACGCCTCTGGAAATGGCCGGTGCCTATGCGGGCATCGCCAATATGGGGAAATTCAACAAACCCACTCCCATTGTAAAGATCCTGGACCGGAACGGCAAAGTGCTCTATGAACACAAAACCAATCCCACCCAGGCTGTGAAACCGGAAACTGCCTACATGATGATTTCCATGATGGAAGACGTTATGACCCGGGGTACTGGCCGGGGGGCCGCCATCAACCGTCCCTGCGCCGGGAAATCCGGGACCACTGACACTTACCATGATGCCTGGTTCGTGGGCTTTACGCCCAACCTGGCCTGTGCCGTATGGATCGGGGATGACAACAACGAATCCCTGGGCGGCATGACCGGTGGCGGTGAGCCGGCCACTCTGTGGCGGACCTTCATGAGCAACGCTCTGGAAGGGGTGCCGTCGGAAGACTTCGAGACTCCGGACGGGTTCAAGATGCCTGCTCCCAAGTATGAAGCTCCCAAGGCCCAGCCCAAGAAGGAAACCACCAAGAAGAAGGATACCAAGAAACAGAGCAGCAAAAAAGAAGACAGTCTGCCGGGAGACGGAAACGTTCCCCAGCCGCCCCGGTCCGGGAAGAGCTCCACACCCCCGCCCGTACGGCCGCCAAAGCAGTGATAATGAAAAAATCCCCGTCGCAAATGCGGCGGGGATTTTTTTGTCAATGGTCAGCGGAGGGCCGAGAACAACAAAGAACCCGTCCCCAAAAGGGGCGGGTTCTTTTCTTCGGCTGTTGCCGCGGCAGCAGCCTTACCGATTGTTCTTGAAGAAGGCCAGGGCCACTTCGGGGAACAGTGCATAGGACAGCACGTCTTCCACAGAGGCGTTGGGATAGCCTTTGGCGGCCAGGTCGGCTTTCATCTTGTCCATTTGCGGCGGAATGTCGTCGGCCGGTCTGTGGGTGATGGGAGCGATCGTGGTCTTGCCGGTCTTCTTGACGATCCAGCGGCGCACCACTTTCTTCAGATCTTCGCTGATAGGCCCCGGAGTCTTGCCGTATTTGCCCAAAACAATGTCCTGGATTTCTTTGGGGATCATTTTGTACCGTCCCATCATTACGTTCATGGTAGCCATGGTGCCAACGATCTGGCTGGAAGGAGTAACCAGCGGAGGATACCCCAGGTCGGCCCGGACTCTGGGCACTTCCTTCAGCACTTCTTCGTACTTGTCAGCCATACCCATCTGGGTCAGCTGGTTCAGCATGTTGGACAGCATACCGCCGGGGATCTGGAAGCTCAGGACCTTGGGGTTGATGCTGATGTTGCTGGGCAGGTTGAAGGTCTTCACCAGGTCAGCACGGACTTTCTTGAAGTGGTCCGCAATGGGCCCCAGTTTATCCATGTCGATGCCCGTATCTCTGGGAGTCCCTTTCAGGGTGTATACCAGGGATTCAGTGCAGGGATGGCTGGTGGTTTCCGCAAAGGGAGACAGAGCCGTATCCACAATGTCCGCACCGGCTTCGATGCCCTTCAGCAGAGCCATGGAAGCCATGCCGCTGGTGCAGTGGGAATGTACATCGATAGGAATATTGATTTCTTTCTTCAGGGCTTCCACCAGGGAAGAGCAGGCATAGGGAGCCAGCAGGCCGGACATGTCTTTGATGCAGATGGAGTCAGCCCCCATTTCCACCAGTTCCTTGGCCAGCTTCAGATAGTCGCTGTCCTTGTGGTACGGGCTGATGGTGTACACCAGGGTGCCCTGGGCATGAGCGCCGGCAGCCTTGGTGGCTTTCATGGCAGTTTCCAGGTTCCGGGTATCGTTGAAGGCATCGAAGATACGGATGATGTCGATACCGTTGTCCACGCTGCGTTTTACGAATTCGGTGACCACATCGTCTGCATAGTGGTTATAACCCAGGATGTTCTGGCCACGGAGCAGCATCTGCAGCTTGGTCTTTTTCACATGTTTCCGGATGGTGCGCAGCCGTTCCCAGGGATCTTCATTCAGGAACCGCAGGCAGGAGTCAAAAGTGGCGCCGCCCCAGGCTTCCAGGGCATAAAAGCCGCAGTCATCCAGTGCTTCCAGTACGGGCAGCATGTCGCTGGTGCGCATACGGGTGGCACAGAGGGACTGATGGCCGTCTCTGAGAACCGTTTCCACGATTTTAACGGGCTTCGGATTGTTCATTGCTCAACCTCCTATAGGTAAAGAACCGACTAATGGTTTTATACAATATCCATTATATCATACAACTGTCCTGGGGGGTAATACATTGTACTTTATTTTAATTATTAGAATGTTCTTATCTCAGTGTGAAGCTTTTCGTTTCCGGAATTCTTCCCACATGGCAGTAAGCCGGGCCGGATCATCCAGGATGGCGCCGCAGGCACCGGCCAGGATCCGGCTGCCGTACCCGATGGCTTCATGGGCGGCTTCCGTCTTCCCGGCTTTCAGATAGGCTTCGGAATGGGCCGGAGTTCCTTCAGGCACAAAGGCCACCCGGATGCAGGTGCCGGGCATATGGTACAGGATGATGCCGAAATCCGTGGAACCGGTTTTCTGCCGGGGTTCGGACAGCTGGGGCGCCCCGAAGGCCCGGGCCTGTTCCATCACCAGGTCGTTGAGGGTAAGGCAGGGAATCTTGGCGTAGAATTCGTGGGTTTCGGTGATGGTGTGGGTGGTGCCGGTCATAAGGCAGGCCCCTTTCAGGATGTCCAGGAACCGGGGTTCCAGACTCCGGAGATAGCCGGTGTCATAGGACCGGAGTTCATACTGGGCCAGGGTCCGGTCAGGGACCACATTGGCCGGTCCCCCGGCATCCCGGACGGTGTAGTGCATCCGGGTGTCGTCCTTCACATGTTCCCGGAGAAATTCCATGGCGTTGAAACTGAGGATCGCGGCATCAAAGGCGCTGCGCCCCTGTTCCGGACTCATGGCCGCATGGGCCCGGACCCCGTGGAATTCCACAGTGTAGCTTTTGTTGGCCATGCTCTTTATATCCACACAGGTATTGGGGGCGGCGTGCATCATCAGGGCAATGTCCATGTCCTGGAAGCAGCCGTTTTCCATCATCACGGTCTTGCCCCCGATGGTCTCTTCCGCCGGGGTCCCGTAGATTACCAGGGAGAAGGGCACCCCGGTGCCCTCATACTGGTCCCGGACCGCCAGGGCCGCCCCGATCACGGACGGGCCCTGGAGATGGTGGCCGCAGCCGTGGCCCATGCCTTCCAGGGCATCGTATTCACAGAGGAAGCCCAGCCGGGGTCCTCCCTCCCCCTGTTTCCAGGTGGCCCGGAAGGCGGTGGGCAGGGTCCCCACTCCCTTTTCAACAGTAAACCCCTGTTTTTCCAGGTAGTCTTCCAGCAGGGCGGAGGATTTCACTTCTTCCAGGCCCACTTCCGCCCAATCGTAGATACTGTCCGCCAGGCCGCACAGTTCTGCCCGGCGTTTCTCCCAGCTTTCGGTGATTTTCTTTTGATCCATGGTTTTCTCCTTTTTATCGGCTGTACCGGCGGTACCAGTCCAGATATTCCCGTTCCACGTCGGCAAAGGGCCGCACCTGGTAATCCACAGTCAGGTGCAGGGTCCCCTCCTGTTCCCGGTTTTCCGGATGGTCCATCAGATGATGGAGATCGCTGAACATAAGCGCCCGGTCGATCTGCTCCACTTCCGCCGCCTCTTCCCGGGTAAGGGGCCCTCCCAGGAACCGGTCCAACACCGCCTGGAGCAGGGTGTTTTCCAGTTCCCGGTACCGGGGCATGTTTACCTTGTAGGGATGGGGCACATCGGACAGGTAACATTCCGTGGCGTCGTGGAGCAGGGCCGCCAGGATCACCCGGCGGCTGTCTTCCCGGGCGGCCGCTTCTTTGGCCGCCGCCAGACAGTGATGACCCACGGAATAAAAGGTCCGCACGTGGCCGTTGCCCCGGCACAACAGGCTCAGGGCATGGGCAATGTCTTCGATCCGGATCTTCTCCGGGTCCGGATGGAGGGGATCGAACTGGATCCCGGTATAGGTGGTGATTTCCCCGTCACTCATGGAGTGAGGCCTCCTTTGCTTGTTTTCCGTTTCACCGCTTCAGGAACTGGTCCCGTGCCGCCGCCACCTGGCGGATATGGTCCGCCACCGTGGTGCAGCAGCCTCCTACAGCCACTGCCCCGGCCTTCATGTAATCCAGGGCGTAGTCACCGAATTTCCGGTCCGTCCCCACCCCATGCCAGGTCTTGGTCACCGGGTCGTATTCTTCTCCACTGTTGGGGTAGACGAAGATGGGACGGTCGGAAGCGGCTTTCAGTTCTCCGATCAGGCTCACCAGGTATTCCGGTTTGGTGCAGTTCACCCCCAGGGCCTCCACTTCCGGGAACTGGCGGACCACTTCTGCCGCAGCTTCCCGAAGGGGCGTCCCTTCGCAGATGTGGTGCCCGTCCCGGCAGGAGAAGCTCACCCAGAAGGCAGCTCCCAGGTCCCGGGCAATGGCGGCTTCCACCAGGGCTTCTTCCAGGGAGGGCTGGGTCTCGAACAGCAGTACATCGGCCCCGGCCTGCCACAGAAGCTCTGCCCGGCGGCGATGGAATTTTTCCAGATCACCCTGGGAAACCCCATAATGGCCCCGATATTCGGACCCGTCTGCCAGATAAGCCCCGTAAGGCCCTACCCCGGCCAGGCACAAAGGCCAGGCCCGGCCGGCGGCTTTCCCTTCCTGGTCCCACCATTCCTGCCGGGCTTCCTGGAAAATGGTTACAGACCGGGTGATCAGATTTTCCGCTTCCTGCTCTGTAAAGCCGTTGGCCGCAAGACCGGGAATGGACGCCTGGTAGCTGCAGGTGATCCCGGCATCAGCCCCAGCCCGGAAGTAGTCCAGATGGACCTGCTTCACCAGTTCCGGCCGGTCCGCCAATACCCGGGCGGTCCACAGGCTGTTGTTCAGGTCGGCTCCCAGATTTTCCAGGGCTGTGCCCATGGAGCCGTCAATGACCAGGATCCGGTTCCGGTCCAGGATATTCTGCAATGTCTGTCTCATACTTTCTCTCCTTCTCCCCTCTTCACTCTTCTCTTTGTACTCTTCACTCTTCACTCTGCACTCTTCCCTCATCTTCCAGGGTCCCATAGGACACCACCGGAGGATTTTCTCCCTGTTCTTTGGCCGGCAGGAACCGGAACCAGAAATCGTTGAACAGCCGGAAAATCTCCTTCTGCTGGGTCACAATGAACAGGATGGTGATCATCACATAAATGGCGGACAAAATGTCCGTCATGGCCCATAGGGCGTCAGCCCGGGCATGGTAGAGCACCACACAGGGCACCATGTAGTAGAACATATAGAGCCGGGTGCCGATTTTGTTCCGCTGGGTATCTCCAAAGGCGTAGTTGACGGATTTTTCACAGCTGTAGTACATGCCGATGATGGTGGTCCAGGCAAAGACCGTAATGGCCAGGGCCAGGAACCAGGCCCCCGGCTCCCCGAAAGACACCCGGAAGGCGGCGGTGGTGAGCCGGGCGCTGTCCAGGCCGGGGAAATCCGTATAGGCGTGGGTCAGGATCAGGGAAAGGGCCGTCACGGAACACACCACAATGGTATCCAGGAACACTTCTCCCCACCCCCAGGAGGCCTGACGCACCGGGTGATCCGTCCGGGCCGACGCATGGGCAATGATTCCATAACCGGTGCCTGCATCGTTGGAATACAGCCCCCGGGCGATGCCATAGCGCATGGCGTCCTTCATGGTGGCTCCGGCAAAGCCTCCGGCAGCAGCCGTGGGACTGAAGGCACTGCGGAAGATCAGGGCCAGGGCACCGGGGACTTCCTGCCAGTTCTGGATCAGGATGGCCAGGCCCCCCAGGATGTACAGCAGGGCCATGACCGGCACCACCCGTTCCATCACCCGGGAGATCCGCTGGAGTCCCCCGAAAATGGTGGCAAAGCAGGTGATCCCCAGAAAAGCCGCCGCATATTCCGGAGGGATCCCGAAAGCTTCCTTCAGGGCCCCCACCACAGATTCGGTCTGGACGCTGCAGGTCCAGGGACCCAGGGTAAAGCAGGCCACGGACAGGAGCAGCGCCCCCCGTTTCCACCCCAGGGCGTTTTTCATCACAAAGGACCGGTCGCACATGTATTCGTCCATGGATTGGGAATATTTCACCCGGAACCGCTGGCCCAGGATGATTTCACAGGCCTTGGTGGACATGCCCAGGCAGCCGGACACCCACATCCAGAACACGGCCCCCGGTCCCCCGGACACAATGGCCGTGGCCACCCCGCCGATGTTCCCCACCCCGATGGTGTTGGCCATGGCGGTACAGGCAGCGGCAAAGCCGGAAACCGTGCCGTGGCCTTCTCCCTTCTGGAACATTTTGCCGAAGGTATTCCGGAAATGGAACCCCCAATGGCGGAAATTGTAATAGAAATGGAACCGGAAACTCAGATACAGCCCCATGCCCACCAGGATCACCGTCATTGGTGTCCCCCACAAAGCATCTGCAGCCCCCTGCAGCAAAGAAAGCAGCAATCCCTTCAACTCCTTACAAGTAATTTACATTCTATAATATCAGTTGGAACAGACCCTCTTCACTGGATTTCCTCGTCCAGCTCCAGGAGGGTCCGGTAAAGCACTTCTCCGCCCCGTTCCACGTCTTCGGCCGGAGTGTATTCCTGACCGCTGTGGCTGATGCCTTTGTGGCTGGGGATGAACAGCATGGCTACCGGGATCCGGTGGGCGATGGAATCGGCGTCGTGGCCGGCGCCGCTGGGCATCACCTGCCAGGTGGCTCCCAGGCTGTCCGCCGCTTTTTCAAAGGCTTCCATCAGCTTGGGGTCGCAGACGGCGCTGTCCTTGTAAATCAGCTGTTGGATGGTGAACCGGCCGTCCGGAATCAGTTCGGTGGCCGCCTGGATCTCCCGGATCAGTTCGTCGGTGTACTGCCGGTCCACATTCCGCATTTCAAAGGTGCAGGTGACCTTCCCAGGGACCACATTGGCCGCATTGGGCCAGCACTGGATCTTCCCGGCGGTGAACACCAGGCTGTGGCCGATTTTCCGGCAGGCGGCGTCGGCAAAGACAATAAGCTTGGCCATGGCCACCATGGCATCCTGCCGGTCCTCCATGGGAGTGGTCCCCCCGTGGTTGCTCTGGCCTTCTGCAGTCACCAGGTACCGGACGATATTGGAAATACCGCTGACGATACCCAGCTGGACACCGTCCTTTTCCAGTTTGCCTCCCTGCTCGATGTGGGTTTCCAGGTAGCAGGCCGCATCGGAAAAGTCCCGACGGCAGGCCAGGATTTCCTCCACCCTGCGGCCGAACCCTTCCAGAGTTTCCTTGAGAAGGGGCTGGTCCGGGTCCGTAAGCCCCGCCAGGGCCCGGCTGCCGAAGGTGCCTCCCAGGGGGCTGGCTTCTTCCCCGTTGAAGGCGTACACCTCCACCGTGTGCCGGAGCCGCCGGCCTTCTTCCTGCAGACGCTGGACACAGCCGATAGCCGCCGCCACCCCGTAGGCCCCGTCGTAGAGGCCCCCGGAAGGCACCGTATCCAGATGGGACCCCATAAGGATGTGCCTGGCGTCCGGGTCCGTCCCGGGCAGCACGGCCCGCAGGTTCCCGGCAGCATCCCGGCTGGTGGAAAGCCCCGCCTTTTGCAGCAGATTTTCCGCCGCCTCCAGGGCCTGGAAGAATTCCGGGCTGTACAGCCGGCGGGTATAGGACCCATCGGGATTTTTCCCGAAATGGGCAATGGTTTCAAGGATGTCCATGATCCGTGGCATGGTGTGATTCCCTCCTTTTTTGTCAATGGTCAAGGGCAGTCGGAAGCCAACCGCCCCAGGCGTTTGGCCTGAAGAGAAACGCAGCTGACGCTGCTAACCCACCACCATTGCGCAGGCGCAATGGTCCCCCGCCCTTGAAAAGGGGCGGATAAATTGCACAGCAGGCTGAACGCCCTTGTGCATAAAGCAGCGGGCGCAGCCCCAAACGGTATATCCGTCCTTTCTAATGGCAGGAATACGCTTCGTCAGGCCGACGCCCTGGTGCATAAACCAACGGGGCGCAGCCCCGAACGTATATCCGCCCTTTTCAAGGGCGGGGGACCGGCCGCTAGGCCGGTGGTGGGTTAGCAGCCTACGGCTGCGTTTTCCTTCAAAGGAACCTGCCCCCCCGCAGGTTCCTTCCTGCTTCCAGTGACAGGGGCTGTTGCCCCTGCAACAGCCCCTCTTTTAAAACAGCTCGATCTGGTCCGTCTTGGGCATCCCTTCCAGGACACCCAGGTCTTCCAGGATCTCCACGTTGCTGGTACTGATCTTGGCCCGGTTCCGCAGGTCTTCCTGGGAAATGAAGGGGCCTTTTTTCCGGGCCTCCACGATCCCTTCCGCGGCCACGCCCCCGATGCCTCCAATGGCACCCAGAGGCGGCAGCAGCCCGTGTTCCGTCACCAGGAACTTGTGGGCGTCGGATTTGTACAGGTCCACATCATCAAAGGTGAAGCCCCGTTCCAGCATCTCCACACACAGTTCCATGTAGGTGGCCGTATCCTTGTCGTTCACCGAGGCCTTGGTGCCCTGGGCGTTCACGTTCTGAATGAACCGCTTCATGTAGTCCAGGCCCTTGTGGACCAGGGTGAAGTCGAAATGGGGAGCCCGGACCGTAAAGTAGGCGGCGTAGAACTCCTTGGGATGGTGCACCTTGCAGTAGGCAATCCGGTAGGCGCTGAGCACGTAGGCCACGGCATGGGCCTTGGGGAACAGGTACTGAAGGGTGGTACAGGCCTTGATGTAGAAATCCGGGATGTGGGCCTTTTCGAAGGCTTCCAGCTGGTCCGGTTTGAACCCTTTCTTGTGGGCCTTCCCTTTCCGGCTCCATTCCATGATCCCGAAGGCCATGCTGGGCTCCATGCCCTTGTTGATCAGCCAGTTCATGATGTCGTCCCGGGTGGAAATGGTGTCTTCCGTGGGGGTCCCGCTTTTGATCAGGTCCTGGGCATTGTTCAGCCACACATCGGTGCCGTGGGAATACCCGGAAATACGCAGCAGGTCGGAAAAGTTCTTGGGCTTTACGTCGGAAATCATCTGGCGTACGAACCGGGTGCCGCATTCAGGCACCCCGTAGGTGGCCACGTCCGTACCGATCTGCTCCGGGGTCACCCCCAGGGATTTGGTGGACAGGAACAGTTCCATGGTGTCCGGATCCCCGATGGGGATGTTCCGGCAGTAGTCCTCTCCCAGCATCCGGTCCAGCATCTTGATCACCGTAGGATCATCGTGGCCCAGGATATCCAGCTTGACGATCCGTTCGTCAATGGAGTGGAAATCGTAATGGGTGGTGATGGTGCCGCAGCTGGGATCATCCGCCGGATAGGACACGGGGGTGATGTAGTGGACATCCAGGTTCCGGGGGATAACCACAATGCCCCCGGGATGCTGTCCGGTGGTCCGTTTCACCCCGGCCAGTTTGGGGATCAGCCCTTCGATGAAAGCGGTCCGTTTGGGCTCCCCGCGGGTTTCGTAGTACTTCTTGATGTACCCGTAGGCGGTCTTGTCCTTGATGGTGCCCAGGGTACCCGCCCGGAACACATTGTCCCGGCCGAACAGTTCTTCGGTGTATTTGTGGGCCCGGGGCTGGTATTCCCCGGAGAAGTTCAGATCGATATCCGGCACCTTGTCCCCGTGGAACCCCAGGAATACGGCAAAGGGGATGTTGTGCCCGTCCCGGATCATGGGAGTCCCGCATTCGGGACAGTTCTTTTCCGGCAGGTCGAACCCGGACCCTACGGACCCGTCCGTAAAGAATTCCGTATGGTAGCAGTGAGGACACCGGTAATGGGGCACCAGAGGATTCACTTCCGTAATGTTCAGCATGGTGGCCACAAAGGAGGACCCTACGGAACCCCGGGACCCTACCATGTACCCGTCGTCGTTGGATTTTTTCACCAGCAGATGGGCGATGTAGTACAGCACCGAGAACCCGTTGCCGATAATGGAAGACAGTTCCTGCTTCAGCCGGTCCTCCACGATTTTGGGCAGCTTGGGCCCGTACCATTCGTGGGCCTTGGCATAGCTGAGGGATTCCACTTTTTCCTTGGCACCGGGGATGGTGGGCGAATACAGCTGGTCCCGGTCGGGCACCGGTTTGAAGTGCTCCACCTGGCCGCTGATTTTGTTGGAGTTCTCCACCACCACTTCATAGGCCCGGTCCCCCAGGTAGGAGAATTCCTCCAGCATCTCTTCGGTGGTCCGCAGATACAGGGGCGGCTGTTCCTCGTCGGGATAGCCCATCCCCGCCTGGAGGATCTTCCGGGCCAGGGCGTCTTCCGGATTCAGGAAATGGACGTCGCAGGTGGCCACGGTCAGTTTCCCCAGTTCGTCCCCCAGGGCCAGGATCTTTTTGTTGATGGCCTGGAGGTCTTCCACGGTCTTGATCTCCGGGAACCGGGGATCCCGGATCAGATAGTTGTTGTTGCCGATGGGCTGGATTTCCAGGTAATCGTAGTAGGAGGCGATTTCCCGGAGTTCGTCTTCCGGCACCCCTGCCAGAATGGCCCGGTACACTTCCCCGGCAGCACAGGCGGAGCCGATGATCAGACCGTCCCGGTACTGGTCCAGGAGCCCTTTGGTAAGCCGGGGCCGCTTGGGTTTGCCCCCGAAATACTGCAAATGGGACAGGGACACCAGCCGGTACAGGTTCCGGAGACCTTCCACATTTTTGGCCAGGAGGATGATGTGGTAGTTCTTCTTGTCTTCCCGGCTGTGGCACAGGTACCCTTCCACCCCGTAGATCAGCTTCAGTTCCCAGCCATTCTTTTCCTTCAGGGCTTTGGCTTCGTCATAGGCAAAGGGGAAGGCCTGGACCACCCCATGGTCCGTCAGGGCCAGGGATTTGTGGCCCCAGCGCACGGCGGTGTCCACCAGTTCCTTGATGGGGGTGAGCCCGTCCATCTTGCTCATTTTGGTGTGGCAGTGGAGCTCCACCCGTTTCACGTCCGCCTTGTCTTCCCGGCGTTCCACCGGTTCCTGCATAATGCCTTTGACCCCCACCATCACCAGTTCCGAGTTGGCGTACTTGTCCACGGTGATGTTCCCCTGGATCTTCACCAGGGATCCTTCCGGGATCTTTTTCTGGAGATCGGCACATTCCTTCATGTTCTTTTTCGGGTCGTTCCCCTCGTTCCGTTCCCCAAACCGGATCTTGGCAAAAAGCCCTTCGGTATCGTCACTGAGCTTGATGGTGAGCATGACGGCTCCCGTCCGGAGTTCCCGTACATCGAACCCCACCACGGTGCCTTCCACCACCACATTGTTCTCTTCTTCCACCACTTCCGCCATGGTCCGGGCCTTTTTGGTGATTTTCCGGCCGTAGACCACTCCGTCGGTCCGGTTCCCGCCGCCCCGGCTGGCTTCCACCGCTTCCAGGGCCTTCAGGTATTCCTCGCTCTGGAAGAAGTCGTCCTCCTGGGGCTCCTCTTCCGGCTCTTCCGGTTCCGGAGGCAGGGGGATTTCCTCATCCTCCAGACAGGGAGCCGCCACCTGGTCCGCATTCACGTTCACGAAGGTCACCTGGGCAACAGAACAGGCAGCGGCCAGCTTTTTCGCCACCGCTGCCAGTTCCTGCTGTTCCAGAGCCGTCGCTGCCGCATCGTAGGAGATCTTCCAGGTATTCCTGGCTTCATCCACTTCCACGTACCGGATGGGAAAGGTTTCCACACAGTGCCGCTGTTCCGGGCTCAGGTCCAGAGTGACCATAAAGTCCAGGAACACGTGTCTGTTGGGTACGATCTTATAGCAACTTGCGCTCATTCCAACCTCTTTGTTCCTTTGTCAGTCATCCACCAGGACGACCTTTTTCACCGCTTCGGCGTTTTCCAGTCCGCTGATGATGGCATTGGCATTGTAATATTTGCCGATTTTCACCAACAGATCCACTTCGATCACACTCCGATGGGGATCATTCCGGATCCCCAGGATCCGGGTCTTGATGTTCCGTTTCTGGAGATACTCCATAACGTCCATCATGCTATCCGGATTTTTGCTCAGGATCACATGGAGCTTGCACCGGGTGGGTTTCCCCGCCGGAAGCACCTTCTTTTCCAGCCCCCGGATCAGGATCAGGGTGATCAGGGCGATCCCAGTGGCAAAGATGCCCAGGGCCATCATGCCGCAGCCCACTGTAAGGCCGATGGCCGATACGATCCACAGACTGGCGGCGGTGGTAAGCCCCTTGACGGTGAGCCCTTCGTGGAGAATGGTCCCGGCCCCTAAAAAGCCGATGCCGCTGACCACCTGGGAGGCGATCCGGGAAGGATCCCGGGCCTGGGGATGGCCGTCGATGCCGTAAATGGACACCACCATCAAAAGGGCGGAACCGGTGGCCACCAGCACATGGGTCCGCAGCCCCGCCGGCCGGTCCCCGCTGCTCCGTTCCAGACCGATGAGCCCGCCCAGGAACGCAGCCATCAGGATCCGCAGGGTAAGCTGGGCCAGCATTCCGTTATCCATGCCTTTGTCTCCCTTCCTGGATTGTTACCGGTCAACGGTCAGCAGGCCTCCACTGGCCATTGACCGTTGACAAAAACAGTGATTACAGTGCCTTGTCCAAAATGTCCCGGATGGCCTGGATCCAGTCTCCTTCGAAGGACACGTCGGCCATTTCGCCGCTGCACCGGAGCTTGGTTTCCATAGCGCCCCGCTTCATGGTCTTGGGTCCGATGACGATCCGCAGAGGGCAGCCGATAAGGTCCGCATCCTTGAACTTCACCCCGGCCCGTTCGTCCCGGTCATCCAGCAGGGTGTCGATGCCGGCAGCGTTCAGGGCATCGTGGACTTCCACAGCCTTCTGCCAGCTTTCTTCATCCTTTACGTTCATGGCCAGCACCATCACCTGGTAGGGGGCGATGTTTTTGGGCATGATGATCCCGTCTTTGTCGTGGTGCTGTTCGATGGCAGCAGCCAGGGTCCGGCCCACGCCGATGCCGTAGCAGCCCATGACCAGGGGATGTTCCTTTCCGTCCACGTCCAGATAGGTGGCATGGAGGGCTTCACTGTATTTGGTGTTCAGTTTGAACACCTGGCCCACTTCGATGCCCCGGGCTTCCTTCAGATGGCCGTCACAGTGGGGGCATTTGTCCCCGGCCACGGCGGTGCTGATGTCCGCCACCTGGGTGTACACGAAATCCCGGGAGGGTTCCGCATTCACATAGTGGACGTCCTTTTCGTTGGCCCCGCAGCACACATTGTGCATGTTCATGACGGAATGGTCGATGAGGATGATGGCCTTGTCCTTGTCAAGGCCGATGGGTCCCATGAATCCGGGCACCGTGCCGGCTTCCCGGATCAGGTTGTCGGGAGCCATGTCCACTTCGTTGCAGCCTACGGCGTTCACCACTTTGGTGTCGTTGACTTCCTTGTCCCCCCGGACAAAGCACAGCACCAGTTTCCCTTCGTCGGTGACAAAGGCCACGGCCTTCACGCTTTTTTCCACAGGAGCCTTCAGGAAGCTGCACACGGCTTCAATGGTATTGCACCCAGGGGTTTCCTTCTTTTCCAGTGCTTTGGGTTCTTCCGCAGGAGCTGCGATGGCGGCACATTCGGCCTTTTCCACGTCGGCGGCATAGTCGCAGGTGTCGCAGTACACGATCCCCGCTTCCCCGCTGTCTGCCAAGGCCATGAATTCATGGCTGCCCTTGCCGCCGATGGCCCCGCTGTCCGCTTCCACCGGCCGGTAATCCAGGCCGCACCGGGTGAAGATCCGGGAGTAGGCATCGTATTCGTCCTGGTAGGATTTGTCCAGGCCTTCCATATCCTTGTCAAAGGAATAGGCGTCCTTCATGATGAATTCCCGGCTGCGCATCAGCCCGAACCGGGGGCGCTTTTCGTCCCGGAACTTGCTCTGGATCTGGTACAGGGTCACAGGCAGCTGCCGGTAGCTCCGCAGGTCGTCCCGTACCAGGGTGGTCACCAGTTCTTCGTGGGTGGGCCCCAGGCAGAAGTCCCGGCCGTGCCGGTCTTTCAGTTTGAACATTTCCGCCCCGTAAGCCGGCCACCGGCCGCTTTCCTGCCAGATTTCAGAAGGCTGGACAATGGGCATCATGATTTCCTGGGCGCCGGTGGGGACCATTTCCTCCCGGATGATCTCTTCGATCTTCCGCAGGCTCCGCCAGGCCAGGGGCAGATAGCTGTACAGGCCGCCGGCCACCTTCCGGATGTATCCGGCCCGGAGCATCAGCTTGTGGCTTTCAATGACGGCTTCTGCCGGTACCTCTCTGAGAGTGGGTGCATACAATTGGGAAACGCGCATGTTTACAACTTCCTTTCGTCTATGATCTTGTGGATTTCTTCAAACAGCTCTTCAACCAGCCGGTCTTCCGGCACTTTCCGGAGGATCTCTCCTTTCCGGAACAGCAGGCCTTCGCCTTTGCCCCCGGCAATGCCCACATCGGCTTCCCGGGCTTCTCCCGGCCCGTTCACCACGCAGCCCATGACGGCTACGGTAATGGGATCCGGGATCTCTTCCAGACGGGCTTCCACTTCATGGGCCACTTTTTCCAGGCTCCAGCAGGTGCGCCCGCAGGTGGGGCAGGATACCAGGGTAGGTCCATGCTGGCGCAGGCCCAGGGATTTCAAAATCTCGAACCCGGCATCGATTTCCGCCAGGGGATCCCCGGTAAGGGAAACCCGGATGGTGTCCCCGATGCCTTCCGCCAGGAGGGTACCGATGCCCACGGCACTTTTAATAAGACCGCTGTGGATGGTCCCGGCTTCGGTGATCCCCACATGGAGGGGATAGTCACACTCTTTGGCCATGAGCCGGTAGGCCGCCAGGGTCAGGGGCACATCGTGGGCCTTGAGAGAAATGACGATATTATTATAATCCATCTCTTCCAAAATATGAATATGGCGCCAGGCGGCTTCCACCAGAGCTTCCGCCACAGGGTGCCCGTATTTTTCCAGCAGGTCCCTGGGCAGGGAACCGGCATTCACCCCGATCCGGATGGGCACCTGCCGCTCCCGGGCAGCAGCCACCACTTTTTCCACCCGGTCCCGTCCGCCGATGTTCCCCGGGTTCAGCCGCAGGGCGTCCACCCCGCTGCGGAGGGCCTCCAGGGCCAGCCGGTAGTCGAAATGGATATCCGCCACCAGGGGGATGGCGATCTGTTTCCGGATTTCTTTCAGGGCCTGGGCCGCTTCCAGCGTGGGCACGGCGCACCGGATGATTTCACAGCCCCGTTCCGTCAGCCGGTGGATCTGGTCCACGGTGGCGGCAATGTTTTCCGTCTTGGTATTGGTCATGGACTGGACGGCCACCGGATGGTTCCCTCCAATGGTGACGCTGCCAATGGTTACTTCACGGCTTTTTCTTCTTTCCATATTCCCTCCTACTGCAGCAGATCATGCATGGTGGCGAAAATGGTCAGGGCCACGATGCAGGCCACCCCGATCATCTGGATGATTTCCTTGGCTTTGGGCGCCAGGGCATGGCCCAGGAGCCCTTCCACCACCAGCACCAGGAACTGGCCTCCGTCCAGGGCCGGGATGGGCACCAGGTTCAGTACCGCCAGGTTCAGGCTCAGGAAGGCCATGAACTCCAGATAGGGCACCGCCCCCTGGGCCGCCACGTCTCCTGCCATATGGGCCACACCGATGGGCCCGGCGATATCCGCCCGGACCTTCCCGGTGATCATCTTCCGCAGCCCGTCCACCATGGCCACGGTGGTCTTCCCTACGGCCAGGCCGGCAGTCTTCAGGCTTTCCCAAAGAGACAGCTGCCGGTGTTCCAGGGGAGGCCGGACCCCGATCAGGAACCGCTTGGATTCCCCGTCGAACCGGGGCTGGAGAGTCAGGGTCATTTCCCGGCCGTCCCGCCTGATCACCACTTTCCCTGGTTTGGGGCCGTTCTCCTGGACCAGGCTGTTGATGTCATTCCATTTCTCCAGTTTCCGGCCGTTGATGCTCACCAGCCGGTCCCCAGCCTGGAGCCCGGCAGCGGCTCCCGGGTATCCTTCCATCAGGGACCCTACCACCGGCTTGTTCACCGGCAGGGTCAGGCCGCTGACCGCAAAGATCCCGAAAAACAGCAGGAAGGGCAGCAGGAAATTCATGAAGGGCCCGGCCAGGATCACCAGCATCCGGGCCCACAGGGGCCGTCCGTTGAACCCCCGGGGAGTCACTGCTTCTCCCGGCTCCATGCCGGCGATCCGGTTGTACCCTCCCAAAGGGCACAGCCGGAGAGAATACAGGGTCTCCCCCACTTTTTTCTGGATCAGCTTGGGCCCGAAGCCGATGGAAAACTCCGTCACCAGCATACCGGTGCCCTTGGCCGCCAGAAAATGGCCCAGTTCATGGACCGTAATCAGCACACCGAACAGTACGATGGCTGCCAGTATCGTTGTCAAAACACAATCCTCCTACACTCCCTGGGCAACCAGGGCTTCTGCCTTCTGCCGGGCCAGACGGTCCGCTTCCACAATGGTTTCGTACCCGTCCACTTTGGCCGGCACCGTTGCATCCAGCACCTTTTCGATGAGATCAGCAATGTCCAAAAAGGACAGCCGGCCTTTCAGGAATGATGCCACCGCCACCTCATTGGCGGCGTTGAAGGTACAGGGCAGGGTGCCTCCCTGTTTCCCGGCGGCAATGGCCAGGGCCAGGGCCCGGAACACTTTGGTGTCCGGTTCATAAAAAGTCAGAGGCCCGGCCTTCACCAGGTCCAGCTGGTCAAAGGCCACCGGCCACCGGTCCGGCCAGCTGAGGGCGTACTGGATGGGCAGCTTCATGTCCGCCACCCCCAGTTGGGCCATCACGGCCCCGTCACTGTATTCCACCAGGCTGTGGACGATGCTCTGGGGATGGATCACCGGCACGATCTTTTCGTATGGGGCGTCAAACAGCCAGTGGGCTTCGATCACTTCCAGCCCCTTGTTGGCCAGGGTGGAGGAATCGATGGTCACCTTGGTGCCCATGGTCCAGGTGGGATGATGGAGGCACTGCTCCACCGTCACGTTCTGGAGCTCTTCCCGGGTCTTTCCCCGGAAGGGGCCCCCGGAGGCGGTCAAAAGGATCCGTTTCAGGTCCTTGTGGGCGTTCCCCTGGAGGCACTGGAAAATGGCACTGTGTTCGCTGTCCACGGGAGTCAGCCGGACCCCGGCCTTCTTCACCGCTTCCATCACCAGGCTGCCGGCGGCCACCAGGGTCTCCTTGTTGGCCAGGGCGATGTCCTTCCCGGCCCGGATGGCCGCCAGGGTGGGCTGCAGGCCTGCGTATCCCACCATGGCTCCCAGTACCGTATCCGCCTGGCTGCAGGTGGCTGCGGCCATGATCCCTTCAGGACCGGCGAGGATTTCCGTAGGGCCCTCATACCGTTCTTTCAGCCTGCGGGCCGCTTCCGGATCGGACAGGGCTGCCAGGGCCGGATGGAATTTCCGGATCTGGGCTTCCAGCAGCTGGTCATTTTTATGGGCCGCCAGGGCCACCACCCGGATCCGTTCCGGATTGGCCGCGGCCACTTCCAGGGTCTGGGTACCGATGGACCCGGTGGACCCCAATACTGCAATGTTCTTCATGGCAACCTCCTTCAGCCCAACAGGACCAGGGTGATGAAATAATAGGCAAAAGGCACCGAGAAAATCAGACTGTCGCACCGGTCCAGCACGCCCCCATGGCCGGGGAAGAAGTTGCCGGAATCCTTGATGTCACAGGACCGTTTCAGGATGCTTTCCACCAGGTCCCCCAGAGGGGCAAAGAACCCGATGCCCACCCCCAGGAGCAGCACCGGCACCAGAGGATACTGGAGCCACAGGCTGCCCAGGAGCCAAACGGTGGCCACACAGCCCAGGAACCCGCACAGGGCTCCTTCCCGGGTCTTTTTGGGACTGACTTTGGGCAGCAACTTGGTCTTCCCGAAGGCCCGTCCCCCGAAATAGGCAAAGGTGTCACTGGCCCAGGTGGCGAACATCACCGTCCACAGCAGGGCTTCCCCCAGGCTCACCGTCCCCCATCCGGGGATGGTGTGGAAGGGACCGGAAAGTTCCCGGAGCAGGATGAAATGGGCAAAGGGCAGCCCCAGGTACACCAGAGCCATGCAGGTCAGGCCGGTGTTTTCCGGAAAATGGCCCTGGGCATAAAAATAGAGCCCTTCCAGCAGCACCAAAAGGGAAAACAGGGTCACCAGGGGCAGCAGCCAGTCCGGTCTCCCCAGCCCGGTCGCCCCGATGAGAAGAGCCGTACCCACAAGTCCCGTGGCCCGGTACACCTGGATCCCGTCCCGGGTCAGCATGTTCCGGTATTCCCGGAAGCCCACCAGCCCCAGGATCAGTACTCCCAGAGCAAACAGCAGGCCCCCCATCTTGATCAAAAACAATGCAATGGGGATGGCGACAATCGCCGTCCGTATTCTCTGTCCCATAGTCAGCGCCTCTTATTTCTGATTCAGGCCGCCGAACCGGCGGTCCCGTTTCTGATAACTGAACACCGCTTCCGTCAGCAGTTCCTCGGAAAAGTCCGGCCAGAAAACAGGCGTGGTCCAGAATTCCGAATAGGCGATCTGCCAGAGCATGAAATTGCTCACCCGCAGGTCACCCCCGGTGCGGATCAAAAGATCCGGTGCCGGCAGGCCCCGGGTATACAGATGTTCTTCGATGGTCTTTTCATTTATGGCATCCGGAGACAGGGTCCCTGCCTGGACGGCCCGGGCGATGTCCCGGACGGCGTCCACCATTTCCCGCTGGCCTCCGTAATTGATTGCAATGTTAAGGATGATCCCCGTGTTGTCTTTGGTGACTTCCAGGGCATGGTCCATTTTTTCCTGGACAATGGCAGGCAGCCCTTCACGGGATCCCATGAAACGGATGCGCACATTGTACTGGTTGAATTCTTCCAGTTCACTGGTAAGATACTGACACAACAAATCCATGATGAACCGGACTTCCGTCACCGGCCGTTTCCAGTTTTCCGTGGAAAAGGCGTAGACGCTGAGGGCTTTGATGCCCAGATGATCGGCAAATTTCACGATCCGCCGCAGGGTACGGGCGCCGGCTGCATGGCCGAAGGTCCGGGGTTTCCCCTGGGCTCTGGCCCACCGTCCGTTGCCGTCCATAATGATGGCCACATGGCGGGGGATCAGGTCGGGCTGAAGCATGGAGGTATCCACCCCGTCGATTTCGGGGATGGGCTCCGGTTTGGAAGTGAGGCCTAAAAGTTTTTTCAGCATTGGCATACCCCTATAAAAAAATTTGCGCAGCCTGCTTACGCGGGCTGCGCAACAACGCCAGAAAGCTTATTCAGCTTTGATAGCGCCTACCGGGCAAGCGCCGGAGCAAGCATCGCAATCGATGCAGCTGGCTTCGTCAACCTTGTACTTGCCGTTGTCTTCAGCGATTGCACCTACCGGGCAGGTCCCAGCGCAGGAACCGCAGCCGATGCATTCGTCTTGGTTAATTTTGTGTGCCATTGGTCAGTACACCTCCCTTCGAATTTGCAACCAACAATAATTTGTAATGTATGGTCAGACAGGACGGTCTGCTTAAGGACATAAGCAGATTCATCTTGCCAGACTTGCGCAGGATGGTGAATAGAAGGTTCCGCCCGTACGATCCTGGCCTGCCAGCCTGCCGCCTCCAGCTTTTTCAGAGCCAGGGCCAGGGGCCGTGCCAATACGTCGGGGGCCTGGGAAGCTGCCGTCATCACACCGACATGACTTCCTTTTCTTTCTGGGCCAGGACATCATCGATTTTCTTCATGAATTTGTCCGTCAGCTTCTGGGAAAAATCCGTTGCGTCCTTGGCATCATCTTCGGTGATTTCTTTGGCTTTGACCTGTTTTTTCACAGCGTCATTGAAATCCCGACGGATGTTCCGGATTTCCACCCGGCTGGCTTCGCCCTTTTTGTTGACCACTTTTACCAGTTCCTTCCGGCGTTCTTCCGTCAGGAGAGGCAGGTTCAGGCGAATCACCGTGCCGTCGTTGTTGGGATTCAGACCCAGGTCACTGGTCATAATGGCCTTTTCAATGACCTTCAGCAGGCTCCGGTCCCAGGGTTGGATCACAATCATCCGGGGTTCCGGCACGGACACGTTGGCCACCTGGGTCACCGGAGTGGGAGCCCCATAGTAGTCCACCTTCACCTGATCCAGCAGGGACGGGGTAGCCCGCCCGGTGCGAATGTTGGTCAGTTCGTTCCGGAGCGCATGGAGCGCTTTATCCATCTTTTCTTGGGTTTTGTTCTGTAATTCTTCGATCGTTGCCATTTAGAATCCTCCTACCAGGGTTCCGATTTCTTCACCGGCAGCGGCCTTCAGGATGTTCCCTTCCTCATCGATGTTGAAGACCACGATGGGGATGTGGTTGTCCATGCACAGGCTGATGGCGGTGGAATCCATGACACCCAGATTTCTCTGGATCACTTCAATGTATTCCAGATGGTCGAACTTCACTGCATTGGGGTTCACCGCAGGATCGCTGTCGTACACCCCATCCACGCCTTTCTTGGCCATGAGGATGGCGTCGGCTTCGATTTCTGCTGCCCGCAGGGCTGCGGTGGTGTCCGTGGAAAAGTACGGGTTGCCGGTGCCGGCTGCGAAGATCACCACACGGCCCTTTTCCAGGTGCCGTACCGCTCTCCGGCGGATGTAAGGTTCCGCAATGGCCCGCATTTCAATGGCCGTCTGTACCCGGGTAGGTACCCCACGGTTTTCCAGAGCATCCTGGAGCGCCAGGGAGTTGATTACCGTGGCCAGCATCCCCATGTAGTCCGCCGTTGCCCGGTCCATGCCTTTGGAAGCGCCGGCCAGGCCTCTCCAGATGTTCCCGCCACCGTTGACCACAGCCACGTCCAGTCCGCTTTCCCGGACTGCCTGGATCTGGGCCGCAATGGCGTCCACCGTTTTGGGATCGATGCCGTAGCCTTTTTCACCGGCCAGGGCTTCCCCACTGAGTTTCAGAATCACGCGCTTGAACTTTCTTTTACCCGACACTGACAGTACCTCCTACAGAGTTCCGCAGATCTTGAACAAGAAGTCATCCACAGTTCTACAATGCTTTTGGGGGCCCTGTCTCCAGGTGCTCCCGTTCCTTATCATTATAGGTGAAAATGTTCGTTCCTGCAAGACTGAATCTAAAATGTCTCATAAAACAAGGGGCTGCCGCACAAGCGAGAGCCCCTTGCAAGAGTGTTATTTTACGAAGCTGGCAACTTCAGCAGCGAAGTCTTCCTTCTTCTTTTCAATGCCTTCGCCCAGCTGGAAGCGGACGAATCTCTTTGCTTTGGCATTGTGTTCCTTCAGCAGGGCGCTGATGGATTTATCCGGATCTTTGATGAATTCCTGATCCACCAGGCAGATTTCCTTATAGAATTTCTGGATACGGCCCAGCACCATCTTTTCGATGATTTTTTCAGGTTTGCCTTCGTTCTTGGCCTGTTCGGACAGGACTTCTTTTTCATGGTCCAGTTCGCTGGCAGGAACCTGGGTCCGGTCCAGATAGGACGGGTTGGCAGCAGCGATGTGCATGGCCACGTCTTTGGCCACTTCCGCATCCCCGCCTTCCAGTTCAACCAGGACGCCGATCTTGCCGGCCCCATGGATGTAATGGCCCAGGGTGTCGTTGCCGTATTCATACACGGCGAAACGGCGGACATCGATCTTTTCGCCGATCTTGGCGATGGCTTCGGTAATCACTTCGCTGACTTTCTTGTCAGTGCCGTCGAAGGTCTGATCGTTCAGTTCAGCCACATCAGCCGGTTTGTGGGCGGCAATGTGTTTGGCAACGCTCAGCACCAGTTTTTTGTATTCGTCAGTGTTGGCCACGAAGTCGGTTTCGCAGTTGACTTCCACCAGGACAGCCACTTTGTTGGCTTCGTCCACATAATCAGCCACCAGGCCTTCAGCAGCCACACGGCTGGCCTTCTTGGCAGCCTTGGACAGGCCTTTTTCTCTCAGGAAGTCGATTGCCTGGTCCATATCGCCGTTGGTGGCGGTCAGGGCCTTTTTGCAGTCCATCATGCCTGCGCCAGTACGTTCACGCAGTTCTTTTACCATGCTAGCAGTAATTGCCATCAGTATTCCTCCTGTAACTTTATGGAATTGGGAAAGGACGGCTTATTCAGCGTCCTTGGCTTCTTCTTCAGCAGCAGCTTCGTCAGCGGCGGCAGCTTCTTCATCCACAGCGCTGGCTTTGCCTTCCAGGACGGCATCAGCCATTTTGCTGGTCAGCAGACGGACGGCACGGATGGCGTCGTCGTTGGCGGGCATCAGGTAGTCCACTTCATCGGGATCGCAGTTGGTGTCAACGGTGGCCACGATGGGGATGTGCAGTTTCCGGGCTTCCAGGATGGCGTTGTGTTCCTTCCGGGGATCGATGACGAACAGAGCGCTGGGCAGCTTCTTCATGTCTTTGATACCGCCCAGGTATTTTTCCAGTTTGGCCATTTCATGGCGCAGGACGATGACTTCTTTCTTGGGCAGCAGATCGAAGGTGCCTTCTTCTTCCATTTTTTCCAGGTCATGGAGTCTCTTGATCCGGGTCTGGATGGTCTTGAAGTTGGTCAGCATACCGCCCAGCCATCTTTCGTTCACATAGAACATGCCGCAGCGTTCAGCTTCTTCTTTGATGGCAGCCTGAGCCTGCTTTTTGGTGCCTACGAACAGCACGGTGCCGCCCTGGGCAGCCAGTTCACGCAGGAAGCTGTAGCATTCTTCCACCTTTTTCACGGTCTTCTGCAGATCGATGATGTAGATCCCGTTCCGTTCGGTGAAGATGTAGGGAGCCATCTTGGGGTTCCAGCGGCGGGTCTGATGACCGAAGTGTACGCCTGCTTCCAAAAGTTGTTTCATGGATACAATTGCCATTTTTGTTTCCTCCTGTTTTTTCCTCCGCAGATCATTTTTCGCTTAACCTTGCCGGCAGCCAGCAAGGACAGCCGCGTCCTGACTCTGCGTGTGTGGTATAGTGGGCTGTGCAATCACAGCCGATAGAGATTATATCATATTTGTTACAAAAGTTGCAAGAGGGTATTGCACGGAACGTGCCATACCCTCTTGCTGTCAGCGGTCAGCAGCCGGTGGAGGGAACCTGCAGCCGCAGGTTCCTATGAAGGGAAACGCATTCCCGGGGGAATGCTAACCCACCACCATTGCGCAGGCGCAACGGTCCCCCGCCCTTGTAAAGGGCGGATATGTGCATCTTGGGTTGGCGCACTGGTGCATAAGCCATGGGCCGCTGGTCCCGGCGTATTCCCTCCCTTTTCGAGGGTGGATATGTGCACCTTGGGCTGGCGCACTGGTGCATAAGCCATGGGCCGCTGGTCCCGGCGTATTCCCTCCCTTTTCGAGGGCGGATATGTGCATCTTGGGCTGACGTCCTGCTGCACTGGCCATGGGCCGCTGGTCCCAACGTATATCCGCCCTTTTCAAGGGCGGGGGACCAGCCGTCAGGCTGGTGGTGGGTTAGCAGCCAGCGCTGCGTTTCCATCAGGAGGGCTGCTGCCCAGGCAGCAGCCCCTCTTTTCCCCTGCTATTTTTATCCCCTGATTCCTTCCACCAGTTCCTTTACCTTTTCCTCCCAGTCCGCTCCGGCGGTGCCGCCGCCCTGGGCGCTCTGGGGACGGCCTCCCCCCCGGCCTCCAAACAGTTCATTGGCTTTGGCGCAGCAGGCCCTGCAGTCCCCTTCCGCTCCTTCGCTTAAGGCGAACTGGTACATAAGCCGGTCCCCCTCTTTGGTGAACACTGCCGCCAGCACCCCGGGCTGGGCACTGGCCAGCTTCATGGCGCTTTTTCCGTCCGCCGCCGTGCCTTCCAGGGTGAGCACCAGGAGTTTGGTGCCGTTGGGCAGCACCGGTGCCTGGGCCATTTTTTCCGGCAGCTGGAGCCGGATCAGTTCCTGGGTCTTTTCCCGTACCTTTCCCCGGAGATCCAGGATCTCCTGGTGGAGTTTTTCCACCGCCGGCAGCACGTCTTCCGCCTTCACCGACAGGAAATTGCTGGTGTCTTCCAAAATCCGGTTCCGTTCATGCATGGCCCTGAGGGCCCGGTTGCCGCAGAGGAATTCGATCCGGCTGCCTCCCTTGTGCCGGACGAACCGGATGATCTGGATGGACCCTACCATGCCCGTATAGGGGGGATGGGTGCCGCAGCAGGTGCAGATGTCCCCGTTTTTGATGTCCACCAGCCGGACGGTGCCTTTGAGCTTTTCGTTCTTTTTCCGCAGGGGATAGTTCCCCAGTTCTGAAGCATCTACATAATGAAGGGAAATGGGTTCATTGGCCCAGAGGCATTCGTTGGCCATCCATTCCGCCTTTTTGGCCTTTTCCTCGTCGATTTCCTGGTCCAGGTCGATGAATACGCTGTCCTCATTCATATGGAAGCCCACATTGTTAGCCCCGCAGGTTTTCCAGAAGGCATAGGACAGGATGTGTTCCCCGCAGTGCTGCTGCATCCGGTCCAGTCGCACCGGCCAGTCCAGTTTCACTGCCACGGTCTTCCCCGGTTCCAGGGGTTCCCGGGTCCAGTGGCGCACGTCCTGACCCTCTTCGCTGGCGTAGAATACGGGCACTTTGTCCAGCCAGCCCTGGTCGGACAATTGGCCGCCCCCTTCCGGGAAGAGTACTGTCCGGTCCAGGATCACTTCATAATGGTCCTCCTTTTTCTCGCAGCTGACCACTGTGGCCTGGCAGCTTTGCAGGAGAGAATCGTTTTCATAGAGTTTTTCTGTCATGGAACATCACCTCAAAGGTTTTTCCCGTCTGGAAAATGACCCGGACCTTTCCCGTCTGTTCCCACAGACGGACATTGCTCCGGTGCTGGCCCCGTACCACCGAGGCCATCCTGTCCGGACAGGTGATAACCATATTATAATCCCCACCGGGAAGCTCTGCAATCTCCTCCAGCACCTGGCGGCCGATGCCCCGGCTTTTCACCACTTCCCCGAAAGCGGGATGGAAGGGACCGGCCAGGATGTGGCCCGGGGCGCACAGTTCCCGGTCCGGCTGGAGGCCCATGCGGATCACCTGGATCCCGGCGGCGGTAAAGTCCCGGTACAGGGTCCAGCAGGCATCCGCCGCCTGTTCCACGGTCTGGGGCGCATAATCCCCCCGGCGCCACTGGTCCGCCAGAGGAGTACCTTCGATCACCAGCACCGGATAGATCCGCACCAGGTCCGGATGGATGGCAAGGACCTGCAGTTTGGTGTCTTCCAGGCTGGCTGCGTCCTGGCCCGGGAGCCCGGTCATCAGCTGGAGCCCCAGACGGAAGCCGCAGGCCCGGATCAGCCGTGAGGCAGCATGGACCTGGGCGGCTGTATGCCCCCGGCGGGCCTGGGCCAGTACCCGGTCATCCAGGGACTGGGCCCCCAGTTCGATGGTTTCCACCCCATGATTCTGGAGACGGTCCAAGATGGGGGGAGTAATGGCATCAGGCCGGGTGGACAGCCGGAGGGGGCCGAAAAATCCCCGGGCCCGCCAGGTTTCCGCCAGATCCAGCAAAGCCTCCTGGATGGAATCAGGGAGCGCCGTAAAAGATCCCCCGTAAAAAGCCAGTTCATTGGAAGGGGAGGGCCGGACCCAGGCGGACAGTTTCTCCATCTGCCGCCGGGCCCCGGCCAGGCCCCCCTCCCCTTCACCGCTGATGGTCCGCTGGTTGCAGAAGGAACACTGGTGGGGGCACCCGGCGTGGGGGATGAAAATGGGAAGGATCATGGAATCGGGCTCCTTTCAAATTACGGATTTTACAGCCATCTGTTTCTATTGTACCAAATGGTTCAACTTTCGTGTGCAGGTCAGCGGAATTTTTACTATTTCATTGACAAACCCATTGCAAGTGAGTAATATATTGAGGTATACAAAATTCATTTTTGTAACATAATCTATAGCAGATCTATAGGAAAGAAATGAGGGGTTTGTATGTCTAATGTAAACATCGATTGGTCCAAACTGGGATTCGCTTATCAGCCCATTGCCCAGCGGTATGTTGCCAACTACAAGGATGGCAAATGGGGCAAAGGCGGCCTGACCGGTGACGCCAACGTGGTTCTCAATGAATGTGCCGGCATCCTGCAATACTGTCAGGAAGTATTCGAAGGGCTGAAAGCCTACAAGACCAAAGACGGCCGTACGGTTACCTTCCGTCCTGACCAGAATGCAAAACGGATGATTGATTCCGCCAAACGGCTGGAAATGCCTCCTGTATCTGAAGAAATGTTTATGGAAGCCGTGGACGAAGTGGTCCGGGCCAACAAAGACTACATTCCTCCTTTTGAAAGCGGCGGCGCTCTGTACCTGCGTCCCTACCTGTTTGCCACCGGCCCGGTGATCGGGGTGAAACCCTCCGATGAATACCAGTTCCGTCTGTTCGGGACTCCTGTGGGCAACTACTTCAAAAACGGCGTAAAGCCCATCACCATCTGCGTGTCCGACTTTGACCGTGCGGCACCCCGAGGCACCGGCCACATCAAGGCTGGCCTGAACTACGCCATGAGCCTCCATGCTTACATCACCGCCCACAACAACGGCTTTGATGAAAACATGTACCTGGATCCGGCAACCCGGACCTACGTGGAAGAAACCGGCGGCGCCAACTTCCTGTTCGTCAAGAAAGACGGCACCCTGGTCACCCCGAAATCCGACTCCATCCTGCCCTCCATTACCCGCCGTTCTCTGATCACCATCGCAACGGATATGCTGGGTATGAAAGTGGAACACCGTCCAGTGAAATTCGCTGAAGTGGCTGATTTTGCCGAAGCCGGCCTGTGCGGCACCGCTGCCGTTATCTGCCCGGTGGGCAAGGTTGTGGACCACGGCAAGGAAATCTGCATCCCCAGCGGGATGGAAAAAATGGGCCCTGTGCTGACCAAGCTGTACAAGACCCTGAGAGGCATCCAGATGGGCGAAATCGAAGGTCCGGAAGGCTGGATCCACGAAGTGAAATAATTGCTAGTAGTAAAAAAGACTGTCGCTCCCGCGGCAGTCTTTTTTTTTCAGCGGTTTAAAAGAAATCAGACCGGCCCTTTGGGCCGTGTCTGACATCTTCCCCCTACTCCTCCAGCCCTGGGTAATACTCCCGGATCTTTTCGTTGCCTCCCAGGCGCCAGAGGCTGATGCCGTCCACGCCTTTTTCCAGGGCCCGGTGCTTCCAGGCTTTCAGGGTCGCTGCATCGGCGTACCAGCATTCCAAGCTCTCCGTTCCTTTCTTTGCGGAAAAATGGAGGGCCTGGCTTTTTTCGTCCCGTTCCGGCCGGCTTCCTGTTTTTTCCGCCAGGGCCCGGGCTTCCCGCTCCGTGACGAACCGAGGCTGCTTGCCCGGTTCCCACACGCAGCCTCCGGTGGCGAAGGCGATGCTGTGGGGCCGGGGCATCTTTTCCACTTTTTCCAGCATCCGGTCCACAAAAGCCAGGTCCGCCTTGGGGCCCGGGGTGCTGCTGTGGGTGCCGTACAGGTTGTAGGCCATGATCACATATTCCGGACCTTCCGGGAATATCAGGCTGTTGGCGGGCACCTCCGGCTCCAGGATCACCCGGAGGGGCACCTTCTTTTCTTCTGCCAGCTGGTTCAGCTCCTGGAGAAACTTCACATACCGGTAAGCGGTGAAGGGATCCTTCCACACCTGCTCATAATCGATTTCCAGGCCGCTGCAGCCAGTGCCCTGGAGGGCCTGGAGCAGAGCCTCCCCATGGGCCTTCCGGCTTTCCCCGGTGGCCAGCAGACCACCCAGCAGCTCCGTGTCCTTGGGCTTCTTATCCTTCACCTTCACCCCATAGGGATACACATCATTGGTCACGGTCAGGAACTTCCGCACCGGAGCCCGGAACCGGGTGAACTTCTCTCGCCGGAAATCCCGCCAGGGGCCGGTAACCAAAATCCGCCCCTGGCCGTCCAGCACCCCGCCGAAATAGCTGACGCTGTTCAGCTGGCTCTGGACCTTCCGGGCTTCCCGGATGCCGTCCCTGTAATCCCAGCTGGCCACCCAGGCTCCTCCGTCGAACACGGGCTGGGGCCGGGGCCGGGCCGAAGTGATCCGGGGTGGCAGCAGGGAGATCCCCACGGCAGCGGCCCCCAGCAGCAGCCCCGCCAGGATTCCGCCGCCGATTTTCATCATCTTGTCCATATCTTTACCTCATCCTGTATTTTACCGTACTCAGTGCCCAGTCCAGCAGCCGGTTCCCCTGTTTTTCCACTTCATAGCGGAACTTCTTCCAGCCGGTGTACCGGAGGCTGTACCGCTCTTTCCCGGCTTTGTCCCGGCTGACGTCCCAATCCCGGACGGTGAACCCGGCAAAGACCCCGTCGTACACATCATCCGCCAGGTTGGTCTGGCTGTAGCCGTACCCGGGCCAGCGGCTTTCCAGGAACAGGCTGCCCCCATCCCCCACTGCCACGGTGAGACCCTCCAGGGCTTTCCGTCCGTCCACCAGTACCGTCAGTTTGTCCCCGGCCAGCCGGATGTCCAGCTTCCGTTTACCCCTTGCGTGGTAGCTGAGCACCGGATGGAACTCCGGCGCCCCTTCCTCCACAGTCCGGGCGTCCTGTCCCTGGACTTCCTGGAGCTTTTCCAGCCGGGCCCGGGCCGTTTCCGTATTGGGAGCGTACCGGGCAAACACCTTTTCTTCCTGTTCCGCCACTTCTTTCCGGTCTTCCTCTTCCGAAGGGTAAGGATTCCCGTCAAACAGCCGGAGATCCACATCCCCCAGTTTCTCTTCCTGTCCCTGGGGCCCTTTCTGGGAGGCCACCAGGTGGTTGTTCACCAGGGCTACCGCCACATATTTTTCCAGATTTTCTCCGGCCCGGAGATAGATCTTCTGGGTGCCGAACTGGTTCCCCAGGAGTTCCGTCTCCACCTGGATGTCCTTCAGGTCCGGCTGGTCCTTTAGCTTCAGGAGGCCATTCTTCAGGCTGTTGGTGGTGAGGATCACGCTCTCGTCCTTGAACTGGGCGACACCTTTCTTTTCGTCCCACTGCCGGTACTGTTCCCGGTCTCCATGCTCGAACCGGAGGTTCCAGAACCCGTCGTCCCGGATCCTCATGAGAAGGTGGTTCACCGGCCAGTAGGCTCTGGGTTCCATCCGGGTCAGGTCGTAGATGCTGCTTTTCCGGTTGTTCACACTGTACCCTTCCCGGTTGAAGTTCATCACAAACAGCTTCCGGATCCATTGTTCGTTCACAGCGCTTACATCGGCCTGGTTCCCGAACTGTCCCATATTGGCGTGCATCAGGGTGTAAATGGGAGGCACCTGGCCCAGATCGTCCGTGTACACCTGCTGGAGCAGGGCATAGTCCCCGGAGATCCGGTTCTTCATGGCCTGGTAGCTTTCCAGGGGGAAGTCCCGGTCATCCCGGAGATAATCCATCAGGTAATGGTTGTACTTCCGTCCCAGCACCGGAGTCAGATGGGCATAGACCACCGGGTTCATGTTCCCCAGGTAATGGTCCCACCGGTCGAACACATTGATGTAGTACAGCCTGTACCCGTTGGTGCCCAGCTCCCAGTACCCGTGCTCCGTCAGCTTCTTCAGTTCCGCCGGCCGGAGGAATTTACTGTCGTCCCCCTTCAGGTTGTCCCCATAGGTGGACACGATGCCATGGTAATTGTGCTTTTCCAGGAGTTTTTCCGCAAACACCGCCGTATCCCGGCGGCCGTCCTCGAAATTCAGCAGCAGGGCGTGTTCCGGCAGCATCCGGCCGCTCCGGTAGTATTCTTCCACATCTTTCCCGGTAATGGTCACGAACCCGTTCTTTTCCAGGGCGGAAAGGTGCTCATCCAGGAGCCGGGTGCCGATCAGGTCATGAGTCCCGGTCCGGTCCACACCGAAATAGGACAGGGCCACAAAGCCCCGGTCCACTCCGGTCACCTGGTCTGGCCGGTAGGGACGGTACCGGGAGAACACAAACAGGGCGTCGATGCAGATCCCCAGGAGCAGGGCCAGCACCAGCCCCTGGAGAATGGCCCGTCTTTTTTTCCGTTTGTCCTTTTGCCGGGTGTAGATTTCATCAGCCAGCATGGCCCTCCCCCTTTCCGCTCTTTTCTTTCCGGGCCTTCTTTTCCGCTTTCCGCCGGGCCTCTTCCACATCCGCCGGAGTCATCCGGGTGCCCCAGGTGGATTTCCAGAAGGTGAACCAGGCCACAGGCATCTGCCACAGGAGCACCAGCTCATAATAGAGGCAGAACCACAGGCCGTAGAGCCAGGTGGTGCTCCGGCGCAGCAGCAGCTGACAGGCGCTCATGAGCCCCGCCATCAGGAACATCCCCAAAAGGAAGGTAAAAGGGAACACCCGGTGGATGAGAGGGATGTAGAGCAGGTTGTACAATACGCACACCGGCGCCACAATGGGCACCAGCACCCCCATGTAGAAGGACACCGCCGCAAAAGGCTCCTTCCGCCACATAAACCGGGAGGCCACCAGAGATTCCCGGAGCCAGCTCCGTTTCCACCGCATCTGCTGCTTCAGGAACACGTCGTAGTCGCTGGGCACGATGGTGTAGCAAAGGGCCGTATCCTGATAATCCGTCCGGTGGTGCCGGAGGATGAAGTTGGTCATGGACCGGTCGTCCCCGAAGGTGGCCTTGTGGCCCAGGAACCGCTGATTCACCCATTTCTGGGAATACTGGAGCACCAGATCCTTCCGGTAGCAGGACAGGGGACCGGACAGGCAGGTCACCGCATCGAACAGCCCTTCCGCCGCCTTCATCACCCGGAAGGCGATGTAGTACCGTACCGACTGCATTTTGGTGAGAGAATTGGTGAAGGTGTTGGCCACGTCCGTCCGGCCGGATACCCCTCCGCAGTGGGCATCCTTGAAGGGCTGGACCAGGTTCCGGATGGCATAGGGATCCAGGAAACTGTCGCTGTCCACAAACACCACCAGTTCATGCCGGGCCGCTTTGGCACCCCGGGCCAGGGCTTCCCGTTTTCCCCGGTTCACCGGCTGGACCAGCAGCTTTACCCGGTCCGCGGTCTCCGGCCCCTCTTTGGTCCGGATTTCCTCCAGGGTCTCCCGGATGTTTTCCACCGAACGGTCCGTAGAATGGTCGTCCACCACGATCACTTCCAGCTGCTCCGGAGGATAGTACTGGTCCAGGGCACAGAGGATGGTCCTGCGGATCCATTTTTCTTCATTGAAACAGGGCACCAGGATGCTCACCCCGGGGGTATACCGGGGATCCACAGGCACCGGCCGGTAGAAGGCTCCGAAGATGTACTTCACCAGCAGGAAGGTACTGGCGATGATGCTGTACAGGTACAGATATTTGTTGAATTTGAAATAGACCACCGATTCCGTCCGCATGAGCAGGATGCACAGGCAGATGATGGCCAAAAGAGAGGACACGAAAGGCACGTCGAACCGGCTTTTTTCCTGGGAATAGTCCAGGAGATCCTGATCGAAGGCCAGCCCCAGGAGGATGTTTTCCGGCTTGTCCCGGAGCTGATTTTCCAGTTCCTCCAAGGACGGACGGACACAGCGGGCCTCCACCTTCACCTTCCGTTCCAGGCCTTCCGGCATGGTGCCGGGAATGATTTCGAATTCCAGTTCCATTCTTCCTGCCCGGACCAGGGCCTGTGCTGTGGCAGGATCCGCCGCCAGTCCCATGCCCGTGACGGAAATGTCCCGGGCCCGGCCCTGATGAATCCTGCCCCCGGCGGTGATTTTCACCGGGTAATCCACCAGGTACCGGGCATTGGCTTCTTCCCCATTGGTAAAGTGGAGGTAATCGTATTTTTCCAGCACTTTGTCCGGCAGAGCCCGCCGGCTGCGGCCGCTTCTCTGACGGGAAGGCACATGGGGAAGGAGCCGCCGGTCCGGTTTTTCCCGGGTCAGCACCTCTTCCAGCTTTTCTCCCTGGATTTCTTTTGCCATGTTCACCACCACTTGATCTGTCTCCGTTCTTTCCGCTCTTCTTCCGGACTTTTGGCCTGGGAATAGGTGTCCGTCAGGTAATCGGACAGCAGGCCCACCTGGAATCTGGTGGGATCCCCCTCCGGTTTCTTCTCATTTTCCGTCAGCAGCACATCCAGAGCTGCCGGAGTGAACCGGGCCGAACTGGTCATGTGGATCACAAAGACCGCCCCCTTCCGGACTTTCCCCTGCCGGTAAATGGCATCCCGGAACCGTTTCAGTTCCGTCTCCAGGTCCGGTGCCGCATAGTCATCGATGGCATGGCCGCTGATGATGTACTGGAACCCGTTTTCCAGGATGGCCCGGGTGCCCACGGCGCTGATGGTCAGGGTGGGCGGACGGAGGAATTTGGTCAGCACCGGCCGTCCGTTGGGCCGCTGGATGTCCCCCACCGCCTGTTCCAGACGCCGGTAGGATTCCTTCACATCCTCATAGATTTCCTCATAGCTTTCCATGGACCGTTTGTCATGGTGCTTGTCCCGGACAGTCATGGGTTTGTGGAAATTGGTATGGCTGCCGATATCGTGGCCTTCCAGCGCGATGGCCCGGAGCAGATTGGGGTTGTAGACCATGTTCCGGGTCAGGATGAAGAAGTTCCCGGGCACGTGATGCTTCCGGAGCACATAGAGGATATGGTTCACCGAATCATCATCCCCCCAGTCGTCGAAGCCGAAAAAAATCACCGGATCCTGAGTTTTTACACAGGCACTGGTGTCCAGCTCCTTAAAGTCCCGGGCGGTGAACCCCAGGCTCTGGTTCTCCCGGGTGGAAGGTTCCCCGATGTACCGCTTTTCCAGTTCCTCCACCAGCTGCTTATGGGCAGCATCCGGCGGCAGCAGCGGCGTCATCTTCACCTGGGGCAGGATGGCTTCTTCCGGCACCGGATACTGCCACAGATGGTCCCGGTCTCCCAGCACCTCCCCCACGGACACGATCCGGTAGGCAGAATCGTTGGCCGGGTTCACCCCGCTCACATCTCCGAAACCATTATAAGCGATGTTGTCGATCTTTTTCCGTTTCAGGTACAGGAACAGCTCCGCCGCCAATTCTGGTCGGCTATACCAGTCCAGGCGGATCTGGATGATGCCGCCCCGGGCAGCGGATTTCACCCCCGGTCCGTAAATGTCCGGGAGAATTTCCTCCGGAGTCCGGCAGTCCCGGTGCCGGCTCTGGACCAGGTTCACCCGGGCACCGATGAGCCGGCAGCCGGTGGCTGAGACCGCCTCCCGGGTTTCCGGCAGCACGGCACCGGAGGCCTGTTTCACCAGCTGGGTCTCCACCTGGAAATTTTTCCGCAGGGCCTCCCGGGTCCGCAGGATGTCGGCGGTGATATCCGTGACTGTTTCCCCTTTCAGGGGATAAAAACAGATGCCCACTTCCTGCCCGGCATCCAGGATGGCCCGGACGGTTTCCGGGGAAGTGCGGATTTCCCGGTCCGTGACGAAAAAAGTACCCTGGCTCCCGGTTTGTTTCAGGGCGTTCAGCATGGCATCCACACTTTCCCTCCGGGAAAGCCCGGTAAAAGTAAAGGGAATCACCTGAGCCGTGGTGGGGAGGGTGCTTTCCTCCACCGCCAGCTGTCCCTGGTTGGCCCGGATCAGCCTGGCAACATCTTCCTGTTTCATCCCTTTGGGCAGTTTCCGATGGGCAGCCGGCAGGGGAACATCAAGATCCCGGGGCTGGAGCGTCCCGGGGAGCACGGTCCCTTCCAGTTCCCCAGGCACATCCGCCGGCTGAGGCCGTTCTACCGGTCTTCCCGGCACCCTTTCCCGGCTGATCACCGGGGTGTCTCCCCTTCCGGAAAAAGCTCCCGGGGTGCCGGCTTCTGCCGAAGCCATTCCCCATCCCGCCGCCTGCGCTAGGAAAAGAGAAGCCAGGATCAGTGTTTTTCTTTTGGACAAGTACTCCATGATTCTTCCTCCTTTCCCTGCATTCAGGGCAGCAGCACCGTCACCGGCACCACATCCCAGCCCTGGAGGGCCAGCCAGTCGCAGAGAGCTGCCACCCCCTGGACCAGGGGAAGGGCCGGTACCGCCGGTTCCTTTTTGTCTTCGATTGTGGGCATTTTGTCAATGGCCGGGGTCCCCACCGGCACTTTCTTTTTCACCACAGGAGGTACCGGATGATCCAGCCGGATGGACAGGATCATCCCGGAGTGGATCCGGCTTTCCGCCTGGGCCATTTTTTCCGGGTCCGTCAGGTCCCCGGGCTTCAGCTCCAGGTCACTTTGAACCAGGGCTTCCAAACCGCAGGCCGCAGCCGCCCGGAGGATTTCCGGAGTGTACCGGGTGTCGGCCAGTTTCCCCACCCGGCCCGGCTGCCCTGCCGCCACAGTCAGCACCTTCTGGGTACGGACCAGCTGTTCCAGTACCTGATCCGGTGCCAGCTGCTCCCCGTGCGCCAGGCCCACAAAGCTGTAATTCCCCAGCACCTGCCCATCCCGGGCCAGCTGCTGGAGCCAGGAACTTTCCCGGGCTCCGTTGGATCCTTCCACAAAAAAGGCGGCTTTCCAGCCTTTCTGCTGCAGGATCCGGAGAATGGCCTCCTGGTCTTCCCGATTCCCCAGTCCGTCAAAGGTGAGCACCAGTGCCCGGGTCTCCCCCAGGTCCCGGCCGGTGAGGATCCGGGCTTCCCGGGCGGTGGGGTACGCCTTCCGGGCCTGTTCCAGTTCATCAGCGGCTTCGTACTCCCTACCCAGTTCCGTGGGATTCTCATACCGGGCCACCTGTTTGGGATGGAAGAAGCTGGAGATGGCGTAAAAATAGAACAGGCCCAGAGCCAGCAGCCCCAGGAAAATATAGAAAAGATGCTTTTTCAGATGCATACTACAGCCTCCAGTACCGGAACCCGGCCTGTTCCATCTCTTCTTTTCCATACATGCCCTTCACATCGATGAGGATCCGGCTGGGGGTATCCACGGCATACAGGCTGGCCAGACGGTCCGCGTCCCAGGCCCGGAACTGCCGGTGCCGGACCGTAAAGAGCAGCGCATCGGCTCCCTGGATTTTTTCCACAGGAACAAAGACGTCCCGGACGTCCGCAGGCAGACGAGCAGGATCCGCCACCGGGTCCGCCACCTGTACGGGGATTTCCAGCTGCCGCAGCTTCCGGAAGATCTCCAGGGCCTTGGAATTCCGCAGATCCGGACAATCCTCCTTGAAGGTGATGCCCAGCAGGAACACCCGGGCCCGGCGGATCCGGAGATCCCCCAGAATCATTTCCCGGATGGTCTCCTTCACCACATAGTCCGCCATCCCCTCGTTGATATGCCTGCTGAGGGCCGTGAGGGTGGACAGATACCCTTCCCGTTTGGCCTCGTAAACAAAGTAGTAGGGATCCACCCCGATGCAGTGCCCGCCCACCAACCCGGGCCGGAAATGGAGGGCGTTCCATTTGGTGTCCATGGCATCCGCCACTTCCCCGGTATCGATGCCCATGGCATGGCAGGCCATGGCCACATCATTCATGAAAGCGATGTTCACGTCCCGCTGGGTGTTTTCGATGAGTTTCGCCGCCTCCGCCACCTTGATGGAGGAAGCGGGGAACAGGTCCGCCTGGATAATGGTCCCGTAGAGAGCCGCCACCTTGTCCCGGGTCTCCCGGTTATCTCCGGAAACAATCTTGCAGATGTTCCGGAGCCGGTGGACCTTGTCTCCCGGGCTGATCCGTTCCGGAGAATAGGCCAGATGGAAATCAACCCCCGCCTTCAGCCCGCTTTCGGCCTCCAGGATGGGGCCGCAGATCTGTTCCGTCACCCCGGGATACACGGTGGATTCATAGCAGACAATGGTGCCCGGAGAAAGGTTCCGGCCGATGGTCCGGCTGGCCTCCTGGACAGGGGACAGATCCGGCAGCTTGTCCCGGCTTACGGGAGTGGGCACGGCCACGATGATGAAAGCCGCCTCCCGAAGCCGGGCCGGGTCCGAAGTGAATTCCAGAGCGCTGCTCCTCAGCGCTTCGTCTCCCACTTCCTTTGTCACATCCCGACCCTGCCGATAGCTTTCCAGTTTGGCTTCATTGGTGTCATAGCCCACCGTGGGGAAATGGTCCGCCAATGCCACCGCCAGGGGCAGCCCCACATAGCCCAGACCCACTACGGCCACTTTTGTTTTTGCATCCAATTTTACCATAAGGCAACAACCCCTATCCCATAAACCAGGTCACATCCAGCCACAGGGTCCGTCCCCGGTCACCGGTAGCCAGTTCCTTCAGATCATAATATTCCGCATTCAGGACGATATTGGGCACCAGGGTGTACTGGTACTGGAACCCCAGGCCCCGGAAGCCGGTCATGTAATCCGCCAGGCCGCTCATGGTGTGGGCGATGTAGGTGCCGGAAGGCTGGTAGTAATACCGCAGATCCCATTCCTGGCTGCCCCGGATCCAGCTTTTGATCCGGCCCCGGACCAGTTTGGCCACGAATCCCATATGTTTCCCGTCCCCAAAGGATTTGTCCGCCCCCAGGAGCATGAGACCTGCCTGGAGGTCCGGTTTCAGATTGTAATTGTAATACCCATCCCAGATGATCCGTTTCTGATGATCCCAGTCATCCTTATCAAAAAGATAGACAGCGGCCCCGTAAAAGACCGGGTCCCGTTTCATGGCCACCCCATAACTGGCGAACTTCCCGTCCGCCTTGGTTTCCCCGGCAGAGGCTTCGAATTCCGGCCGGTCCCCCCAGTTGACAGTCACCCCTTTGGCGGTGGAAGAATAGATGTTTCCTTCCCCCAGTTCCAGACCGTACATCCCGGCGGTGACAATGGCGTCTCCCATCATGCCTCGGACATAGATCCGGCGGTTTTCCAGCCAGTCATCCTGTTTGTGATGACTGAGGAAATGATGGTTGATTTCTCCCATCCCATAGGCATGCCATTTGTCGTTGAGTTTGGCTTCCAAAAAGAGACGGGCCCGGAGACAGCTGTCCCGCCAATCCCACCGGGGGCTGCCGCTGTGTTTCACGTAATTGTACCGGAGTTCGGCACTGAATTTGTATTTCCGGTCCTCGTCCTTTCTTTCGTCAGAGGCTTCCGATGAGGGTTTCATGTCCGTCAGCAGGGTCCCGTCTTCGATCATCCCCCGGTTCCGGAGTTCCCGGTAAAATTCCTGCCGGAGGGCCAGTGTCTCTTTTCCCCCGGGGACGGTGTCTCCCGGCTGTCCCCCAATTTTACCATGGGCATCCATCCCCAGCCGTTCCATGGCCTGGAGGGTCAGGTCCGTCATTTCTTCCCGGGTAAAATGAGCGTTCTCCACATCCTGATACCCGGCCGGCAGCCGGATGAACCCCCGTTCCGCCAGGTTTTGGATCTGGCGGCAGGCCCCGGCGGATGGGGCCGGAAGCGGCGGCACCGGCTGTTTCACCGCTCCTTCGCCGGCCAGAGGAAGGCCCAGTGCCAAAAGAACCGTCCCCCACACCGTTCCCTGCCATCGTCCCCGTTCCATGCAATCCCCTCCAATATATTTCCCACAGCCAAAGGGAAAAATGTTTTATTGCAAAATTGTAATTCCTTCCTTTTGTTTTACAACCTGGATTGAACAGTTGACAATATGGAAGATTATTTTAGTATCTGGCTGTATATATATGGTATTATGGGACAGGTGATAAGAACGAAGGGGAGCGGGGGCGGCCGTCCCCGCCGTCCCGCTCTTCACTCTGCACTTTCAGCCCATTTCTGCATAACTATACTATGATGAAGGGTTCACCGAGAACTTGTTGACACATCCCTCTTTCCCCCTTTACTGGACAAATACTCCTATACTTCCTATAATGTAATTGAAAATTTATGACTCTTGTCCTGTCTCTGCTGCAGACAGTATCCCATAGAAGGAGTTATGCACCTATGGCGAAACTTCGCAGTCTCCGGTACCAGTTCATCTTCATCATCGTCACCATTACGGTGGTACTGACCCTGATCATGGGGATGATGAACATCCGGAGCATCAACATCTATTCCACGGAAGTGGCCAATACCGGACTCAACTGGCAGACCCAGAAAACCGCCGGCAGCCTGAACCGTATGCTGATCAAGACCCAGGATGCGGTGGATTTCATTGCAGGCACGGTCCAGCAGGATTTTACCACCATTTCCCAGGTCCAGGACCCGGACTTCCGGGAAGACCGAAAGGAACGGATCCGCCGCCGGTTTGAAGCAGCGGCGGACACCATTCCCATTATCGATGGGTTCTACATCCATTTCAATGAAGACCTGATCCAGGCGTCTGACGGGTTCTGGTACAAACGGAAAAACGACCAGCCAGTTTTTGAAGAGCAGCCTTTTTCCCATCCCCGAAAATCTTCCAACCCAATGCTGGAGGAAATGTACCGTTGGTATTATGGCCCTCTGGAAAGTCTTTCTCCCCAGTGGATCCCACCCTATCGGAACCGGGAAGGCGGCCCATTGCTGATTTCCTATGTAAAGCCGGTTTTCGTCAACCGGCGATGTGTGGCTTTGGTGGGCATCGATATCCGGATGGTCAACCTGGTGGATCAGGTGAAAAATGTGCGGATCTATGACAGCGGATATGCCCTGTTGTTTTCCGACACTGGAGTCCTGTACTATCACCCCAACTATGCAAAAGGGACCCAGATCACCACCCTGAAGGATTTTGGCCTGGACCACTCGCCGGATGTGTTCCGCCAGCATGATACTGGTTCCCGCACCATTCCGGTGTCCTATCAGGGGAAAAAGAAACAGCTGGCCTTTACCACCCTGGCCAATGGCATGAAACTGGGGGTGGTGGCTCCGGGAAACGAGATTTACGCCTTCCAGAAGGAGGCCATTTACCGGGCCTTTTTCCTGCTGCTGCTGTTTGCCATCATCACCTCCGCCATTGCCATCTACCTGGCCAACCGGATCCTCCGGCCCCTGGAGGAGATCAACGAAGCGGCCTCCCGGATGGGCCGGGGAAATTATGACGTCCCCATCAAGGAATCTTCCCGGGACGAAATCGGCCTGTTGGCCAAGAACATGAACCGGACCATGGACCTGATGAAGATCATGGTCCGGGATCTGAAGACGGAAGCCTTCCAGGACAAACTCACCGGAGTGAAGAATGTATCCGCCTTTGAAAAGCAGGTGCTGGAACTGAACCGGGAAATTTCCGACCCCCTGAACCACCTGGCCTTCGGATTGGTAATGGTGGACCTGAACGGACTGAAAGGGGTCAACGACACCTACGGCCACGAAAAAGGCAATGTGGTGATCCAGCTGACTTCCAAAACCATCTGCCAGCTGTACCAGCACAGTCCGGTGTACCGGATCGGCGGAGACGAATTCCTGGTGCTGCTCCGGCATGGGGATTATGCAAACCGGGAAGCCCTGTGGCAACAGCTCCTCCCCTATCTCCGGAAACGGGACTATACCCTGGAAAAGCCCTGGGAACAGATTTCTTTCTCTGCCGGCCATGCAGAATACCTGCCAGGGACGGATACGTCTTTCGAAGAAGTGTTCCGCCGGGCGGATGAGGCCATGTACCAGCTGAAACGGTCCATTGAAAGAGACGCAGCCCGCTGACCCTGTTCAACATGGGTATGGACAAATGAGCATTCATCCTTTATAATAATAATTGATATCAAAAAAAAAAAAAAATGGCTATGTCACAACAAACAGTTGATAAATAGCCATTTTTATAGGGGAGTATCAGAACTCCCCTACAAACTGTTATTTGCAGTTATCTATACTCATTTGGAATTTCGATATG